>WQYA01000039.1 GCA_009781495.1 Cystobacterineae bacterium
CGAGGGGGTCGCGAGTGCTGCCTAAGCCCCGCAGGGCCCCAGAGGGTGTTTTTTTGGTTACTTTTTTGTCACACAAAAAAGTGACTCGCCGGTAGGCGAAACCTACGGCAGCCGCGCAGCGGAGACGGCCGGGCCGCAGGCCCAGCACCAACAACCCCCCCGGAGGGGCGAAAAGAATCTTTCTACCCCCTACAGCCCTGAGCTTTTAACAACTACCCCCTACCCCCCCCGGAGGGGCAAAAAAGAAATATTTTTATTGCCCGCCGCAGGCGAGATAAAACCCCCCTTCATGTTGCGCTCTCCCCTCAACCCCTTAGGTATATCTATACTCAGTGCCTGTGTGGCCCTGGCCTGTGCCCTCGCGGCTTTGTTGATAGGAGAGACCCGCCTGGACTTGAGCCAACTGTCCAACAGCTTAAGCCCTGAATTTGAAATTTTCTTCTCCCTGCGGCTTCCGCGCGTGGCCCTCGCCGGACTGGTGGGCATGGGGCTTTCCGTTTCAGGCGCCGTCTTGCAAACCTCTTTGCGAAACCCTCTGGCGGACCCCTTTATTTTAGGGGTTTCAGGGGGGGCAGCCCTGGGGGCGAGTGTGGCCATGTCCCTGGGCTTGTCGGGGGTAGGCTTTTTGTCAGGCTCCTCGCTGTTGGCCTTGCTGGGGGCTTTGTTGGCTACCGTGTTTATTCTCTGGGTAGGGTTTCGCCTAGGGCCTGGCCCTTCCATACTCCTGGCCGGCGTTATGTTTAACGCTTTTGCAATGGCGCTTATTTCGCTTTTACGCGCTTTAACGGAGCCGGGGAGGTTGGGGGAGTTGTTGTTTTGGCTCGCCGGGGTATTGCGCTATGAAACCCCCCAAACGCTTTGGGGTTTGGCCTTTGCGCAGTTTTTGAGTTTCGGGCTTTTGTGGGCCAAGGCCAGCCAGTTGAATGCCCTCAGCCTTGGAGACGAGGACGCGCAAAGCCTGGGCCTCAACGTACGCCGCTTGCACCGCCAACTCTATTTTTTGTGCTCCCTCTCGGTGGCTTTGGCGGTGGCTTTTTCGGGACTCATCGGCTTTGTGGGTTTGCTGATTCCGCACCTGGTACGGCGCTTGTTGGGTGCGGACATGCGCAAAGTCCTTCCGGGGTGTGCCGGTTTGGGTGCGGCCTTTCTCATTTTGGCAGACATGTTGAGTCGGCTGTTGTTTCGCAGCCTGCATACGGAGCTGCCGGTAGGGGCGATTACGGCCTTATTGGGGGGGCCCCTCTTTTTTATATTGTGGCTGAGGAGGCCGCCCTAGACCGCTTCCACTTTGCCACTTTCTCTTCGTTGGACTCGTTTTTGTTCGGGTCATGCACTTAAGTGCACTCCCCTCACAAAAGCCTCGTCCGCCTCGATCTCATGTCAAATTGAAACCGGTCTGTAAACCCTTAAACACGTGTTGTATAGTCCAAACTAATCCACCCTAGGCCACTTTTGAGTTTGCCCCATTTTTTTGCGCCGGGACCCTCGGCCTCCTCAACAATGGTATAAACCCCCTTGTCCTTAATGGAGCCGTTGGCGCTAAAGCCGGTACCGGGGCCTGTGCGTATATTTAACTCATTGGCCGTTATACGGACGACATAGGAGAGTAGGGCAGGGGGGGGTGGGTTCAGCCTCTTGTTGACCTCTTCGGCCACATAGGGGAATTGACTTTGCAGATAGGGGCCGGGGCAGTCGGTAGCCGCAAACATATTGTGGCGCGTCAAATTCCCCGCAGCGTCATTCGTATAAACCAGCTTTTGAATGCCGTTGCGTCGGCAAATGTCCGTGCACAAGTCCACCAACTTGGCGAGGGCGACGTCGCTGACGTGCCAGTCGCCGCCTGTTTTGTCATTGGCGACTTCAATGGTGACGGCCTGGTTGTCATTGGCGGCATTGGAAGAAGTCCACGCCCTGTTTTTCTCTTCGACATACATGCCGACGCGCCCGTCGGTGCCTATGCCATAGTTGGCGCTGGCCTGCCTGGAAGCCGGGGCAAACACTTTGCCGCAGTTTTCTACGGAGAGGTTGCCGGCCATGTGGTGGATGGTAATTTTCTTTATGCTGTCCTTCCTTGGGTTGGTGCTGTTGGGGGATATTTGGGTATAGCCTACCAATGGACTGTTGCTCATTCGTCGCCCTTTCCGTCTAAAAACTCTCCGAGGGTTGATGGAGAATTTCTTACCCCCCACCGAAGCCCCGAAGCTAAGCATATACCTACATTCCTAGGGTGTTGAGAGGAATTTTTTCAGGCACGCATAGACTGTGGCGATGGACTCCAGGCTGGCGCACTCATTTTGCTGGTGGGCGGCGGCGGTTTCGCCGGGCCCGAAGTTAACGGCCTCAATGCCGAGGCTGGAGAGGCGGCCGACGTCCGTCCAAGCCTGTTTGGGTTGGGTAGGCAGGCCAGTATCTCTTAGGAGTTTTTGGAAGAGGGGGTTATGGCTACAAACCTTACCCGGGGGGGAAGCATCCGTCACATAGAGGTAACCATAGGGGCCCAGCAGGTTTTGCATTTCTCTAAAGGCCTCCTCTATGGTTTTACCCGGGGCGAAACGGTAGTTGAGGTTGAGTTCAAAGCGCTCTGGAATAACGTTGAGCGCCTTGCCGCCGCGCGCCCAGGTGGCCGAGAGGACTTCGCGGAAGACATAACCCTCCACATCCACCTCATGGGGTTGTCGGGCCAGCAGCATGTGGAGCAGGGGGGCCGCTGCGTGGATGGCGTTTTGCCCTTGCCAAGGGCGGGCCGAGTGCGCGGCCTTGCCTTGCAGGGTAAGGGAGAGGTGCATGCTGCCCATACAGCCGAGCATCATGGTTTGGTCCGTAGGCTCCAAAGCAATGCCGAAGGCCATGTGGCGCAGGGCGGGCAAGTGGTGCATGACAGGCCCCAAGCCGTTTTGCTCATAGCTGCCCTCCTCACCCTCATAAAAAATCCAAATAGGGTTAAAGGGCAAGGGCCCCTGCCCCAACTCCATGGCCAAGCCCAGCATAACGGCCAGGCCGGACTTCATGTCGGTGGAGCCTCGGCCCCACACTTTGCCGTCCTCAATGCGAAAGGGGGTACCCTCCGGGTGGGGGGGGACGGTATCCAAATGGCCGAAGAGGCCGATGGTGGGGAGGGGGCTTTGGAGGCGGCCGACGACGAGGGAGTGGCCGATGCGTACAACCTCTTCGGGGGGGAAATGCTGGAGCGCCCACTGGTGTATATGGTCGGCGATTTGTTTTTCTTCGCCCGTTGGGCTGGGGATTTTGCACAGGGACAAACAGCATTCTGCCAACGTTTCGACTTTCATGTCCTCCCCTTCAGGTTAGCTGAAATTTTTATATAGCACCCCTAGGCGCTTCCGCCTCTTTTTGGTTATTTTTTAGATAGGGGCCAGGGGTTGCTAAGCCAGGGGGGGGCCTAGGAGGGCGGGCTGTCTATAGGGGGGTTATCCCTATCCGGACTATCCACGTTAGGGCTATTCCTATTTAAGCCACTGGCTTTTAACTCTACGGGGGCATGGGCCATATGGGCAATGGCTTGTGCCAGGGGGAGCAAGCGCTCCTGGGCTTCGTCACAGAGGGTTTGGGGGGCCCAGACGTCGGGGCCTTGGAGGCACAGGCCGTCCTTCAATTCCACGACAAGCTCGCACATGGCGCGGTTGCTTCTGCGCTCGGCTCCCGCGCGGTGAAAGGTATGCAGCACCACGGCGCGGACTTGTTGGAGGGCATGGCATTGTGTTTTGGCCCCATAGCCCCTCCACATGCCCTGGGCAACGGCCACCCCCCACAGGGTTTGCTGTTGGCTGTCCACCTCAAGGCGAATGCCTCTGAGGGCCTGTCGCAGGGCGCGCACCGTCCCCAGCAAGCCCAAGGCCGCCACCAGCAAAAACAGGGCCACCAGGGGCCACACCAGCCAACCTGTGTCCAGGGTATTGGCATAGACGCCCACGGCGAGAGCGAAGGCGATGGCCAAAGCGGTGAGGGAGGTGAGGGCTTGGCGGCCGATTTCTCGGAGGAAAGCTTTGGGGCGTTTGCTGACGCGCAAGCGTGTGGCGTCATATTCGTCCAGCAGCCATTCTCCCCAGAGGGAGTGTTGGGGAATGAGAGCAGGCTCGTCCATAGGCTCCATGAGGGTTTTGCATATAAGCTATGGAGGGCTTACAAAAGCCCCAAATGAAGCGGCGTCCAACAAAGTTTTCCTATGCAAGGTTGGGGGCAAGCGCAGGAGGGCCTGAGGGCTATGGAGAGGGGGGGGTTCTCAAGTGGAGGACTTTGCTCAAAGCCTCCAGGAGGGATTTTTTTTGGAGGGGTTTTGTCAAATATTCGTCCATACCGGCATTGAGGCAAGTTTCGCTGTCTCCCTTCATAGCGTTGGCCGTCAGGGCAATAATGGGGACATAGCTGCCGTTTTGTTTTTCGCGGGAGCGTATTTCTTGGGTAGCGGCGATGCCGTCCATTTCGGGCATTTGCACATCCATAATCACCACGTCGAAAAAATTTTTTCCGGTAGCGTGGACAGCTTGGAGGCCGTTGACGGCCAAGCTGACTTTGTGGCCCTGTTTTTCGAGAAGGGTACGCGTCAATTTGGCATTAATGGCATTGTCTTCTGCGACGAGGATATGGAGTGGGGGCAAGGTTTCATAGGTTGGGGCCCTCGGTGTTTTTGTGGGGGGGGCCATTTTGTTGGGGGTACCGAACAGGTGGTGCAGAGTGGTTTCCATGGAGTTGCGGAACACGGGGCGCAGGAGGGAGAATGTTTGGCGTAGGCAGAGGGTAGGCTTACGTATTTGGGGTTGTCGCAGGAGGAGGATGAGGGGGAAGGAGGGTTGGTTTTTTTCCAGCCATTGCAAGAAGGCCTGGTGGGGGTTGATGTTGTCGACGATGGCGAAGTCCAGGCTGTGTTGCTCTATGGACTTTTGGAGGAAGGAGATGGCTTCAATGGAGGTATTCTCCATTTGGACAACGACGCCCCATTGTTCCAGCATGCGTTTCAAAACCCAGCGCATGGTTGGGTTGCCCTCCAGGAGGAGGCAGGTTTTTTTTGCAAACAGTTGGGAGTTGTCTTCGGCTTTTTGAGAAAGCCCCAAAGGGAGGTTGAAGCGAAAGCAGGTACCGGCATTCACTTCGGAATTGACAGAAATGTCTCCGCCGAGTTTTTCGACCAACTGTTTGGTAATGGTTAAGCCCAGTCCTGTGCCTCCGAAGCGGCGAGTAATGGAGCCATCCACTTGAATGAAGGCGTCGAAGATGGTGCTGAGTTTGTTTTTGGGGATTCCGACGCCCGTATCGCTGACAGAGAAGGAGAGCCTTTTTTGGTTGCCCTCTTGAATGGCGCTTGCCTGGACAAAAATCTCTCCTTTGTTCGTAAATTTAATGGAATTAGCCATAAGGTTGGTGAGGATTTGGCGAAGTCTTGTAGGGTCGCCGACAATTTTGTCGGGGGTACCTGGGAGCATTTCGACAATAAGCTCTAAATTTTTTTCGCGAGCCTTATGGGAGAGGGCATTGGAGGTTTCGGACAAAATATGCTCCAAGGACATGGGGATGGATTCCATTTCGAGTTTGTCGGCCTCAATTTTCGACAAATCCAAAATGTCGGCGATGATGGAGAGCAGGTTTTGGCCGGAAGTTTTTGCTGTATACAAATAATCGCTTTGCTCTTTTGAGAGAGGTGTTGAGAGCGCCAAGTCAATCATCCCCAAAACACCGTTAATGGGTGTGCGGATTTCGTGGCTCATATTGGCCAAAAATTGGCTTTTGGCTCTGGAAGCGAGAATAGCGGATTCACGTGCGTTGATGAGCTCGCTCTGAAAGCGTTTGCTTTGGGTGATGTCGCGAATGAGCGTGAGGAATTGATTTTTTCCCAGCGAAGTGACACGTGCTTCAAAGTCCGAGGGGGCTTTGTTTTCTTCTTCGAGGTGATATTCGAAAAGCTCCAATTTTTTGTTTTCATTCCAATTGAGGAGCGCGGCGAGGAATTCGGCGGAGACTTTGGACGGCAGAGATTTTCCAAAGTGGGCGCCCACTTGAAAATTGTGCATGCGTTTTTCGTTGGTGGGGTTAAGGCACTCCAAAACGGTGCCGTCCTCCGCCAGGCGCACCAGCATGTCGGGCAAAGCCCGAATGATGGAATAGAGTTGTTTTTTGTTGGCCTCCGCCTCCGTAATGTCGACGCAGGTGCACAACATGGCTTCCTGGCCGGCATAATATATTTTTTTGCGGCTGAGCAGAATGTTGCGGACTTTGTTTCCGGGGAGCATGAGTTGGTGTTGGGATTTTCCGAAGTGACGGGCTTGTCGGAGCTGCTCAAGAATGTCCGTACGGGTTTTCAAATAGCTATGGAAGTCTTGATGGGAGGCGTCCGGTTGAATGGCCTCTTTGAAAAAACCGACCAGGTGTTGAAAGGCTTCGTTGCTGAAAAGCAGGTTGCCCGTTTCGGGGTTTTTGACGATGACGCCCACCGGCAAAGCGTTGAGCACCTCATCCATTTGATAGGATTTTTGCTCGTCGTCGTTGCTGTCCCTAACCGTTCCAACAAAAGAAACCAATTCGCCTTTGGAAGTTAAAAGAGGGGCGCCCTTTATTTGGAACCACCCCAGCTTGTTGCCGAGGAGTCGAAACCGGCATGCCAGGTTAAAACTGCGGAGATTCTTTTGTGCATGGCGGATTTGTCTGAAGACTTTGATTCTGTCCTCGGGGAAAATGCGCTGTGGCCACAAGGAAGCCCGCTGCAGCGAAGTTGCCTGAATCATGTTCATCAACATGGAATTGGCGAACAGGACTTGGCCGTCGAGGGCGATTTCAAAGACGCCGACGGGTGTATGCTCCGCCAATGTTTCAAAACGCCCTTTGGCGAAGTTTTTGGTGGGCTCAACAAAGTCCGTCTGCGCGTTGATGAGGATTTTGGAAGCAAGGCGCACCATGGATACGGGGCAGACGTTTTCCTGCCCGGGCAAAGGCAGCAGGCTTTTCAGAGAAGTCCCTTGTTGCAACAACTGTTGCATGGGCTCAAAAAGTTCCGCTTTGCTTGCTTCAAAACGCTCAAAAAACCGGGCGCGCGCGGGCAGCCCAAATATGTGTGAAAAACGAGGGGTAGCATCCAAAACGACATAGTCCTGAAGTTGGCCTTCTGCGCTATGGCTTGGCTCCAAGAGAGCCCAGGCTTCTTCAAACTCCATAGGATAGGGGGGGGGGCTATGGGGGGTTTGTTGGTAGCGTTGAAGACAGAGGCGAGCGGAGCCTTTGTCTTGGGGCCACTGGAGAATTTCTTGTACTCCGGCTTGGAATAAGGGGGTTGGGTTGGACAATTCGCCTTCGCAAGCGAATACCAGGAGGCGGCGTCCTTTGCGGCCTTCCAGGCGGCAGAGGCGAAACACCTCATAGGGCTCGGTGCCTTTTCCGGCCAACACGACGGTAACTTTCCAAAAATTATGAAACTCTTCGAGGACTTCAGCCAAGTTAAGGATGGCGCGAGTAGGGGGAGCTCCCGTAATTTTGAAGTGAGGAGAGAGGCTTTCCATAGACGATTGTCGAGCGATACGAGTTAAATGTAGCGCCGCGAAGCCTGCGTGCCACGAATGTACCCCTCGAAGGGTTTTGTTAT
Source organism: Cystobacterineae bacterium (assembly GCA_009781495.1). Lineage (GTDB taxonomy): Bacteria > Myxococcota > Myxococcia > Myxococcales > Myxococcaceae > WRKR01. Next base: position 7,586 of record WQYA01000039.1, read on the forward strand.
AGGGAAGCTTTGGGTTTCTATGGGGGAGGAGGTAGGGTTTTAGCAGCCAAGCCGGGCAGGAGAGGGGGGTGAGTTTGGCTTTGTTTCACTTGGGAGTTGACTGGCTGCGGCCCTTTGGGCATACCTGGGCCGTCGGTTGGCCCAGGTAGCTCAGTCGGTAGAGCAGAGGACTGAAAATCCTCGTGTCGGTGGTTCGATTCCGCCCCTGGGCATGAGGCGTTGCACAAAGTCCCACACCGTGTGGGACTTTGTTTTTTTCAACCCCCCAATAACCACCAAAATAATCCACCTAAAAACCCCAGTAGCAAAAGACTGGCCAATACCCATTTGAAATGGCTGAAACGCTCCCCCCCCAACATTGCCGGCAAAGGCTTGGGCGCCTCCTCCTGAGGCTGCGTCACCAACGTTGCTTCTGCCGTCGTCTCCTCTGTCCTTTCTGAATGGAAAGCCTGCATGGAAGCTTTCGCCCGGGCTTTCTCAATGGGGGAAGTGGGCAACAGCAATGCCGGTATGCGAGGCGAAGACTCATAGACGAGCCAAGGGTTGTTGGTGCCGCTTCCAAACAGTTGATAGAGAAAATTCGACAGCTCCACCGTTATTTGCGAAGCGCCCGCTGCCTCAATATAACGCTCCAAAGCCAACGACATTTCCCGCGCAGACTCAAAACGCTCACCCCGCTTCGCAGAAACCGCACAAGCCACAATATCGCCCAGCGCAGCGTGAATGCCGCAATGCTGCCGTAGGCTTTCAACAAGCTGCTGCGCGCTGCTGCAATGGCGCGGAATCCTTCCAAGCAACAACTCCGCCAGCAATACCCCCGTCGCGTAGACGTCTACACGCGCATCAATCCTCCCGTCCACATGCTGCTCCGGCGCAACATAAAGCGTGGGCTGGTAAAGCGTTGTCCTCGGTATGCCAAAATTGCAAACCTGCACCGCTCCATTAAAACCCAGCAGTACATTCGAAGGACATAAATTCTTGTGCACCAGGTTCAGCAAACGCCCCTGCTCATCCTCCAGCATGTGCGCATAATGAAGCCCCAACAATACCTGAATGCACAACTGCGCTGCCAATACGGGTAAAAAGGACTGTGACTTGGCCTGCATGGTTTCCAATACGGCGTCCAATAGGTGCCCATGCACATATTCCATCACAATGAAATATTCCCCATTCGCTTCGCTTAATTCATAAATTTGTATAATATTGGGGTGCGACAGACGTGCCGCAATGCGCGCCTCATTCAAAAACAACGCAACAAAAGTGGGGTCCGTCGCCACAGGCTTCGCGAGCGTCTTGAGGAGCACAAGTTTTGAGCAACCCGCCAAACCTTCCTGGCGCGCCAAAAACTCAACCCCCCAATCATCGGACTTCCACTCCTTTAACAGAGTATATCGGCCCAACGGAAATGGGTAAGAGATGGGTTTCAATGAAAAGGGACTATGCCAGCTTTCACTGGGAGGGTTAAACAAAAACCGGCTCGCTCGCCAAAGAAAGCCCCTTAACCCCTTTCAGGACGCTCCCAACTACACGCCCCCAAAGCCTCTTCAAACCCCTCCAAACTGGGAGGCCTCGAAAAACCCCCCTGCGCACCCCTCCACTTCGCCCCCCTCACCTCCTCCCCTGTAGCCCAAAAACTGCTTACCAAAACCTGCATGGACGGCCATCGGGCCCCCATCTGCTTTAACAACTCCTCCGTGGAAAACGGCAATACCCTTAAGGCCAGCAATACCAAATGCGGCTCGCGCTTCTCACATGCCTCCAGCGCCCCCTCCATCGAATCTACGCGGCCAACCACCTCCATCCCCCGCTCCCCCAACCACGCAGTCAACAACTCCACCAATACAAGGTCGCTCTCCACAAACAAAACCCGAATGGACATGCTTGCTCCCCTAAAACCCCAGAGAAATATAACCCCTCGCTGCCTCCCCTCCTTTGCTGCCCCTACCCCCCCCTAAAACGCCTGCCCCCACCCACCTCCTCAGGAAAAAAACTACCCCCACCTGCTCCGCCTCCTATGGAGGGGGTTGCCTCCCTCATGCCTACCCTAATGCTCAAAACCCCGCGTACCCATCCGCCGCCCGTCTAACCATATGCCGGGTAAGTCTATAAAACTTCCTATACAACTCAAGGGCCACGGCGAAGCTGCCCACTCGCGTTCCATATGCCGGGCCCCCCGCGGGGAAATCGCCAAAAGCAAGGCATAGTCCTCCCCCCCCCTCAGCCCAAAGGACAAAGCCCGCTTCGGAAAACAACGCCAAAGCGCTTCGGAAATCGGCAAAGCCCCCCCCTCCAGCCTCGCCCCTAGCCCCGAGGCCCTGCACAGGTGCCCCAAATCCTGCAACAAACCGTCGGATACGTCGATGGCGGCATGCGCATATGGCGCCAGCGCCAACGCGGCCTCCACCCACGGCCTGGGACGCTTCTGCGCTTCCAAAAAACACTTCGGCACCCGCAAACCCCGCTGCATCCCCCAAAGCCCCGCGGAGGCCTCCCCTAACACCCCCACTATATAAAGCTTGTCCCCTGCCTTAGCCCCGGAGCGTAACAGGGGCTTTTTAGCCCAACCCCCTAAACTGAGGGTTATGCTCAATACCGGGGAGGCGGTGAGGTTACCCCCGCTTAGCTTAAGCTTATAACGCTGGGCTAAAGGCAGCATACCCCTCGCTAGGGCCTCTAGCTGCCTCCCCCCTAAACGGGGGGGTAAACCTAAAGCGCATAACCAAAAATCCGGCGCCGCCCCCATCGCCGCTAAGTCCGATAAATTGGTTGCCAACGCCTTGTGCCCCACCTCCTCCAAAGAGAAATGCTTCCTGGAAAAATGGACCCCCTCCACCAAGGCGTCCGTCGTCATGCACAAATGCCCCCCCCTCACCGGCAACAGGCACCCATCATCCCCAGGGCCCCGGGGCGCGGGCGGCGGCCCAAACAGGGAAATAAAACGCTCTATTTTCTCAAACTCTTTGGACATGCTGAAAACCCTCCCCTACAGTTTGACAAAAACCCCCCCCCTCGCCTAGCCATTTGGGTTGACTTGGGGGGGTTATTTGTGTATATATACCAATAGTTTTATATAGTTGCAGGTTTTCGTACGCATGGTTGGGGAGGTAGGTGTGGCGTGGGCAGCTTGGGTTGTGGTGGGGGGCCTTATGTCCACCCTCTATGAAGCGCCGCTGGGCGACATTCGCTCCGAGGAGGACTTGCTGCTTTTGGCGGAGCGCGGGGAGCTTTCAGAGGAAAGCTTGGAAGCCCTCTTGCAGCTTTGGCAGGAGGGGGTTTTCCCTGAAACGGCCAGCAAGGCCGAATTTTTGGAGTTGCCGGGGCTTTCGCACAGCGAAGTGGAGGCCCTGCTGGCCCACCGCAAAAAACACGGCCGCCTAGGGGGGGTGGACGCATGGCTGTTTTGGGGGCTTATCAACGAGGCGCAAGCGCAGCAACTGCGCCCCTTTATACGCAGCGCCGCCCAACTCAGCGGCCGTGTACAACTCCAAACAGCCGGCATATGGACGGACGAGCGTCCCCCCCCGGCCCTGCTTTCGGCGCGTTTGGCGTCTACCCTAGGGGGGTGGGGTTTAGGCGGGGGTATAACCCTGAATGCCACGCGCCTCTATGCTCAAAATTTAAGCATACAGGCCCCTGGCCTAGCCTATGGCCCTAGCCCCCCCCTACGTGCCGACGCCGAAGGTTTTTTGCTGCGTATGCCCTCCGCCTTCGCCCAGGCCCAATGGAAAAATGGGCGACTCACCCTGGGCAACTTCCGCGTGGGCTTTGCCGAAAAACTCACCCTCAGCAACAGCTTCCGCCAAAGGCCCCACGGCGTAGACACCGGGGAGCACAGCGGGCTGCAACGCGAAAACAAACGCGAGTGCCCCGCGGCCCTGGGCAGCGGCTGCCAACAAAGCGAGCAACACTACATAACGCCGGACTTCAGCATAAGGGAGGGCTACCGCGGTTTAGCGCTGGAGGGGCTATGGCCTCTAGGGGGGGTATGGGAGGTGGAGGGGTTATTATGGGCCTCCTGGCAAACCAGGGACTTATACCAATATGCTTTTTTTATACCGGGGGGGTGCCCGGCGCCCCCGGCCGGCCCCCTACCCTTCCCCCCCTCCCCTAACTGCCCTGCCCCCCCGGTTTTTGTTAAAAATAAGGCCCCCCTGCGCCATAGCTATACCACTTTGGCCAATGCCTATGAGGAGCGCCTCCTGGGTATGGCCCTCCATATGCAGTCCGCGCGCCTCTCCTTCGGCCTGGTGGGCTATATGGCCGACAACCGCTTCGGCCTGCCGCTGCAAGCCCGCTTCCAACCGTGGGCCCCCCAACTCAACGGCGCTTTCGGCGCCCTGGGCCTCCATGCCCAAGCCCGCCTTGAGGCGTGGCTTTTGGCCGCTGAAGTCAGCCGCAGTTTTGACGAGGAGGGGGGGGGCGGGTTTGCCGCCGTGCTGCGCGTTGAAAACGAAACCCCCCCTCAACACTCGGGCCTGGAGTTGCGCTGGCTTTCGCCCAGTTTCAAAAACCCCATGGCCAAACCGCGCTCCGGCCCCGACATGTTTTGGGGGGTACGCGCCATTAACGAGGGGGGCTTGTTTGCCCATAGCCAATGGAAATTCCCCAGGCTGCTCCTCTATGCCTCGGCCAATATGTGGCTAACCCTACAAAGCTATGGCCTCACCCCCAGCGGCGCCTTCCACCTGGAGTCCCACCTACGCCTGGAGTGGCAGGCCCTCCCCCCCCTCCACCCCTTTTTTAGCTTCTCCTCCTCCCACCATAACCTCTTCGCCTTGAGGCAGGCCCTCTGCACCGAGGAGGCGGACACCTCCTCCGGCAGCCTCTGCGACGCTTTGCGCGCCTCCGTGGGGGTGAAAGCCGCACCCCACAAAAACCTGTCGCTCCTCTTGAGGGCGGGCGGCTTTCGCAAACGCTTCGTCTCGCACCCCACCCTGTGGCGCAACGGCATGGAGGCCGAGGCCGAGTTACGGTGGAAGGCGTGGCGGTGGTTGGCGCCCAGCTTGTGGCTTTTGTGGCGGCAGGAGGACATGGGGGACATGCAGCGCTTTGGGCATTTGCTGTGGCTCAAACTTTTTTTGAATGCCTCCTTGGCCCAAAATTTGGAGGCCCGCTTCTCCTGGGCTTTTGGACGCGCTTTCCAAAAACGCAGCGGGGAGCGCAACGACGGGCACATGCGTTTGGAATTAAATTACCGTTTTTAAGGGGGGGGTAGCGGTTTAGCCCAGCGTTTTATTCCCTTGTTTTAGCCCCCCCCCTCTTTATCCCGCAGTACCCCTAAAAAGGAGTTGCTATGAAACGAAAACGTGGTGGGTTGTGTGGCGTCGCTGTGTTGTCGGCCGGCCTGTTGGCCTGTGTCCCCCAAGGCCTTGAGGGCGAAGGGGGGGAGGGCCATGTGGCCATTGAGGAGGGGGGGCTGTTGCTTTGGGAAATTATGGCGGACCCCCAAGGCGTGGATACCGAAAAAGAATATATAGAAATTTATAACCCGACGGACAGGGCGGTACCCCTGGGGGGGGTGGAGCTTTTTGTTATCCCCGACAGCACCGGCAAAGAGAAACGCTTCGCCCTCCCCCCTGGGGACATGCCCCCCGGCGCCTTCCTTAGCCTCGGGGATGTCCCCCCGGATAAGCTGCCCCCGCATATTGACATAGGCTATGCCAGGGCCCTAGGGGCACTCCCCAATACCCAAGCTACGGTAGGCCTTCGCAATAGGGGGGGCGCCAGCATAGACTCTGTACACTATTCCTCTACCAAAGTCGGCCACGCCTGGTCCCGCCAAAGTGCCGACGCAAATGCCGTGTGGTGCTTTGCTGAAGCGGATAGCCCCTATGACGGAGAAAATTATGGCTCCCCACAACAACCCAATGCCCCCTGCACAAAAGAAACGCAAAAAACCAACGGGCCAACAGGGCCTGGGCAGCCCGGCGGCGTGCCTGCCGGAATGTGTCTGGAGGGGGGGGTGTTGCGCGGCATACGCACACCGCAGCCGGGAGAATTGCTCCTCCATGAGTTGATGATTGACCCCGACGCCGGCCTCAATGACAATGAGGCGGAATGGGTGGAGCTTTGGGCCTTGGAGGCGGTGGACTTGAATGGCCTTGAGTTGAAAACGAACAAAAAGTCTCAAAAAATCAACTCCGAAAACTGCATTGCTGTGGAGGCGGAGCACTTTTTTCTGTTGGCAAGCTCCACCGCGCCGGAGCTGAACGGCTGCCTCTATGCGGTGGACTGGCCACTCACCGTTTCCCTGCCCAACAGCTCTACGGTGAGCAGCCCCCAAAGCCTCACCCTCCTGGCCGGTGAGGAAATTTTGGACCAAGTCACTTATCCAAGCTCCCCAAAAGCACGCAGTTACCAAAGGGACGCGGCAACCCTGAAGTGGTGCTATGTGCCCACCACCACACCGGCCTATGACACGTGCCGCGCAGGCAGCGCTAACCGCGGTACCCCGGGGGAGAATAACCTTCCTTGCCCCTAGGAAACCCCGCACCCCTAATAACGGTAGTGTTCCGGTTTATAGGGGCCGTCTATAGCAATACCCAAATAGCGGGCTTGCGCTTCGGAAAGTTGCGTCAACTGCACCCCCAGCTTGGCCAGGTGCAGGCGGGCTACCTTCTCGTCGAGGGTTTTGGGCAACATATATACCTTGCCGGGTTGTAGGGTAGCCCCCTCTACTTTTAGGGCCCCCCATAACCACATTTGGGCCAGGGTTTGGTTGGCAAAAGAGTTGGACATAACAAACGAGGGGTGCCCCGAGGCGCACCCCAAATTGACGAGACGGCCGCGCGCCAGCAGCGTCAGCACTTTGCCGTCGGGGAAAAGGAAACGGTCCACCTGCGGCTTGACGTTTTCCTCGCGAATGTCCTTTTGGGACTCCAGCCAGGAGACGTCAATTTCACAGTCAAAATGGCCTATGTTGGCCAAAATGACGCCGTCCTTCATGGCCTGCATGTGCTCGCCGCGTACCACGTCCCTGCAACCGGTGGCCGTCACCACAATGTCGGCGTGCGGGGCGGCCTCTTCCAGCGTTACCACACGGTAGCCCTCCATGGCGGCTTGTAGGGCGCAAATGGGGTCTATTTCGGTTATCCATACTTGGGCGCCCATACCCCTCGCGGACTGCGCACAACCCTTCCCTACGTCCCCAAAACCGCATACCACCACCCGCTTGCCGGCCACCATGACGTCGGTAGCGCGCTTGAGGCCGTCCAGCAGGGACTCGCGACAGCCATAGAGGTTGTCAAATTTGGACTTCGTCACCGAGTCATTCACATTAATAGCAGGGCACAAAAGGCGGCCCTGTTGGGCCATCTCATAGAGGCGGTGTACGCCGGTGGTGGTTTCCTCGGAGAGGCCGCGCAGGGCGTCTTTGCCCTCAAACAGCGCGGGGTGTTTCTCGTGCAGCCACTTCGTCAAGTCCCCGCCGTCGTCCAAAATGAGGTTGGGGCCAAGGCCCCCCTCAAAGGCGAATATTTGTTGCTCCAGGCAGGCCTCATATTCGGCTTCGGTTTCGCCCTTCCACGCAAAAACGGGAATGCCGGCTTGGGCCATGGCGGCCGCGGCATGGTCCTGCGTCGAAAAAATGTTGCAGCTGCTCCACGTCAGTTGGGCCCCCAGCGCGACGAGGGTTTCCATCAACACCGCGGTTTGTACCGTCATGTGCAGGCAGCCGGCAATACGCGCGCCCTTCAGGGGTTGGGCGGCGGCATATTCCTCGCGCAGGGCCATGAGGCCCGGCATCTCTTTTTCGGCAGCTTCAATTTCTTTGCGGCCCCATGCGGCAAGGCCCAAGTCGCGTATTTTACAGCTAGGGTAGGTGTCTCTTTTAAACATGCTGGGGGGCCTAGCATAAGGTGGGGGGGTTTGCACCCCTCTTCCCCCCTAAACCGCCGGCGCTTTGCCCTCTGCCCCTTTAAAACCCGCTCTCCCCCCTTTGCCCTCTAAACCCCCTCCTCAAATAAGGCCAATACCTTGGGCCATAGCCCCTGGCCTCTGAGTACCCACTCTATCAACTCGCGTACCGCCCCCTCCCCGCCTTTGAGGGTGGCCACATAGTCGGCCATTTCCTTCACGTCCAAAGCCGCATCCGCAGGGCAAGCGCTCAGGCCCGCCAAACGCAGGGCCGGCAAGTCATTCAAGTCGTCCCCCATAAAAGCGCAGGCAGAAGGCGCTACGGCGGCTTCCCGGCACAGCCGCTCCAGGGCTTGCCCCTTCTTCTTCTCCCCTTGCATTACCACCAAAAAACCCAACTCCTCGCAGCGCCTTGCCACCATGGGCGAGGTACGTCCCGTAATGGCCGCTGTCGGTATTTTTAGGGCTGCTAAAGCATTTAATACCAAACCGTCCTTAGCGTTAAACAGCTTAATGGCCTCCCCCTCGGAGTTAAAAACAATGTGGCCATCCGTCAGCACGCCGTCAACGTCGAATACAAACAAGCGTATGCCCTGCACCTTCGCGACGAGGTTTTTATTCTCCTTCATGTCTCAAAGCCTTTCGAATGGCGAGTATGTCGACAAGCACCTCCTCCAACATTTCAAAGGTGAGGGAGCAGGGGCCGTCGCAGAGGGCCGTCTCGGGGGTTTCGTGGACTTCTGCAAACAAAGCGTCTATGCCCGTGGCCGCGGCTGCCCTCGCAAGCACGGCCACAAAAGCACGCTCGCCGCCGGACTTGCCGCCTTCGGCCGAAGGCAGTTGCACCGAGTGCGTGGCGTCAAAACACGTCACCAACCCCAACTGTCTCAAAATGGCCAAGCTGCGCATGTCCACGACGAGGTTGCCATAGCCAAAACTGGCGCCCCTCTCTGTCACCACCACTTGCGCGTTGCCGGCCTGCACGGCTTTTTGCGCGGCCTGCCACATGTCTTTGGGGGAAACAAATTGGCCTTTTTTGAGGTTCACCACCCTGCCTGTTTTGGCAACCGCCACAATTAAGTCGGTTTGTCGGCACAAAAAAGCCGGCACCTGCAACACGTCGGCAACTTCGGCCACGTGGGGGACTTGCCAGGTTTCGTGCACGTCCGTCAAAATGGGAACGCCCACTTCCTCTTTTATGGTTTTCAAAATGCGCAGGCCTTCTTCCATGCCGGGGCCACGGTAGGAGAGGGCGGAGGTACGGTTGGCCTTATCAAAGCTACACTTAAATATGAGGGGTACGTTTAGCTTTATACACAACTGCTTGAGGCGCTGCGCATGCCTTCGCACCATGTCTTCGGACTCAATCACATCCGGGCCCGCAAACAACACCAGCCTTTGCTGTGGCCCCATAGAGTGTCCGCACAGTTGTATCATCCGCGCTCCTCTTGTTGTTGGCGCTCATCTCTGTGCTGCATGGCGGCGTGTATAAACCCTGAAATAAGCGGGTGTGCAGCGAAAGGTTTGCTTTGGAATTCAGGGTGGAATTGGCAACCGAGGAAGAAGGGGTGGTCTTTGAGTTCGCAAATATCGGCATAGCCTTTGCTCACTTCAATGCCTGAAAAAATGAAACCCAACTCTTGGAGTTTCTCAAGGCAGCTTGGGTTAATTTCATGGCTATGGCGGTGGCGCTCTTGGGTAGTTGGGGCTTTATAGAGGGAGGCGGCCAGGCTTTGGGGGGCCAAGCGGCACTCGAAGGAGCCTAAGCGGAGTTGTTGTCCCGAGGCGAAGGGGACGACGACGGGGTGGGGCGTCTTCGCGTCAAACTCAAGGGAGTTGGCGCCCACCCAGGCGGCCACGTTGCGGGCGAATTCCACCACGGCCATTTGCATGCCCAGGCCTATGCCCAAATAGGGGAGTTTGTTTTTGCGCGCATAGCCGGCGGCCGCTATTTTGCCTTCGCTGCCCCCTAGCCCGGAGCCCCCCGGCACCACTATGCCGTCATAGCCTTGTAATATTTCTACCCCCTTATGTTCCACCTCCTGCGCGTCTACAAATACGGCTTGAATGAGACAGCCGTTGTCAATGCCGCCGTGCACCAAAGCCTCGGTTAGGGAGCGGTAGCTTTCTTTAAACTCGACATATTTTCCTACCACCGCCACCTTCAGCTGCCCACGCGAGGGGTGCTTGAGTTTGTCGACGACAATTTCCCACTCCTTGAGGCGCGCTTTGGCCGCCCAAATATTCAAAATGTCCGTCAGCCGCTCGTCCAAACCCTGGCGGTGGAATTCCATCGGCAACTCATAAACCGACTCCACTTCCGGCGACACAAACACGCTGCGCTTTTCCACATTGCAAAACAGCGCCAGCTTGTCGCGAATGCCCTCCTCAATGAGGCGGTCCGCCCGACAAATCAACACGTCCGGCTGAATGCCAATTTCGCGCAACTTCATGACAGAGTGTTGCGTCGGTTTGGTTTTCATCTCCCCCGCGGCGGAAATATAGGGCAGCAAGGTGAGGTGCACGTGGCAGCAATTGCCCACCCCCACGTCAAAACGCAGTTGGCGAATGGCCTCCAAAAACGGCAGGGACTCAATGTCGCCCACCGTCCCGCCAATTTCCACAACGGCAATGTCATAGCCCTCTGCGGCAGCCCAAATGTGCAGTTTGGTTTCATCCGTAATGTGCGGAATCACCTGCACCGTCTGGCCGTGGTATTCGCCGCGGCGCTCCTTCTGAATGACGGTGTCATAAATTTTCCCCGAGGTGAAGTTATTGCCCCGGTTTACCTGTACCCGTGTAAACCGCTCATAGTGGCCTAAGTCCAAATCCCCCTGCCCCCCGTCGTGCGTGACATAAATTTCCCCGTGCTGGAAGGGACTCATGGTTTCGGGGTCTACGTTAATATAGGGGTCCATCTTCAGCAGGGTGAGGGAGAGGCCGCGGTTTTCCAGCAAGCTGCCAATGCTGGCGCAGACAATTCCCTTGCCGAGAGAGGAAGCCACACCACCGGTGACAAAAATAAACTTCGTCTTCTTTGAGCGCATGCACCGTCTTGGCCCAGGTTGGCCCCCGCCGTCAACTTGAGACAAAAGCCTCCTTGCTTCACTTGAAAAATTCAAAGCTTATCATTCTGGCCCCGGTTGGTGTGCGCCTGGGTATTCCAGTGTGTGCACTTATGTTTTCAGGGGAGATTTAGGGCTTGCTTTTAGGGGTTTATTGGGGGGTGGAGAAAAAAATTCCCTCTGTTGTGTAACGTTGCTGTTGGCAAATCGCCTTAGGCGTGTAGGGCGAAGTTAGTGCCCATGCATACGGGGCATTTTCACGAGGCAGGGTGGGGCGAGGGGTTGTCGTCTATCCAGCGTAGAAGTGGGGTGTCATAGGCCGGTGGGGGGAGGGTGCCGGGCGGCGTCATAGAGAGAGAGGGTGCTAGGGGCAGGTGCTGGCTAGGGCTAAGGCTCGCAGGGGGGTGTAGGTTGCATAGGGAGCAGTACCGGGGCGGGAGCCGGGTACGTACGGGGCAGGCACGTGGCGGGCGGAGCGAAACCGACTGCCGAATGCCTGGGCGGTACCAGGAGTGTTGGGGAGGTACCAAGGTGCGTACGGGGTGGTATGGGAGGGCGGGGCGGCGTTGGGCAGCAGAAGCAGTGTCTGGGCGGCGTGGGAGGCGGGAAGAGTCTCTGAAGTCGCAGGCGGCGTAGGCGCCATAGAGGAAGCAACCGGGGCCGGCGGTGCAGGAAGGGGGCCGGGTTATAGGACAAAAGGGACTCGGAGGGGGGCGGCGGAAAAGGGAGCGGGCGCACCTGGGGTTTTCGGGTGCGCCCTTTTTTCAATGGGCCTGCGGCCCGGCCGTTTTTAAAAACAATTTTTTTACCCTCCGGGCGGGGTTATGGGTGCTGGGCCTGCGGCCCGGCCGTTTTTAAAACAATTTTTTTACCCTCCGGGGCGGGGTTTTTGGTGCTGGGCCTGCGGCCCGGCCGTCTCCGCTGCGCGGCTGCCGTAGGTTGAAACTCGCTTCGCTCGTTTAACTCCGCTCCACTTCATGAGTCGTGAAAGCTTTGCTTTCCCGCCTCACACGTTCCGCTCCGTTTCGCCTACCGGC
>WQYA01000040.1 GCA_009781495.1 Cystobacterineae bacterium
AGTAGCAGAAGAGTTCGAGGGGGTCGCGAGTGCTGCAGGAGCCCCCGGCGGGGCCCCGGAGGGTGTTTTTTTGGTTACTTTTTTGTCACACAAAAAAGTGACTCGCCGGTAGGCGAAACCTACAGCGCCCGCGCAGCGGAAATGCCCGGGCCGCAGGCCCAAGAAGACAACGCCCGGAGGGCGAAAAAGGCCGGGCCGCAGGCCCAGCACCAACAACCCCGCCCGGGAGGGCAGAAGAAACGCTTTTAACCCCGCCCCGGAGGGGCAAATCCCCCCCCACTTTAAATTATTGCCTGCGCAACTTGTGGTAGTGCGAGGCACAAAGCCCTCGCGCCAATATTTTTTGCCCGCAACCTTCAAACCCGCAAAGGCCACTGTCGGACTTGCAATGGCTGTCCGGGTAGAGGCCAAACATGGCATGGCCTACTGCAATGAAACGCTCCACTTGCTCGGCTGTGAGTTCCCCCATTTTGGCAAACCGGAGCAGCCTGTCCAAGGCATAGGCTTCGCTCTTCTCAAGCCCATCCTCAAAAAACAACTCGGAAATGGGAACGTCCAGAGCTTTTGAAATCCGCCACAGGGTTTCATAACTCGGACTGCGTTCTCCCCGCTCCAACAGAGAAACAAAACCTATGGTGATGCCACAACGCGCCGCCATCTCGTCTTGTGTAATGCCCATACTCTCCCGCAACACCCGAACCCGCTTCGCCAAACCCAACAGGCTTTGCCGAACCGCTTGCTTGTTGCCCACCTCCACCTTCTGTATCCCGTCCTCCAACCTCTTCTCTTCACTCTCGCTGCCCAACATATACTCCCTCCTTGGCTCGCCTGTTCCTTAGACAAGCTCCATCCACAAAATACACTCCCAGCCTAACAAAGGTTCCTGAATAAAGCAAGACATCCCCAATACCCTGAAAATTCCTGTGTACCCATCCGTTATTCCTATATACACCCTCTCATCTACGAAAGAAAAGCTTGCGCAAACCCAGTTAGTTGAAATTTATTATGTCTGCTCTGTCCAAAACGCTTGTTACACATCTCTTCAGCTATGGTATGCTGAAAGCACAGTTTGAGCTGCTATTATGACGGAAACCAAAACACCCCTCCCAGGCTCTATGCCCATAGAAGACTCGCTCCCAGGCGGCTCAACCCCCTTCGAAGACAGCTCTCTCTTGGATTTGGATGACCCCAATATTACGGGCACCCTCTTCGAAGGCTTCAACGATGACAGCGCAGAATTGCTCATCAGCGGCGTGGTCCCCGCTTTCGCCCCACCCCAACACCCCTTCGCCGAACCCGCCCCCCCAGAAGACAGCGAAAGCTCCTTTGCCCAACTCTGGGCTTCCGCCGTGACGGATGACGAAGCCCAAACACAGTTCCACCCAGAATCCCAACACCCTACTTCGGATTATTTCGCCGCCTGGCAGGAAGCCGCTGAGCGCCATCACTTGCCCGCCGCAGTGGAACTCCTCCCCCCCGTCATCCAACAAGAGGAAGAAGACGAAGAGGATGCTTCTTCCTTGCCCCCCACCGGCTTCTTCTCCCCAGAAGACGCCCCCCTCTTCTTCGTCAATGAACAGTGGTCCCCTGCCGCCGTCCCCCAGCCCGTCTCCCAAAACCCCTTGGAAGAGTCGGTGGCAGTGCTCGGAGAACTCTCTTTCCAAAACGCCTTCCAGGCCCCTATGGAAGACTTCGGCCCATCCGCTGACAGCTCGCCTTATGCCTCCTCCGTCTCCTATCTCTCTTTAGCACCCCCTGAAATAACCCCACCCCTGTTCTCTCCTAAAACACCCCCACCCCTGCCCCCGCCCCCATCCCTAAGCCCAGCCCCCCATATCGCCGGACACCCCAATTCACCTTCCGTATTGCAAAACAACCTCTGGCTCGTCGATGCTTCGGAAGACCTCGCGGCCCTGCAACCCAGCATCGCCGCTTTCCCAGCAGAAGAGGGCGATGACATTATCCTCCTGGAGGATGAGCTCCCCCCTGAAACAGACGAAAACGAAATCCTTCACTTCGGCGTCTCCCTCTCCCCCTCTTCTGCTCAAGACTTTTCCTTGTTCGAAGCACCCCCTTCTCAAAGCTTCCCACCCAAAATACCTCCTGTGGCGGCCCCTGATACGCCCTCCTTGCTCACCCCCGCCATCTTCTATGACGATGAGGGCTCCCAATGGCCACAACCTCCTAAAAATATCCCCCAACTCTTCCATACGCCCTCCCCCCGCAGCGCCAAAGGCTTCCAAATCCCAGGCCTCCATAAGGTGGTCCTTTATACCATGGGCGGAGCTGTTAAACGCGGAGCATTCGAAAACCCGGACTTGAGCCAGCCCAGCGTCTCCTTGAGAGCACATGAGGAAACAGAACTGCTCGCCGTCGAGCAAATAAAAGCCGTCTATTTCATGAAACCCAGCACCCGTACCCCGGCCGAAAACAGCCCCTTCCCCCCCCCCGGCGGCTCCTATTGGAAAGTCGTTTTCCATGACGGCCGACGCGTGGAAGGCCAATTGTCAGAGCTCCAAGGCACTGCCGGCTTCTTCCTCATCCCTAAACAAGGAAAAAGCCCTACCGCCTATCTCTATGTTAACCGCTCAGCCGTTCAGGAAATGTCCAGCCTCACAGCTTAGAGCGTCCTTCTCCTAAAACCATGCATGGGGTACTCGCTGTCCCCTTGCCCCTGGCTCGCTAAGCCTCCAACATTGGACCCCTCCCAGCTCCAAGCCCTCCCCTATTAACCCCCCTCCTTCGGCTCCTAAAACCCTAACATGAGCCCCCTCGAAAAAGGGTAGCGGATTAAAACCAAAATACCCTAGTGCACATAGGGGTCAGAGTCTGTCGGGGTGTTGCGCTTGCCGCCAACGAGTATGTTCATACGCTTGCGCCTGAGCGCAAATTTGCGCCCCATACGCCAAGAGCCATAGCGCTCCCATAAACCGCCGGAACGCAGCCATAGAAAACACAAAAATACCCCCGCTAAACTCGGCACCACCGCCGCAGGCGTGTTGAAAATGGCTTCCAAAAGGACAAAGGCCAACCCCAAGGCCGCAAACAAATGCCCCGTTAAACCAAACCCAAAAAAATTGAGCTGACGCTTCCCTATCTCTAAACCTAGGGCTAGCCATAGGGCTGTCGTGAGTACCCCGCCACCCTCAAACTGCCTCGCCTCTAATGCCGGCCATACCCAAGCCAACAATAAAGTTAAAATACCCGCCAAAAACGGCACCCCTATGCAAAAACGCCAAAACCTCGGCCTCCCCCAAAGCAACTCCAATTGCGAGCCCAATATCCACAGCAAAAAGGCCGATAACAAAACCCTAAAAGCCCCCGTGCTCAGCCAAAGCCATGTCAACGGCTGCCAAAAAGCACCCCCCAACACTTCCCCCGGCACAAGATAGGGGTTCAGCTTCCCCCATTGTAGGGCTAACCACCCTACAACGGATAAAATAAGCGCAAGTATAGCCAAAACAACTGCTGCACCTCGCCGGGGAAGCATGGGGTTTATTTCATGCGATAAAACAGCGTAATGCTCAAACAGTGAAACTCTTTGTCCGAGGACTGCGTCACCACCCGGTCCAAAATCTCAATGTTCGAATTCTCTTTTATCCAACGGCTGATGTTTTCTCCCATCATCTCCCGGTCCCTGGCCAGCGTCGTTGAAAATACCTTGACATTCGTAAAACTCATATTCCTGGTTTCCCCAGACATGCCTGCTCCTCCATTTTCCTATGTGTAATAACGACTAGGAACCTCGTGCTCGCTTATGCTGCAAACTTTGTCAACTGTCTTCCTGAAGTTCTCTTAATTTCACTCCCAGTCCTAAACCCGCCCCTCGGGGCCCTTCCGATGCAGCTGCGCCCAACCAAAGGGCCTAAAATTAAATGAATATACTATATAAATAAAACACTTATCTTCAAATAGCCCCCGTTTAAACCTGCGGGGGCTAAACCCCTGTTTATAGGAAATAAGGCCCCCCTTTCGATTTTTTCTGAATGTTAAAAAAATTTCACCAAAGCCCAAGTCGGGCTTTGGTGAAAGCAACATGCAAGACAAAAGTCCTCTATGGGGAGAAGCCGCCCTAGGGTTTGATGGCTATTTTCAATACGCCGTCGCGTTGGTTCGCAAACAAGTCATAGGCCTCCACAATGTCGTCCAGCGTGCGCGTATGCGTCACCAGCGCAGAAAAATCCACACGCTTGGAGGCAACCACGGCCAGCAGACGGCGCATGCGCTCCTTGCCTCCCGGGCACAGAGAATTCGCAATTTGCTTTTCTGCCAAACCCGCGCCAAAAGCATCCAAAGGAATTTTTAAATCTGCTGAATAAACACCCAGGCTCGACAGAATGCCGCCCGGCCTCAATACGCGCAAAGCGGATTCGAAGGTGGACTGCAAACCCAAAGCTTCAATGGCAACGTCGACGCCGCGCCCGCCCGTCAGACGCATAATCTCCTCTACAGGGTTAACGTTTCTAAAGTTAACCGTCACATCGGCGCCCATGTGGCGGGAAATTTTGAGACGTTGCTCTATCCCATCCACCGCAAAAATCGTCGTCGCTCCTCGAAGCTTCGCCCCCGCCGTCGCGCACAAACCAATGGGGCCTTGCGCAAACACCGCCACCGTGTCGCCAATGCGGATTTTTCCGGCCTCTGCACCTGCAAAACCGGTGGACATAATATCCGGACACATCAACACCTGCTCATCCGTCAGTCCGTCGGGAATGGGCGCTAAGTTGGCCTGCGCGTCGGGCACCAACACATATTCGGCTTGCGTCCCGTCAATGGTGTTCCCAAAACGCCAACCCCCCGAGGCTTGGTATCCGTGTCCACACTGAGCACCATCCTGCGAGGGAGAGCCCGCTTGACAGGCATAGGAGGTGAAACTCGGACAAATGGCGCCCGCAATCACCCGTTGCCCCTCTTGGTAGCCCACCACGGAGCTGCCCAGCTTTTCAATAATCCCCACAGGCTCGTGCCCTACCGTTAGCCCCTTGGCCACCGGGTATTCCCCTTTGAGTATGTGCACGTCCGTTCCACAAATGGTCGTCGTCGTTATGCGAATAAGCGCATCGTTGACGCCAACATTTGGAATGGGCTTGTCCACCAGCTCAATGCGACCAGGCTCAATAAAAACGGCTGCCTTCATCATTGCCATATGTGTTCTCCTTCTGCGGTTAGGTGTCTTTTTGCTAGGCTCCGGCAAGCTCGCCATATGGGGGCCCCGGCGCGGCAAAACCTAACAGCAGTGGCGTAAAATTAGACTGAAAATAAACCGCCTTAGTCTACATATTCGAAAGTTTCATGGGTAAAGCTTGTGGCATAAGTAACGAAGAGTTGCTCCCGTTGAGGCCTATAGCCTAAAGTTTTATACCAACGGTTAGCTGGCTTTAAAATTGCATCCCTAAGGGTGTCTTAACGGAACCCTCCCCCATGTCTACCCCTAAACCCCCCTCCCCCTCCTCCGGTTTCCTTAAGGAAATCCAAAACCGCATCCTCTCAGAGGGCGCAAGGCACCTCTCCCATGTGGACTTGCTGGCCGCCCTCTTGGAAATATACCCCGTGGACGCCTCCTGTCTAGAGTCTGGATGGAAGGCTTTGTTTGGACAGGCGCCTTATGAGTTGGCTCAAACTTTTGGAATATACCCGGCGACGCGCCTGCTGGCTGCCCTGGAAATAGGCCGCCGCACGCTCGCCGCCAAGGAGCAGCGCCCCCGCCTCTGCTTCCCTAAGGACGTCTTTAAACTCATGCGCGCGGAGTTTGCCGGGGCTTTTCAGGAGCGCATGTTTGTCTTGGCTTTAAATGCGCGAAATACCCTCCTGACCAAGCAATGCATCGCAACAGGCTCTGTCGATGCTTGCCAGGTGGACTTGAGAGAAATGTTCGCCCTGCTCTTCCGCGTCAGCGCCAGCAGCTTCATCCTCGTCCACAACCACCCTTCGGGGGATTTTCGCCCTTCTCAAGCGGATATTGCTTTGACGGCACGCATGGCATGCGCCGGAAAACTGCTCGGCTTGCCTTTGTTGGACCACCTCATTTTGGGCGACAACAGCTATGTCTCCATGCTGAGCAAAGGCCTCTTGAGTCCCTCAACACCCCCTCAATACCTCGAAGCCAAAAACTTGAGAAACCTCTGAAGAAACCAAAGAAAAAACCCTGTGAATACCGATAAGGCCACAAACCCTGCCCCTACGGCTGCCCCATAAATAAAACGCAACTGCACCACGGAAATCCCCCCCTCTAAAAAAGCCTCTTTTAAGGGCTCCCAAAAACCCAAAATCCGCAAAACCTTCTCAGGGAAATGTTCTAATACCCGAAGAAACACCAGCCCCCCCGGCGAAGGCCAATATTGGAAAACCAACTCCACAACAATGGCTACCACCCAATAGACATACAGCAACCAAGCTGCATTGCGAATACTGATGCCTAAAAAATGAATAAGGGTTGCTCGTTGTAAGCTGGCCACAACGCACTATTGCCTCAAGGCCTGGAGCTTCTTTTGAGCAAGCTTTTGGGCACTCTCATCTTTGTTGTATTTGAGGAAGTTTCTATAGGAGGCAAAGGCTTGTTCCACCGTCTCCGGATTCTTTGCCAGCACATCTGCTAAAAGCAAGTGAGGCTCTGCCCAGGCCGGCTCAAGTTGCGTTGCCCGCTGAAAAGCAAGCACCGCTTCTTGCTCTCGCTTGTTCTGTGCAGCGGCCTTTCCAGAAATCCACTGCGCTATTGCCGAAGACGGCGCTGCAAGCAACGCTTTCTCGGCTGTCTGGCTTGCCTGCGCAACAGAGCCTGCACTCAATTGGGCATTCGCCAACGCGGCCAGCGCAATGCTTCTCTCCCATGCCGGTTTGATGGTAGGAACTTTTGCTTCAAGCTCCTTCAACAATTTGGAGTTGGAGGACTGTGCCAGCCAAAGGCCTGCGGCTCCACAAATGGACTTGGGCGCATTCTTGAGCGCTGACTGAAAAGCCGCCTGAGCAATGTCCATGTTGTTTTGCCGGAAAAACCCCATGCCGATGGAACAGAATGTGTCTGCATCTGCAGAATCTCTCTTGTTGGCTTGCACCAAAAAATTCATCGCCTCGCCGGGTCGATTCGAAGCAAACAAGGCTTCCGCTTTTAGCCCCAAAGAACGAACATTGTTCTTCTCCAACACCAATGCCTTCTCTGCTGCCTTCAGCGCCTCATCCGCTCTCCCCAACCGCACCGCCGCAAGAGACAAAGCCTGCAATGCCTCCACCAACTGCGCATCATCCTCCGCCCATTGCAAAGCCTCCCCATAAGCATTGTCAAATTGTCCAAGCGCTCCAAGCACTCCCACGGACAGGCTTCTGACACACATCAATGAGCCATTCCTCCTCAAAGCTTTTTGAAGCTCACTGTGGGCTTGTGCAAAATTGCCTTCTTCTTCCAACAACCTTGCCAAAACACATGCCGCCTCTTCCACGCTGGGCTCGGCAACGGCTTCTTGCAGCAAAGCTTTCGCCTTGTCAGGCTCTGTGCTCTTCAAAATATTGGCCAATGCAAATTGCAAGGGCGCCTTGCCTTTGCCTCTTTGCAGGTTTAAATCTTTCAACGCCGCTTCTAAATTGGAACGCGCTTTGGGCACATTGTTCTCTGCAGCGTCCGCCATGGCCAACAATGCAACCGCTCTGGGGGGATATTTCCTCTTAACTTGGGTTTTGACCAATTCTTCACGCAACTTTTTCCAATCCCCTTGCCGCATCCATGCCCAGGAGCGCGCAAACACCAATTCGTTGGAATCGGGTGAAATCTTCTCCAATATCTCAGCGGCCTTCTCCCGAGAAACCAAAACCCTGGCAAGCTTCTCCTTGGCTTCAAGTGACTGCGGACGCTGCTTGAGGGCTTCTTCAAATTGCCTCTGGGCAGACAACCCTTGGCCCGCCCTCAAATAAACATCCCCTAAATCTAAACCAAACTCAAAAGCATGCTCCGCAAAAAGTTGCTTGCCTCGCTCCAATACCACCATGGCCTTGGCTTCGTCCCCTAACGCAGACAACAACAAGCCATAGACACGCTCTCGCTGCATCCTCCAACCCTCCGGCAAGCCTGTCTCCGACGTCAGAGGCTCAATCTGCCGAAGTGAAATTTCCATCTCCTTGTTCAATCCCAAACGCGCACGCGCCAATCCCAAAATACGCAAGGGATGCTTCGCAGCGTTTTCAACCAATGCAGGATGGTTGAGCGCTTGCAACGCACTGTCGTCTTCCCCCAAAGCCAAATAGGTTTCAGACAAACCTATCAACGCCCGCACATTGGAGGGAAACAGCTGCAACGCTTGGTTAAAACGAGCCAATGCATCCTCAGGCTTGTTCCTCGCAAGCAACAACCAGCCTGCCTCACTCTGAATGTCCGAGGGCAAATCCTCAGAGGCCGCAAGAATGTTTCGCTCAGCCTTCTCTCGCTCCGCTTCTGAGCCCACGATGGCATCCACCAGCAAGGCAATGTTGGGATAAAGCTGACGTACACTTCTTTGCCCAACCTTCTGCTCAAGTGCTTGAAACGCCGCTTTGCTCTCTTTGGAATCTGCTCCAAATCCTTGAAACTGCCGCGCATGCACCAAGGCCTTCAGCGCCCAAGCCTCCGCATTCGCATTGTCCAACTTCAAAGCACTCTCCAAGGACTCCAATGCAAACTCGTAGTCCGCTTGCATGTCGACGTTGATGGAACGACGAGCTTTGATGAGATGCTCTGTAATGTCCGTTTGCTTCTTCTCCGCTGAACCATAGGAGAGCCAACCAACCAGCCCTGCTAATAGGATAACAGCTGTACCAATGAGAATAACCCCACGTACCCCTGTCCCCCACTTCCTCCAAAATGTCTTGCGCTTCTCTTGGGCATCCAGCTCTGCCTTGAGCTCCGACTCATAGGCTTGCCCCTCTCGCTCCGCAACACGTACCTGCACTGCTGTGTTGATGGCCGGCGCCTTCGGCTCTGACGGCAAGTCCGGCAATGTGTCCAACATCGCCAAAGTCACTGACTTCGAAGGACCTGCTTTCTTCTGGGAAACCGGCGCGGCTTGCACGCTTCCTTCAGACTCCCGCTTGGGCGCGGAAATATGGGCTACAAGCCCGCCTCGACCGTTGTCTTGCCAACGCTGCTCCGACGGGGCCGCAAGCGGATAGTGCTGCGCCGTCTCCGGCATCTCCTCCTCCTCGCCCTCCATATCCAATATGTTGAAAACTTGCGTCGGACCATCCTCTTCGTCCAAATCCACACTCTGTGTGGGACCATCTTCATCCGCTACCACAGGCTCCGGTATCTCTTCAAACTCCGTCCAGTTCAACAGACTGATAAATTCAGGTGGAGTCTCTCCCGCCAAAGCCTTCTGCGTGTATTCCAGATAGAGCTTAAAATTGGGATTCTCCGGCTCCAAACTGCAGGCCTTGCGCAACATCGGCAATGCGGACCTAAACAGCTTGTTTTCTATAAACACTTCGGCTACCAAACCATAGACGCGCGGGTTCTCCCTGTCTATCGCAATGGCTGCCTCAAATTCATGCATCGCATCCGCCGGCTTCCCAAGACACACCAAAGCCTTGCCCCACAAAACACGCCCCACTATAGATTTGGGGTGCTCCTCAACTCCCTGACGACAAACTTCAATGGCTTGCTCAAACATATGGTCTTCAAGCAAAGCCTTGGCATGCTCAACAAAAGCAAGCGCGCCAGGGTGTTCTCGCATAAATTCCTCGTATCTCTCGTTTGCTGATGGACTCATCGCTGTGCGTACTTTATCCAACTATAAACTTAAACGGCTGCTGCCTATAATGAAATATCTCTCCTTCCCTCGCCCTCCCCTTTTCTCCCTCTTCTGCCTCGCCCTCCCCTCCCTCCTGGCCTGTAGCCAACACGCCGGCAACCTGTCTACACTCAAACCACGCATTGAAAAATTCCACCAGGCCATCCGTTGGAAAGATTTTTCTGCAGCTTCCAAAATCCTTCAACCTCAAAAACAATCCCTCTTCCTCAATGCCCGCCTCCAATCCAACGACATCCACGACTTGAGTATTACCGACTATGAGCTGGAAGAGGCAGAGGTTTCAACAGATGGCAAAACTGCTGTGTGCACTTCTCGCCTATCCTGGTTCCATCTGCCCCATATTAACGAGCAAAATGCTCTCGTTAGAAGTCATTTTGTTTGGGAAAATAAGAATTGGTATTTGGAACGCCAGGAAAACGGGCCATTTCAAGAACTCGCTGCTCCCTAGCAATTCTTGAAAAAAAAACGTCCATCACCCCGGGGCCGGCCGAAGTGATGGACGCCGGGAGCTCCCCCATGGAGCGCCCTGACCCTGCCCTACAAGATAGCAACTCTTGGGCCAATGTTTGGGACCCCCTCTTTTCAATAACTTAGCTCGTTAGCCGCTGCCACTTTCATCCAATAGCCCCAAAAATTATGCTAAATGCAACATTCGCTGGATGCAAAATGCAACATGCCCCCCAGAAAAAAGCCACCCGCTGCTAACCCCCTGCTTTGTTTGGGCTTTAGGGTAGGCATAGGGCCAAAATATGGCGGTTGCGAGATGCAACACTGGGGCCGGTACTCGCTTTTGCCGGCCCCTTATTCCATATGCTGCCCTGGGCCTCTAAAAACAAGGTTGACTTGAAACACCTCTAAACCTAGCGAAACACTTATGTCGTTTGCCCATAACCTCGCCCTCCTCCAACAAACCATCTCCCGCCTACAACCCATCCACTTCCCAGGCTTGCATGGCGCCGCACGCGGCCTCCTTTTGTCCCAACTTTGCAAAACAACCCGCCAACCCCTGCTCTGCATCACCGCGGACGAGGCGTCGGCAGAGCAACTCGCACAGGACATCGCCTTCTTCTTCGGCGGCATGGGCACCTTGGCTGAACCTCGTATCCTCAAATACCCTGCGGCAACACAACAACCCTGGGACGCTGTCATTTTTGACGCGCAAACCATGGCAAACCGCTTGAGCGTTCTTTTTCACTTAAGCCAAAAAACAGCCGGAAAAATCATCGTCGCCTCCCTCCCCTCCCTGGCCAAAAAGCTGATGCCCGTCCAACAGATGAATCGCTTGGCGGAACTTCTGGCCCCAGGCCAAGAATATGCCCGCGATGTGCTGGCGCTCAAACTGGCCCACTGCGGCTATCGCTTCTCCCCTCTGGTCGAAGAGGTCGGCCACTTCTCCGTGAGAGGAGACATTCTGGACGTCTTCGCCCCCATGAGCGATTGGCCATTCCGTTTGGAATATTTCGGCGACTATATTGAGTCCATCCGCAGTTTCAACCCGGATACACAAAAAACCATAGAACACGTCGATATTCTACACCTTCTCCCCGCATGCGAGTGGATGTATTCCCCCCACCACCAAACCCAAGCCCAAAACGCCCTGCGCGCACTCGCCGAAACCGTTCACCTGCCTACCTCTAAACTTAAAGAGCGCTTCTCCCAAGTGGAACAAGAAAGCTTCGGCGCAGGCATGGAAAGCCTCTTGCCGGCTTTCTATGCAGAAAAACTGCACACCTTTTTTGATTATTTGAAAGCAGGAGACTGGCAACCCATCCTCTTCTTCAATGCACCTGAAGAGCAGGAACGCTCTTTAAATGAATTCTATGCGGATATGGAACGCTCCTATCAGGCCGCCCTGGAACGCGAAGAGTTAACCTTCCCCCCCTCCACCCTCTTCCTGGAATATGACGAGCTTAAAACCCTCCTCCTCCCTATGCCACGTTTGAGCGGAGGCGGGTTGACACTCGAAAATAATCCCCAAATCCTCCACTTTTCATTTCCTTCCACACAAACCCTGCGCGAATCCATTCGAGCACACCATGGCGAGGAAAGCGCGCTCGCCCCCTTCATCGAGCAACTTTCAAACTGGCGCGACATGCACATGCGTACCGTCGTCGCCTGCGGAACACTGGGACAGGCAGACCGCCTCAAGCGCCTCCTCAGCGAACGAAACCTTCGTGTGGATATTTCCCAAACCCCTTTGGATTTGGAAAAGCTTTCTTGGGAGCCCACGTCCTTGGCAAAAATTTTTATTGGGGAAATTTCTGCCGGTTTCGTCGCTGAAGACCAGCAGCTGACCCTTCTCTCAGACGAGGATATTTTCGGCGTACGTGCACGTCCCAAAACTCGAAGAAGACGCAACGAGTTGGGTTTCGCACAAGACTTCGGAGACCTCAAAGAGGGAGACCTTGTCGTCCACACGGACTTCGGTGTTGCTCGATATACGGGCATGACAAAAATGCTGGTCCAAAACGTGGAGAATGACTTTTTGGTGCTCGAATATGCCGGCAAAGACAAAGTGTATTTGCCGGTCAGCCGAATGAGGCTCATTTCCAAATTTTCAGGGGGAGACCCTACCAAGGTTTCATTGGACAGGCTGGGAACAACAGGATGGGAGAAAACCAAAGCAAAAGTCAAAGAAAGCCTCCTCAAAATGGCAGCGGAGTTGCTCCAAATGTATGCCTCACGACAAGCACACCCCGGCTTCGCCTTCGCCCCCCCTAACCGCTATTTCCACCAGTTTGAGGCTGACTTTGAATTTGAAGAAACACCGGACCAAACCAAAGCCATTGAAGACGTGCTTTGCGACATGCAAAAGCCAAGCCCCATGGACAGGCTCATTTGCGGCGACGTCGGCTATGGCAAAACAGAAGTGGCCATGCGCGCTGCCTTCAAAGCCGTCTTGGACCATAAACAAGTGGCTGTGCTGGTGCCCACAACCTTGCTCGCCCACCAACATGTACAAACCTTTAAAAAACGCTTCGCCGACTATCCGGTGCATATTGAAGTCGCTTCAAGCTTGAGAAAGCCCAAAGAGACTGCCGAAATTTTTAAACGTACCCAAGAAGGAAAAGTCGACATCCTCATCGGCACGCACAAACTGCTCTCTTCTCAACTTGACTTCAAAAACTTGGGGCTCCTCGTTATTGATGAAGAACAAAAATTCGGCGTCAAACAAAAAGAGCACCTCAAAAAACTCAAAACACAAGTCGACGTCGTCACACTTTCTGCAACGCCCATCCCGCGCACGCTCAACATGGCCTTGGGCGGCTTGCGCGAAATGTCCATCATCGCAACACCTCCTCAAGACAGGCGCTCCATTCGTACGGTTGTTACCAAATTCGACACACAATTGATTCGAGAGGCCATTCAAAGAGAGCTTCAACGCGGCGGCCAAGTCTATTTTGTGCACAACAGAGTCCAATCCATTCACTCTGTCGAAAAACTCTTGAAAGAAATTGTGCCCAATGCCTTAATCGGCGTCGCTCACGGGCAGTTGGGCGAAGGCAGGTTGGAAGGTGTGATGCTCGATTTTATTCAAAAGAAAATTCAGGTTCTGCTGTGCACATCCATCATCGAAAGCGGCTTGGATATTCCTGCTGCCAATACGATGATTGTGAATCGTTCTGATACTTTTGGACTCGCACAACTCTATCAATTGCGCGGCCGCGTCGGCCGCTCCAAAGAACGGGCCTATGCCTATCTCCTCGTCCCCGCCCGCAAAACCATCACCAAGGAAGCAGAACGCCGACTGGAAGTCCTGCAAACATGCTCTGAGTTGGGCTCCGGCTTCTCCATCGCCTCCCATGACTTGGAATTACGTGGGGCCGGAAACCTCTTGGGGGAGGACCAGTCCGGCGCCATTGAGGCCGTTGGCTTGGAGCTTTATACGCAAATGCTCGAAGAGGCCGTCGCACAAATGCGGGGACAAGCTCTGCCCAACCGAATAGAGCCGGACGTGCAATTGCCCGTCCCCGCTTTCTTGCCCGACGACTATATCCCCAACGTCCACCAACGCCTCGTCTTCTATAAGCGCTTCTCCCAAGCAGCCAGCTTTGAAGAATTGGACGCCTTGAGACTTGAGCTTGTCGATCGCTATGGCCATGCGCCTGCTGAAGTCGATGCCTTGCAAGCGTTGATGCAACTTAAAATTGAGCTGCGCGAGCTTTCCATACGCGCACTCGAAACCGGCGCCGGAAAACTCGTCTTCTCCCTCGGCGCCCATACCAACATTGAGCCGGCCAAACTCACACGCCTTTTGCAAACCTCCAAAGGACGCTATCGCCTTACCCCAGAAATGAAATTCATTGCACAGCTTGAAAACAAAGAACTCTTCCCTCAAGCCAAACAAGCCCTCTCTGACTTGCGCCAGTGTACAACGGCCCCTGCCCCTGCTAGCTCTTCCTCTAACACTACCCCCATTGCCTTTAAAAACCAGGCTGTATCCCATAGGAAAATTCTAAGCTCATGAACTTTCTTCTCCCCCTCGCGCTCCTCCTCTTGGCTCAACCCGAAAACTCGGTTGAACAGCAGCTTGTCGCCTCCGAAACAACTTTGGAGTCAACCGAAACCGCTGCCGAGGCCCCAGAGAAACCGGAGAGCTCTCTCACCGAACCAACCCAACCCAAAAAACGCGTCCCTCTCCTCGGAGTCAGGCTGGACCTTGGGTTTCCAGATGGGCTGGGATTGGATTTCTTGGGAAACCCCCTGCCCTTCTTGCAGCTGCACCTCGGCCTTATGTACAGCATTTTCGGCGTGGGCTTTCGCGGAGGCGTCAGCTTTGTGCCTTGGCACGGCGTCTTCCGGCCTGTCCTAACCCTTGAATCAGGCTACCAATTCAACAGCATGGTCGGACTCTGGCTATATACTACCCATGTTTCACTTTATAATTTGTTTGATAACTTTCGATATACGTTCATCAACAGTACCCTTGGATTTGATGTTGGCTCAGCAAACGTCGCCTTCATTTTTCGAATCGGCGGCAGTTTCCTTTTCTTCAATAACAACCACTTTTCCTATCCAATAAAAAACGGGGATGATGCTGAAATGGTTTCTATAAGAAAAGTCAGGAGCACGGGTTTTATTCCCACTGCCAGAATTGGAATTTCCATATGCTTCCTTTGAAAAAAAACGCTCGCTGCCACAAAGCTCAGCACGCTTGCCCCGTCGGCAAACGCTTTTTCATAACACTGCTGCTTCTGCTCACTCCCGCCTGCATCTCAGCCAAAATAGAAGATGCTTGCTATTTGATGGATGGACTTCCCTTGGAAAAGAAAGCTCCTGCAGACAATTTTGAGGAACTTTCTGTGCTGGAGGAAATGGCTGTCAACGCGCCATATTCTGCAGAATTGAAAATCCCCGTCCAAGCGGACTTTGCCCGCGCCATTGAATCTGCCCGCAAGGAAAACTTGCACCCCAAGCTATATCTCAAAAGCGTTCGCCTCGTTTCTCCAAACAATACAGCACATTTATTTGAGAAAATAGAAATGACGCTTTCCCCGCCCCCAGGTTCTTCCCTGCCTGAAGCCCTTGCCGTCGAACACCATGCACCCACCCCCCCGGGGCCTATGGACCAAGTCTATCTTCAAACCCACCCTGTCAACGTCGTTGACTATCTCGCAAAAGGCGCTCTCACAACGAAACTGGACATCACCACACAAATCAACGACGAAACCCTTTGGGTTAACGTCGAAGTCTGCATGGACGGAAGCCTCTCTTGGCCTTGAGTCAGCCATTGCCCATCAAATGGTGGGCATATTCCTTTCGTTGACTTTCGTTTTCTAAAACCAAAAAAGCTTCTTCGACAAGAGCGGTCAGCTGCTTGGCGCAAGCGAGCGCTTGGGGGTTCTTGTGGCCTGCAAACTTCAATGGGTTGAATTCCTCTATGAGACGCATGCGCGCGTCTTCAAGCTCACACGTGCTTGCCTCCTGCGACACGCCGAGAACATCAAAATAGTCGGCCTCTCGAATTTCTTCAAACCGCACAAACAAACGCTCTGCGCTGACTTCAGAAGCCCCAGCGTGCACAAACGTCTTTTCTGAAAACTCAATGACACCCAGTTTCCAAGCAGTCAAAAGCGTGGCGTATATTTGTTTGGGCTGCAAACCCAAACCCTCCGTCAAATCTCCAAGCCTGGTTTCGGTATCCATGCTTTCAAAAAATCTCTTCTCTCTCTTGCTCATCCCCATCGCAATCAACCCTGCCAGGTTGGTTTTCAAAATAGGAATGGCATTCTTTCCTCCGAAACGCTCCAAAAAGCGGGCCTCCGTATGGCGACGCTCCAAACCCTCTTTGAGCAATGGCCAAAACGGTTGCGGCTTTTTCAAAATCGTCACCTCTGCTTCAGGTTTTTCTTCAACCAAGGCAAAAGCAGCTTCGCTCTGAGATAGGGCTTCAAAAACCACCCTCTCCGCATAACGTTGGAGCAACCCATCGGCTTCCACCTCACGAATGAAACCTTTTTGCAAAAGAACCTCCAGTTGCTCATGGGGGCTCCTTTCTTCCAACAGGCGAAGGCTTTGGTATTGTTTGGCGCTGACAAGCCCATCCCGCCGCGCTTGCCGCAAAAGCAAATCCCCCGGACAATGAGAGTCTATGCCTATGAGAGCACCTTGACATAGGTATAGCTTCCGTTTGCCCAGACGGCTTTCTATGTCCAAACGCAACCAGGGACGCACAGCAACGGTTTGCACCAACAAGCGAAGACATTCCTCAAGCGTCGAAAATGCATTGCCAGGCATGGGCGAAGACAACGGCAATATCACCGTCGCAGGAGCTAAAACCAGGGCAGCTCTCACTTCAGCTTCTGATTTGGCAGCTTGGCTCCTCAGCTGCAAAAGCTCTTCTTCCATCTTTGTCATGCGTTGTTGAGAAGCAAGCGCTTGTTGTTCAAATTCGGAACACCTCTTCTCAAAATCCGCTTGCACTTGCTGTGCACAAGCTTTGAGTGCGTCTGTTTCTGCTTGCAAAATGGCAGCTGAAGACACAGCCGATTGCAAACGCGTTTCGCCCTCTTTGCTTTTCTCGTCCACCTCGGCAAGTTTCAAACAAGCAATGTCCCTCTCTTCTTTCGTCTGCACAAGCTCGGCTTCTGTTTGCTCAAGCTTGGCTTGTGCTTGCTGAATCTCCAGGTTGAGCGTGGACTTGTCTGCTTGCCAACGTTCGCGCTCCTCCAGTGCACGCTCCAGCAACGATTCTATTTTTTGGACTTCCTCCTGGGCATGCTCTCTCTCTTTTAGAAAAACCTCTCTTTGAGATTGCAACTCCTGCTCTGCCTGCAATATGGCTTCTCTCTCCGCCTTCAACTGAATAAGCTCTGCTTTGCTTTTTTCCAACTCGGCTTCGAGTTTCCCATGAATTCGACGATGTATTTGAAGCTTCCCTTCCACGTCCGAAAGGGCTTTCCCCATTTGTAGAAACTTGGCTTCTGCTTGAACCTTTTCTTCAGAAACCAAGTCAAGCTGCTTGGACATCTCTAGAGCTTTGGCTCGCAACAGCTTGGCCTCATCCGAAGTCAAAACTTTGTCGCTCGACAAAGCCAATCCCACGGCTTCAATATGAGGCGCCGAGGTTTCATGGACAGGCTCTGGAGAAATAAGCGCCGCGGCTGCTTTGGCTGCAGCCTTTTTGGCCGCAACTTCTTTGGAAGACGCTTTGGGCTTTTTTTCTGAAACAGCCGCAGCCTCTCTGAGCAACGGTTTTGTGCCTTTCTCTTTGGAAAAAACATAAACCTCAACCTGTGCCGGATTTTGAGCATTCTCTTGGACAACAGCCTCCGGCGTTTGGCCCACAGGCTTGTGCAAATCCAAACAAGCCAAAACTTTGGACTCCACCAAGGGCAACTCCAAATAGGCAAAACCTTCCCGACGCTCGCCCAGCAAAACAATGTGCGGCGACAAAGAAGCCAACTCGTGAATGAGACGCATCCCCCTGCCGCCTTCAAGCCTTGGTGATAAAAATACCCAGTCGTGCATGGACTGCACAAACGCCATCACCGCATCCGATACGTGTGAGACAATTTCTATATCCAAGGCATGTGCTCGGGCGATGCGCTTGAATGTGTCGATAACCTGCAAATGGTCAGTGACGAGCAAAATGGTTCTGGACATGGGCTCTATTCTCTTCAGAGCATGGTCGCCGGGTCAATATCAATGACAACCTTGATGGATTTTGGCAAACTGACCACAACTTGTTCCACCGCCAACAAGGCTATCTCCAAAGCCGCATAGCTTGGGCCTTTTAGGAAAAGTTGCCACCTGTATTTGTCGGAAACCTTGGCAATGGGCGCAACAGAGGGCCCCAGCACGCGCACATTCGAAGGGGTTTTCAAAAGGGCCTCCCCCGCAACATGCGCCAATTGGCGTGCGCAACGCTCCACCCAACCCGCCTCCCGGCCTTCAATACGAATCAACGCTATCCGCGCGTGGGGGGGCCAGGCCAACATCCGCCGCCGCCCCATCTCTATGCGCGCAAACCCCTCAAAGTCCTTCTTCAACATATAAGCTATGGGCTGAGCTTCCGGGTGGTAGGTTTGCAGCAATACCCGGCCGGGACGCTCTCCCCTCCCCGCCCTCCCTGAAACCTGTGTTAATAAATGAAATACCCTCTCGGCAGCACGAAAGTCCGGCAACGAAAGCCCTATGTCCGCAAGCAACATGCATACGAGGGTGACGCCGTGAAAGTCGTGCCCCTTCGTCAACATTTGCGTCCCTATCAACACGTCCAACTCGCCCTTCGAAAAACGCTCCAGCAAAGCGTGCAGCTTCCTCGCGGAAACCGCCGTGTCCCTGTCCAAACGCCCTACCCTCGCTGAAGGAAAGGCCGCCCCTAACTCCTCCTCTATACGCTCTGTCCCAAAACCTAATTTTAAAAATTTCCCCCCACACTCCCCGCATAGCTCAGGCAAATGTTGGCTTAGGCCACAATAGTGGCATTGTAGCCGCTGTATTTTAGAATGGTAGGTCATACATATGTCGCAACGCCGACACTTCTGCGCCTTCCCACAGCCGGAGCATAGCCACATGCGGTTGTAGCCACGACGGTTTAAAAACAAAATGGCTTGCTCGCCGTTCAACAACACCTCCCCCAATGCCCCACGTAAAGCCGGCGTCAATAGGGAAATTTCTTCCGCGTCCCCCCCCTCGGGCTTTTCACCAGGGGGTAAACCCTCCAACGGCAAAACTTGGGCAGGGGGCTTAGAGGAGGACTGGAGGGCAACAGCTTCCACATCCCCCCCCTCGGGCTTTTCACCAGGG
>WQYA01000041.1 GCA_009781495.1 Cystobacterineae bacterium
AGGCGAAACGGAGCGGAACGTGTGAGGCGGGAAAGCAAAGCTTTCACGACTCATGAAGTGGAGCGGAGTTAAACGAGCGAAGCGAGTTTCAACCTGCAGCAGCCGCGCAGCGGAAAACGGCCGGGCCGCAGGCCCAGCAATAAAACCCCGCCCGGGAGGGGCGAAAAAAAGTGCTTTTCGACAGCCGCCTGCAGGGCAAAAGAAAATATTTTTCACTAAAACTACACCTGAAAAAAAGTGCTTTTAAAACCCCGCCCGAAGGACAACCCCCCCCATTTTAAACAGGCGGCGCAGCCTTCAAAATAGGCAAGGACAAGTCCGCCAATTTCTCCTGTACGGAGTTGGCCTTGAGGCGCGAATGCAAGAAAGCGAAGTCCACGGCGTCGAGGGCCTGGTCCTGGTTGAAGCAACTGAAGACAAAACTTTCTTCACCGGTGCGAATGTCCACATGGCGTTGCAGGCACTGCGCACAAATTTCCTTCATCATACACTGCATGGGCGAGTTGATGGAGCCAATGGCTTTGTGCGTAGGTTTGAGAAAGTTTGAAAGCTTGCCTTTGCGCGCCGCTTTCACCGCCATCATCATCCTGTCGGAGCCGATGGCGATAATTCTGTCCACTTCGCCGGGTTGGACGAGGCTTGTGCCCATGGCGCCGTCCACATAGGCTTCCATGGCCTGCACAATGTTGCCTTTGAAGCTTTTGTCCTGAGGACGTCTGGGCGCAATAAGCTCCCCATCATCCACACTCCACACCACCTCATCCGCCGCCTTCTCCACCTCCTCCATTTTATAGGTGTCCCGGGAGTGTTTGAAACCCGCGAAATAGACAACGCGGCAACCTGCAGCCTTGAGTGCTTGCCCAATGGAAAACAACACCGCATTGCCCAAGCCGCCTCCTGCGAGGAAGACAGTTTCCTTGAGGGCAATTTCTGTGGGCTCGCCCGTGGGGCCCATCAACACAACACGCTGCCCCACTTTCAAGTTGGCGCACAGCTTGCTGGAAACACCCAACTCCAAAGCAATGACGGAAACGAGGCCTTTTTCAGCGTCCACCCAAGCGCCCGTCAACGCGACGCCCTCCATGGACAAGCGTTTTCCCAGGTGGAGTTTTGCGTCTTTCTCAAAGTTGTGCAGGCGGAAGAATTGCCCGGGCTGGAAGCGTTGGGCTGCCATGGGCGCCCTGAGGACAACCTCAAAAATGTTGGAGGTGAGGCGGTGGAGAGCCACCACTTGTGGAAGCAACATGTCTTCCAGTTTGGCAAACAGCGCCTCTTTGTGCTTGGCCCACTCGGCGGAGTTTTGGCCTTCACGCGCTTTGCGTTGTTGGGCAAACAACTCCACCAACAAGGGGTGTCCGTCGCGGGCTGAAGCCATGGCTTTGACGACGTTGCCGGCATAACCCGGGTGGTTGTCGCCATAAACCGAAACCAGACGCAAAGGCGCCTCGCTGTCGTGGCCTTCTGCGGGTTGCGCATAGGAAGTGAAGAAGCCGCGCTTGTCTGCGGGAGAAGCGGCCTCCAGCGAAAGCGCTTCGCCCTCCTTGCACAGTTTGAAGGTTTGGAAATAGCCGGACTTCGCGTTGAGTTGGAAGGTGCCTTTGTGCTCCTTCTCATAAACCGTGTTGGGCGAAGTGCCGGCCGCAATGCATACGGTGCGCGCGGGCAACTCCACCTGCCGGCCGGTGCCGGACAATTTGCCGTCCACAAACTGCATTTGCTCAAAGCGGAGGGCTTTGACGGCGCCAAAGTCGTCGGCGAGGGCTGCCGTTGGGCTGAGCAACTCACACACCTCCATGCCCTCAGCCAAGGCATGGTTAATTTCCTCATGGTTCATCCTATAAGCCGGTGAGTCCTTGAGGGTGCGGCGATAGCAAAGTTTTACCCCACCCCAAGCCTTCAGCAGGGGGAGGAAGTTGGGGGCTTCGTTGGCCTTGAGGGCGCGCGCCCTCTCCTCGCGCAGCAGCCGGGCGTGCTTGAGGAAGGTTTGGAGGATGTTTTGCTCCTCGGCGTCGAGTTTGGAGAGGACTTTCTCCTCGCCCATTTCGGCGCACAAAAGCTCAAACTGCGTGAGGGCTTTTTCCACCTGCACCGGGTAATAGGCCAACAACTCTGTGGCAGTGTCAATGGCCGTCAGCCCCCCTCCAATCACAACCGCAGGCAGTTGTATTTGCAAGTTGGCCATGCTTTCGCTTTTGAAAGCGCTTGAAAGCTGCAAGCCCATGAGAAAGTCCGAGGAGGTGCGCATGCCGCGAAGCAAGTTGTTTTGCATGGGCACCAACGTGGGCTTGCCCGCGCCCGTGGCAAGGGCCACGTGGTGGAAACCCAGTTGCCAGGCGTCCTCAATGCGCAAAGTCCCTCCCAAGCGCACGCCGCCAAACAGGGCAATGTTGGAATGGCGCGTCAAAATCAGTTGCAAGAGGGTGAGGAAGTTTTTGTCCCAACGCACCGTAATGCCATATTCCGAGACGCCGCCAAAACCGCGCACGCGTCTTTTGTCGAGTGTCGTCCAAAGGGTTTGGAGGCTCTCAATGGGCTCCAAGGGGTGGCCGTTTTTCCCCGTCCACGCGTCGGGGAGGGACTCCAGTTTGAGGCCGTCAATGCCGGCCACCACAAACCCCTCGTTGGCCAAGCAGTGGCACAGCGTATAGCCCGCAGGGCCCAACCCGGCCACCAACACGTTTTGCCCGCGGGGAGGCAACATAAACGGCCTCTTCACATTCATCGGGTTAAAGCGCGTCATGAGGGCATATATTTCAACGCCGAAGGGGAGGCTCAACACATCCACCAGCGTATTGGTTTCGACGAGGGGAATGTTGACAGGCTCCTGTTTTTGGAAAATGCAGGAGCGCATGCAGTCATTGCAAATGCGGTGCCCCGTACCGGCGCACAGAGGGTTGTTAATGGCAATCATCGCCAGCGAGGCCACCACATCCCCTTCCTGCCTCAACCTATGCGCCTCTGCAATATGCTCATCCAGAGGGCAACCCGTTTGAGGGACGCCCAAGGGGCCTTTTTTGGGTTGCATGCTGCCGTCTTCGGCTTTTTGGAGGAGGCCCTTGCGGCAACTGTCCTTGCTGCGCTCATGGCAAAAAACGCAGTCGTCGAGGGTACAACTCACCTTGCGTGGGTTTCCTCGGTTGTCGGTTAACAAAAACCCTTGCCTGCGCACGAGGTAGTTTTCATGGGCGCAAAGGGTATGTAGCGGCGGCGTCTCAACGGGCCCGGCAGCGGGGGTGGTGGACACCTTGGCCTCCACGAGGGCGCCAAAATCCATGGGGGCCGGCAGTTGCAGCGTTTCCCACAAGGTGCAGGCGCTGCCCATGGCATGCCTTTTGCGGCAATAGTCCTCACAAAATTGGAGCAAGCCTTTGAGAGAGGCCTCGGCATTCTCCTCCAAAAGCAGTTTGGCAAACTCGGGTTGGCCAAGGCCCTCGGGCTTGAGGGCTTCCTTGAGGGTGTGGACGAAGGCGTCGGCTTTGGCGACTTCTTCAGGATTGTTGCCAAAGCATTTGCTCATTTCCATGAGTTTGAGGACAGCTTGCGCAAAGGCAGCCTCCTCATCGCCGCCGCCAAAGCCGAAAGCCTTTTCAAGCAGAAGTTGCGCGTGGGTTTGCCAATAGGCCATGTCATTCCCGTCTTGGAAGGGGGCCTGGCCTTTTTTGAAAACGCGCCTTGAGACAAACTCGCGCCTAAATTGCGCCAGCATGTTTTCAAACAACAAGTCCTGTTTTTTGGCAGCAGCGGCTTCCTCAATGCCGAAGAGGCGGCAGACAAAGCGGCTATAGTGGCGGGCGACGCCCATGAGGGTTTGGGAGGTTTGAGGCGTTTCGCACAATTTGTCGCCTTGTGCACGCAGGGCCTCAAAAGCCACAAAGAGCGTCAAGTCTTCCTGTTGCAGGCTTTTCAAGAAAGCCTCATGGAGGCGCGCAAGCCCTTCAGGCTGGTGGAGCGCCTCAAAACAAAAACCTTCAATGCCCAGTGTTTTCATGCACGGCACTAAAGGCGGTTTTGCCTCAATGTCAAGCTGCAAAAAGGCCTAGCCGAGGTGAATTCTTTTCAAAACAAAAAGAGGCGTTGAAGCAAAACTTTCAGCTGACAAGTCCACCTCTCCCTCCAGCGTGCCCTCCACCTCCCCTTCCGCATTTAAAAGTGTATGGAAAACCAAAAAATGCCGAGGGGAATGGCCTGCCTCAAGGCGTGTCCACTGGGCCTGGCGGGCAAGCGGCGTCAAATTCCACGGGCCATAGGTTTTGAGGAAGCCGGAAACAGCCTCTTCCAGGGCCTTGGCCTCCCAGCCGGCATTTTCTCCGAGGCAAAGCATGGCCTCCTCCCATTGCCCGAGGGCCAACTGGCGCGACAAAAGGTGCACCTCCACACGTATGTGGCGAAGCAAAGCTTTTTTGTCTTTGGCCAGGGCTTCGGGTGTGAGTGCCGCCGCGGCATTTGTAGTTTCCTTTGGCACACGCTCGGCGTGGGGTGTGGGCATCCGCATTTCTTCCCACTCTTCAAGGAGGCTGCTGTCCACTTGGGCAAGCAAGGTGCGAAAGAAGGTGAGCATTTCTTCGCTGTCCTCGCTGCGCTGCGAAGAGGGAATGTTTTGCAGCAAAGTTTTATAAGCCTGGGCCACATAACGCAGAAGGACGCCCTCGCTGCGTGCAATGCCCAACTCGCGTACATATTCGTTAAAGGACATGCCTCTCTCAAACAACTCTCTGGCTACGGACTTGGGGTGGAGGTTGTCCTTCAAAAGCCAGGGGTGGGCTTTGGAGAAAATGTTGAAAGTGCCATAGAGAAAGTCCGCCAGGGGTTTGGGCCATTCGAGTTTCTCCAGGGCCTCCATGCGCTCCTCAAAGGGAATGCCGTCGGCTTTGAGTTGCGCTATTTTCTCGGTTTTGAGTTGGTTAAGTTGCGCATACAAAACGGGGAAAGGGTTTTCCAAAATGCTTTCAACAGCAGAGAGGACGTCCAGGGCATGGGTGGGGGTTTGGCTGTCCAAAAAGGGGAGGCAGGAGAGGAGAAAAAGGGAGAGGCTGTGGTTCAGTGAAAAGTCTTTCTGCAAGCCGGGCAACAAACACAACCTCGCAGGCCCGTTTTTGCTGCGCCTCTCCACACTCAACAAACCTGCTTCAACGAGGGAGGCCAGCAACACTTTGGCTTGGCGCAGCAAGTTGAGTTTTTGCACCGGAGAATTCATGGAGGACAAAACCAATTCCACCAATTTGGCATAACCTCCCACAGAGGAAGCCTCCCATGCCTGCAAGAGTTGAATGAGCAAGCCGTGGTTTAACTCAAAACGTGGAAGCAAAGTTTCGCAGGCTTGGGTTTGCAGGCGCTCAAAAGTTTTTTCGTCCCAATGCGCATAGCCTTTGGTGGGAGGCTTTTGCATCACCACCTTTTTTCCCTCGGCGCGTTTTTGGGAGAGTTTGAGGTTTTCAACAACGTGGGCAGGGGCCTGGACAAACACAAAACCCCTCTCGTCAAAACCCTTGCGGCCTGCCCTTCCTGCAATTTGCAAAAAGTCCCTCACGGTGAGGACGGCTGTTTTTTCCCCGTCAAACTTGCAAAGCTGTGTCAACAGCACCGTGCGTATGGGAATGTTAACACCCACCCCCAAGGTGTCTGTCCCTGAAACCACCTTCAACAAACCCTGTTGGGCCAAGCGCTCCACCAAGCGACGGTATTTGGGAAGCAAGCCCGCATGGTGCAGGCCGACACCGTGCCGAAGCAATTTGCAAAGCTCTTTGCCGAAGGGGGTGTCAAAACGAAAACCCACCAAAGCCTCTTTGAGTTTGTCCTTGTCGGCCTTGGAGAGAAAGTCCGTGGAGAGCAGGTTTTGGGCGGCGTCCGCAGCATTGCGTTGGGTGAAGCTGACGAGGTAGACGGGCGCTTTGTTTTCGCGCAGCAACTGCTGAATGGTTTCATGCAGCGGCAAGGTGGAATAGGAAAACTCCAGGGGGACGGGCCGCGTGCTGCTGCGTACTTGCGCGACGCTTTGGCCGGTTTTGTTTTCCAGCCACTGCACCAGTGAAGACATGTCGCCCAGCGTGGCCGACATGAGAAGAAACTGCGTCTCCGGGAGGGAAATGAGGGGAATTTGCCAAGCTGTGCCCCTCTCCTTGTCGCCGAAATAATGGAATTCATCCATAATGACGACGTCGGCAAACAAGCGCGCCTCGCGAAGGCAGAGGTTGGCCAAAATTTCCGCCGTGCAGCAAATAACAGGCGCCTTGGGGTTAACCGTCGCGTCACCCGTCAAAAGGCCGACGTTTTCAGCGCCGAAGGCTTCGCAGAGGGCAAAGAATTTTTCGTTGACGAGGGCTTTAACCGGGCAAGTATAAAAACTGGTTTTGCCCTCGGCGAAAGCAAAAGCGTGCAAAGCGAGCGCCACCAGGGACTTGCCGGAGCCTGTGGGCGTTGAAAGAATGAGGTGCTTGCCCGAAAACAACTCCAAAATGGCTTCTTCCTGCTCTGCATAGAGGGAGAGGCCCTGTGCTTTCACAAAATTGAGAAAGCCGTCGAAGGCAAGCTCCTTCGAGTTTTGTCCGGGGGTAGCTTGGGGCAAGAAGGAGAGCAGCGCGGGGGGGGTCGTTTTATCCATGGCAGAAGTCGCGTAGGTTTACCTATAGCCTATTTGGGCCACTGGGTTTGCAGAAACCAAAGCAATGTTGGTTTCCTGCTGCCTTGTCTAAGTTGCTGGGCTTTGCGCACAACCCAACAAGTCATACTCAAAAGCCTGAGTTATCTGCACAGGGCAAATGTCGCCCACTTGGGCTTCGCCGTCGTTAATATAGACGAGTCCGTCTATTTCAGGCGCCTGGCCCTCGTGCCTTCCCACCAGCAAGTGCTCGCTCTCCTCACTCCTGCCTTCCACCAACACAGGGAGGGTTTGGCCGACGAGTTGTAGATTGTGGGCTTTGTGGATGCGTTGTTGCGCCAACATCAGTTTTTTGTGGCGTTGGTTTTTTATTTTGGAAGGCACTTTGTTGGGCAGCAAAAAACTCGCTGTGCCCTCTTCGTCGGAATAAACAAAAGCGCCCAGCCGCTCAAACCGAATTTCCTCAATGAAGCGAAGCAGCGTTTGAAAGTCTTCCTCAGTTTCTCCAGGAAAGCCCACAATAACGCTGGTACGCAAAACCAAGTTGGGAATTTCTTTGCGGAGCTCCGCCAGCATGGCCTTGAGAAAAGCACTGTCTCTGCCGCGCTTCATGGCGCGCAGCAGCGTGTCCGAGGCATGCTGCGTGGGCATGTCCACATAGCGGGCAATGTTGGGGGTATCCGCCATCAGACGAATAAAACTTGGGCTAAGCACCCGCGGGTAGGCATACAGCAAACGAATCCACGAAAAAGGCAGCTGACTCAACTTAGCCAACAAATGTTCCAGCTTGGGTTTGCCGGGCAAGTCCATGCCATAGGCGGTGGTGTCCTGGGCAACCAAAATCAACTCCTTGACGCCTTCCTTCAGCAAGTTTTCTGCCTCACAAAGCAAGTCAGCCACGCTTCGCGAGCGCGAAGGCCCGCGCAGCTTTGGAATAATGCAAAAGCTGCAAGCGTTGTCACAACCTTCCGCAATTTTCAAATAGGCAGAATAGGGGGAAAGGGTGTTGACGCGGGGGGTTTGGGCGGTTTGCAGAAAGTGGGGCTCCTGCACATGAAGGCGCTTTTGCCTTTTGTCTTTTTGTGCAAGCAAGGGCGCCAACTGCGCGACGCTTGAAGTCCCCAAAAAATAGTCCACCTCGGGCATTTGGCCGGCCAAAACTTCTCCATAACGTTGAGCAAGGCACCCGAGGACAACCAAAGTGTCGCAACACCCCTGTTTTTTATATTGGGCAAGCTCCAATATTTTGTCCACGGACTCTTCTTTGGCTGGGCCGATGAAAGCGCAGGTATTGACGAGAATGACACGCGCTTGCTCCGCACTTCTCACAAAATGCCACCCGTCGGCTTTGAGAGCGCCCAGGAGAATTTCAGAGTCCACTTGGTTTTTGGGGCAACCCAGTGTGCACAGGAAGAGGGTTTTGTCTTGGGAGGAAATAAGCTCTGTCATTGGCTTGGGCTTGTGTCAGAAGTTGGGCAAAATTGCAAAACCGTCTTCCAAGAGCCAAAGCTTATGCTAACAGCGAGGGATTATGCCCACAGGGTTTATTGAAGATTTAAATCCCCCCCAAAAAGAGGCGGTGTTGTTTCAAAATGGCCCCATGTTGATTTTGGCAGGGGCCGGCAGCGGGAAGACGCGCGTATTGACACACCGCATTGCACATTTGGTCCAAAACCACCAAGTGGCGCCTTGGCAGGTGCTTGCCGTGACGTTTACGAACAAAGCGGCCAGGGAAATGAAGGAGCGGCTTTCAAAGTTGTTGGGCTCATCCGCAGATTCGCTTTGGGTTTCAACCTTTCACTCCGCCGCAGCGAGGGTTTTGCGCACGGAAAGCGAGGCAGCGGGTTTGTCGCGCTCCTTTGTTATTTATGACGAGGCAGACCAGCTTTCTCTTCTTCGGCGTTTGTTGCGGGAAATGAATGCGGATGAACACAACCTAACGCCCCGAGACATGCTGAGTTTTATCGACAAGCAAAAAAATGAAGGGAAACTTCCTGAGGAGTTGGGCGAAGAGCCTGAAGGCGAGTTGCTTTCTGAAGGGACAGAGGGCCTGTCTTCCAGGACAGAGCGCAAGTTGAAAAAATGGCATTTCCAAAAACGCGTCTATGAGGCTTACCAAAAGCAATTGACGCGCGCCAACGCTGTGGACTTTGGAGACTTGATGGTTTTGTGGGTGAAGTTGCTTCGTGACAACGAAGCGCTTCGCCAAAAATACCAACGAAAGTTTAGACACGTCCTCGTGGATGAATTTCAAGACACCAATGCTGTGCAATGGAATTTGCTCAAGCTGTTGGTTCCCCCTGAGGGGAATTTGGTTGTTGTGGGCGACGATGACCAGAGCATTTACCGCTGGCGCGGTGCGGACGTGAGAAACTTGCTTGGCTTCCAGGAGGCCTACCCAGGCGCCAAAATGGTGAAGTTGGAGCAAAATTATCGCTCCTTTCAAAACATTTTGGATGCAGCCCACGCCGTCATTTCCAAAAACCGTCAGCGCATGGACAAACGGCTTTGGACCCAAAGCGACAAAGGCCCTCGTTTGAGCATGGTTGTTGCACACAACGAGCGCACCGAGGCCCAGGAGATTGTGTCGCGCATTCACAGGTTGGCCAGGGAAGAGGGCATTCCTCTTTCGGAGATGGCGGTTTTTTTCAGGACACATGCCCAAAGCCGGGTTTTGGAAGAAAGCCTCCGCATGGCGCGCCTGCCCTATGTGTTGTTGGCGGGCCGCAGTTTTTGGGAGCGCGCAGAGGTGAAGGATGCCATTGCCTATTTTAGGGTAATGACCAACCCCTATTCGGATGTGGACTTGTTGCGCATTGTCAACATTCCTGCCCGCGGCATAGGCGACACCACCCTGGAAAAGCTGCTTGCCCACGCACGCAAAAAAGGAAGCTCCTTCTATGAAGCCTTGCTTGAGCATGAAACGGTTGAGGGCCTGAATGCTTTGGCAAAAAAACGCATTGCCGCCTTCACCGAGTTGCTGACAAGGCTGATTTCTTTTGCAAGAGAGAACCCACAAGCTGCCGTGGCTGCAGAACGCATGCTTCAAGAGACGGGGTTGCTTGCAAGCTGGGTGCAAGAAGGCGGAGAAGAAGCCCAGGGACGCGCCGACAACTTGAGAGAATTGGTTTCCGCTGCGCTGGAGTTTGACAAAAGCTATGCCACAACAAGTGCCGTTGTTTCCGGCGACGCATTGGAAAGCTTGCCTCCTTTGGAAGCTTTTCTGGAGCAGATGAGTTTGGTGAGTGAGGCGGACACTGAGGATGGGCAGGGGAAAGTTTCGTTGATGACTTTGCATGCAGCCAAGGGGTTGGAGTTTGACGTGGTGTTTATGACAGGGATGGAGGAGGAGGTTTTTCCTCACCGACGTGCAACAGGGTTTGAGGTAGACGAGGAGCAGATGGAGGAGGAGCGTCGACTCTGCTATGTGGGGTTTACGCGTGCACGCAAGAAACTCATTCTCAGCTTGGCCCAAAGCAGAACTCTGTTTGGAGAACTCCGCTTCAATGCACCTTCCCGCTTTTTGTTGGACGTCCCTCAACACTTGTTTGAGCCACACCCCATGCTTGTGCAAAAGACGCAAAGCGCACCGACGCCCAAACAAAACGCCTCCGGTTGGCGCGTGGTGAAAGGCGAAGACTATTGCAGCGACGACTACTCACAGCATGCAGACAACCCTGTGGGGGCTTTTGTCTTCCATGCGCAGTTTGGCAAAGGCAAAGTGCTTTCCTCCAGTGGAATGGGCGCCAACGCAAAGCTGACGGTCCGCTTTGAAACCGTTGGCGTCAAAACGGTTGTTGCGAGATTTTTGCAGCTTGCGTGAAAGAGGCAAAAAATGAAGGAAGCATTGGAACCATGGTTTTTGGAGTTGCCGAAGGCGGATTTGCATTGCCACTTGGACGGAAGCCTGAGAATTCAAACTTTGCTGGCCTTGGCGAAAGAACAGGGCATTCCACTGGAAAGCTCTTCCCCCGAGGAGCTCAAACGTCGGTTGAAACTTGGCATGCCCTGCGAAAACCTGACGGACTATTTGCGTGTGTTTTCAACCACGGTTTCTGTGCTGCAAGATGCGGCCTCGCTGGAGCGCGTTGCTTTCGAGTTGGCTGAGGATGCACACCAGGAAAACATTGCCTACCTTGAAGTGCGCTATTCCCCGGCGCTGCACACAGAAAAAGGCATGCGCCTGAACGAAGCTGTTGAGGCGGTGTTGCTTGGGCTTGGCAGAGCCAAGCAGACCTATGGCATTGCCTTCGGTGTTGTTGTTTGCACCCTGCGGCATTTTCCTTTGAAGACGTCGATGGAACTTGCAGAAGTTGCGAGTCGGTTTTTGGGAAAAGGTGTTGTGGCCTTTGACTTGGCAGGTGGAGAAGCACCCTTTCCGGGCGCTCCCCACAAGCTTGCCTTTGAAAGGGCTTTGCAGCTTGGGCTTTCCATAACGGTACACGCAGGAGAAGCCGCCGGCGCGGACTCTGTGCGGGAGGCCTTGCACATGTTGAAAGCCCAACGCCTTGGACATGGCGTTCGCCTGGTGGAGGATGCGGCTTTGGAAGAGGAGGTTTTGAAAAGGCGCATTCCCTTGGAATGCTGTCCGACTTCAAACGTGCAAACCGCGGCTGTTGCCGACATGCAAAAGCACCCGCTGAAACATTTTATACGCCAAGGAATGTGTGCGACGCTGAATACGGACAACCGTCTGGTTTCGGACACCACCCTCTCCAGAGAATATGCACGCGCCTATTTTGAAATGGGGATGAGCCTTCCAGAGTTGTGTGTTGTGGCGCGCAACGGTTTTGAGGCCGCTTTTATGGAGGAGGCGTCAAAGAAGCAGATGTTGGCTCGGGTGGATGAGCGTCTTGCGCGGATGTCGACTTAGCAAGCGCCAGACAAGCCCCCAACGCCCACGTGAAGGCCAAAATGGCAATGTCTTGAAACAACGGGTCATGCATGAAGCTGAGGCACGCGAAGAAAAGCAAAATGCTCAAACCGGTTGCGCCAAAGCGCTTTTGACGAAGAAAGTCTCTGGCCAAAGCCAAAAAAGCCATGAATGCGAGAAACAAACCTATGAGACCACTTTCAGCTGCAACAGACAGCGCCTGGTTGTGGGCTTTCCCGGGATTTTCTTTCACATACAAAGGCATGTCCTCCGAAGGAAATGCCGAAGGCTGAAATTTGCCTGCGCCGACGCCGACCAGCGGTGAGGATTTGACGGCGCGCCAACCTGAATTCCAAAGGGTGATGCGGTCGCCACTGCCTGCATGGCTTAACGAAGAAATGAGGCGGTGGCGCAAGCCCTCATTCCATGCAAGGGCCAATGCAGAAGCCAAAACAAGCCCGGAAATACACAGCAGGGCCCACTTGCGTTTGGGCA
Organism: Cystobacterineae bacterium; assembly: GCA_009781495.1. Taxonomy (GTDB): domain Bacteria; phylum Myxococcota; class Myxococcia; order Myxococcales; family Myxococcaceae; genus WRKR01. The sequence continues at coordinate 11,964 of WQYA01000041.1, forward strand.
TTCCAAGCAAAAGTTGAAAGGCCAAAGCCAAACACAAAGAAAATGCGGCCATGCGTGCAAAGGGGAACCAAACAACGGAAAAGCTGCCCAACACACAAACAGCAACCCAATGCCAACGACGCTTGGCGGCAAAAAGTGCAAGCCCCAAACTCAGCAGAGAAAAAAGACTGCCCGTGGTGGCAAACTTCAGACGGTGAAACAAAAGCCCGCCCGCCATATAGCGGCCGGGTTGTCCGGGGACTTCTTCATAGACGCGGTAGAAGTTGCTTTTGAGAAAAGAGAAGGCGGCAAACCCTTCTGCCGAAGGCCAGAGGCCAAAATGCTGAAAGGCTGCCGTCAGACAAGACAACACCCACAAAGCCATGCCGCCCCAAAGCACGCGCCATGTCCACTTGGGGCCTGCCAAAAGAAAAGCGTGGGCAGCCACAGGAAGCGCCACAAGCAACAACATGCGTCCAACCCCGGAGCCTTTGGGCACATGGCCAAAACACAAGGGGGCAAAAATGGCCCAGAGAATGAAAGTCAAAAGCCAACGCCAAGTCCAGACGGCTTCTTTGAGTTGAGCCCATGGCGGACGCGCCCAAAACGCAGCAAGAAGACAAAGCCCCGCGCCCACATGCGCCAAAGCTTCAAAGCTCAGCAAACCCACCACCCAAAGAGACAAGCCCATGCCTGCCAAATTTTGGGCGCAGCGCTGGCAATGAGGCATCATTGGAGAGGACAACGCCTCAGTCGATTTGTGTTCCTTTGGCGATGACGACGATGCCGCTGTCGGTAACATGAAAGCGCTTTCGGTCTTCTTCCAAGTCCACGCCAATGGTGGTGTTGGGAGGAATGGTGACGTTTTTGTCAATAATCGCTTTTCGAATGACGGCATGCCGTCCGACTTCAACATTCTCCATGAGGATGGAGTCTGAGACTTCGGAATAGGAGTTGATGCGCACCTTGGGCGAGAGGATGGAGCGGTTGACGCGGCCTCCCGAAAGGATGCAGCCTTCACTCACCATGCTGTCCGTGGCATAACCTGCGCGGTTTTGCTCAAAGTCTGCGAAGACGAATTTCGCTGGAGGCAAGCTGGCGATATAAGCGCGGACGGGCCATTGCTGGTTATAGAGGTTGAAGACGGGCTCCACGGCGATGGTGTCCATATTCGCGGCATAATAGGCGTCGATGTTTCCAACGTCGCGCCAATAGCCGCGCTCGTTTTGCGTCTGCCCAGGGACAATGTTGGTGGCAAAGTCATAGGCATAGACGCGGGCATGCTTATGCAACTTGGTCAGGATAGATTTACCAAAGTCATGGGAAGAGTTAGGGTCCTTCGCATCCTTCACCACCTCATCCACGAGCGCAGAAGTATTGAACAGATAGTTACCCATGGAGGCCAAACACATTTTAGGGTTGTTAGGCATGGGGGGTGGGTTTTTAGGTTTCTCAAGGAAGTTACGGATAGCTCCATTTTCGTCCACGTCAATAATGCCGAATTGGGAGCCTTCCTCAAGGGGCACGGGAATGGCCGCCACCGTGCAGTCGGCTTGGTTTTGGCGGTGGAAGGCCTCCATTTGCGCGACGTCCATAATATAAATGTGGTCGGCGCCGAAGACATAGACATGGTCGGGCTGTTCGTCGGAGATGAGGTTAAGGTTTTGGAAGATGGCGTCGACCGAGCCCTTATACCAGTCTCCTCCCGTACGCATTTGTGCCGGGACAGGCTCGCAATAGTGGCCCATGAAGGCGGCCATTCGCCAGGCGCGCGAGAGGTGGTTATTGAGGGAGTCGGACTTATATTGGGTAAGGACTTTAATTTTATAAATACCCGAGTTAACAAAATTAGAGAGGCAGAAGTCGATGATGCGATAGCGCCCGCCGAAAGGCACAGCCGGTTTGGCGCGTTCTCGCGTTAGGGGTTCCAAACGTGTTCCTGCGCCGCCAGCCAAAACCATTGCAAGAGACTTGCTCATGGTGTTTTCTCCTTTTCTTCACTGTTCATTTTTGGGGGACGTTGAATTTGACTGTCAGGATAGCTTTCAGCTGCTTCGAAATAGAGTTTTCTAGGATAGCTTCGATGGTTGCGAGGAGGGTTTTTGGGGAGGATGAGGGAGATTTCTTTGCCAGGCTCAGCAACCATTTTCGTATCGTCACAGAACAACCATTCTTTTCGGAGGTTTTCGTCTTCTGAGACATAGAAGATGTCCGGGGCGGGGCTACGTTGTTCTGGCGTGGGGCACCATTCTTTGCGTGCTTTGGCGATAATGGAGGGTTGTTGTTTTTTCCACTCGTCGATGGCCTTGCCTTCTTCAAGTATCCAGAGGAGTTCAGGGGCTTGTTCGAGGCGTTGGCGAGACTGGGAGAGAAGTCCTGAGGCGCGGCGGACCAAGCTCATAATTCGAGCATTTTTAGCAAAAGCGCAACTGGGGCTTTGGAAGATGAGATTTCCGAAGCCGTCCAACAAGGGTTTGACTTGAGGGCTCAGTTTCAGGAGGGCAATTTGTTGGTTTTCAGAAAGTTTTGTTTTCCCGGAGGTATCTTCCAGGAAGGTGTCTGCGAACGTGTTGAAGCGGGTCAATTCGGTTTCGACGAGCTTTTGATCGGCTTCGCAGACGTGAATGGAGCGCCAGTCTCGAAATTGTTGCCGAAGGGGGAGGTTGGTAAGGGGGGGAGGGGTTATAGAATGGGAACAGGCCACCATAAAGATGAAAAGAGTTGCCTGTAGGAGGAAAATTATTTTGGATGGCATCATAGCTACCTAATGCTGTGATAGGTTCCGCAATCATGTGCAGTCAAGAAACCCGAGTAACAAAAGTTGACAAGCTCGACCAGCACTTCTCTATTAGTCAGGAGGGGTGTCTTGTGCAAATCCATGGCCCTAACCTTGGGAAGAAATATGTGCTCGACATAGAAGAGTCTACCATTGGAAGAGATTCAAAAAACAACATTGTCGTTGATTTGGACAATGTTTCCCGCAGACACGCCAAAATTACCATTCGAGAAGGGCACCCTCACCTTGTGGACTTGGGCTCGACGAATGGGACTTATTTAAACGAAGAAGAACTGTCCGAAGAGCACATGCTTAGAAGTGGGGACTTAATAAAGGTTGGGGGGGCAATTTTCAAGTTTTTACAGGGGAATAATGTCGAGTCACTTTATTATGAAGAAATCTATAAGCTTACGATTATTGATGGTCTGACTCAAATTTATAACAAGCGTTATTTTCTGGAGTTTTTAGAGCGGGAGTTGGGCAGGGCGAAGCGTTATTCGAGGGATTTAAGTTTAATTTTATTTGACGTTGATCATTTCAAGGCGGTGAATGACCAATATGGGCATTTAGCGGGGGACTATGTATTGAAGGAGTTAGCGGGGATGGTGTGTGCGTTCATACGGAAAGAAGAATGTTTTGCGCGTTATGGGGGGGAGGAGTTTGCGGTGGTTGTCCCGGAGTCCGGCCCCCGGAATGTACGTGTATTTGCTGAAAAGCTTCGTGTTTTAACGATGGGGCACAAGTTTATATTTGACGAGAGGAAGATACCGATTGCGTTATCGCTGGGGGTAGCCGACTTAAAGCCGGAGATGAAAGACGTTGAAGCTCTGATTAAGGCGGCGGACGAGCAGCTTTATGTGGCGAAGAAGACGGGCCGCAACCGTGTATGTGGCTAGGGGGCGGCCTGTCTAGAAGGAGACATAGACTCCGAGTTGGGCGCCCACGCGTTGATAGAAGGCTTTATCTGCGGAATAGGGGTTTCCCGGAGCAGGCTTAAGGTTGAAGTTGGTACGGGAATAAAAGCCGGAGAGGCGCGCATGGAGGGGGCCGATGATTTTGACGCCGACGCCGAGTTTGCCTTCCATTCCGAAAGCGGAGCCCTCGGGGAAATAGGGTTCAGCGAGGATGTCCTTTGCCGACAGCACGGGGAGGATGGAGAAGTCTCCAAAAATGACCACCCAGTTGGAGGCGAAGGGCAACTCAAAGCCGACGCCGATTCTAAGGGCGGTGAGGTTAAGTTTGGGGAAGCCGCTCAACTCTGTCCCATCCTCCAGGGTACCGTGGGAGAAGCTGATGTGTTGCACGCCCAGCATGGGGGTAACAGCGCCCCCCCATGTTTTGGAGAATTGCAGGCGCCAACGCAAGCCGCCGTCGATGAGCATCCAATTCATAGGGAAGGCATGCTCCAGCTCATCCTTGGTTTTAAGTCCCAAGCCATAGCCGAACTGGATGTCCAAGCCGATGCCGGAGAAGAGCCCCAAGTCCGTGAAGGCCAGAGGATAGAATTCGGCCTTCAGCGTAGGAACGGCTTGGATGGTAGCGTCAAAGGAGCGCAGGTTGGTAGCGTTGCTGAATTCCAGAGTATGTTTAAAGAGGTGCAAGTCGAGGGCAAAGGAGGCGATGGGATAGGGGTAGGCGGTTTTTTCTATTTTTTCCTCAGGGGGCATTTCAGCAGGGGGAGGAGGAGGGGGAGGGGGTGTTTCCCTGGGGGATATTTTCTCTCGGCGCTGGGAGGCAGGTGGGGGAGGAGGAGGAGGGGGTGGGGGCTGCTGTTGTGGCGGCGGGGGAGGTGGCTGTGTTGGGCCTAGGTCCTCGGGAGGGGGCTTGGAAGTGGGCCCGTTGTCTCTGGGGGGGGCCTGTCGGCGTATTTTGAGTGCTTTGGAGAAGGTTTGGCGGAGTTTATTGGCGTTATTGGGGCTCAAAGCAGCGGAGGGGGTGAGGGGGAAGGTGGCTTTGGCCTGTACTTTTTTAGTAGCGCCATTTTGGGCAACGACTGTCCAACTGCGCTGGGCGGATTTGCCTTTTTGGGCGGGGGCCGTTTTCAGGCTGTTGTTGAGCACCCATTGGATGCGGTGTTTTTTTATTTTTTGCCAATCCAGCTTTTTGTTCGTCATAACGCTTTGGGGGTTGACGCACTCAGCGGTGGTTTGCTCGCACAGCAGGGCATGGACTTGCTGGTTAGCGGCAGCAGCGGCCTTGCCTGGAGCGGGGACAATAACCATACGTTGCGCTTGGGCGGCGAAGGCAGCGAGCAGGAGGAGCAAAAGGGGCGACCGGAGTTTCATAAAGAGAAGGCCTCAAGAGGATAGTGGGGAAGGGGGGGCATTTTCTGGAAGGTTAAAGCGCTGTTATTTTGGACAGTTGGTGCAGACCGGCATTCTGCAATTGCCTCTGGACGGACTTCTATCATACCAAGACTCTCATCTCGGAAAAAAATCCTAAAACGTGGTGTATACCTTTTGCAAGGAGTTTGGCTGATGGCACTTGGCATTCATTTGGAGTGGACACCTAACCCCAACACGTTGAAATACGTTTTAAACCACCCCCTCCTTTCGCAGGGCAGCCTGAGTATTTCTTCGAAGGAGCAAGCGAAGGTTTTGTCGCCTTTGGCGGACAAGCTTTTGGGGTTGGAAGGGGTAAGCGGGGTAACATTGGGGATGGGGTTTATTTCGGTAACCAAGGGGGCGGCAGGGGAGTGGGTGAAGATAAACGACTGGGTAGTCGAGGTATTAGAGCAGCATTTAAGTGCAGGCGAAGCGGTATTAACGGAGGAGGGGCAGGCCTATTTGGAGGAGCAGGCGAACAGGGACTGGACGGGGATAGAGTCCCGCATAGCGAAGGTACTGGAGACGGAGATACGTCCGGCCTTAGCGATGGACGGGGGGGATGTGGCGTTGGAGCGTTTTGAGGGGGGCGTGGTATATTTGCATTTAAGGGGGGCGTGTGCGGGCTGTCCCTCGGCTAAAATTACCCTAAAGATGGGCATAGAGGTACGTCTCAAGGAAGCCGTCCCTGAGGTGCAGGAGGTGGTGGCCCTCTGAGAGGCAAGTCGCGCGAGGGGTTGAAGGCGGGGCAGGTGGAGGCAGAGTTGCTGGAAGGCCAGTCCAAGGCTTTGCTTCAGGCTTTGCACCTTTTGACGCCCACAGGCGCGCTGAATGCGGATGCGCGGCGCAAACTCAAGCAAGTGAACCACCTGATACGCCTGTTGGAGCCGGCCATTGAGGACATATATGCGCGGCACGAAGAGCCCTGTTTGGTAGACGTAGGGAGTGGCAAAGGCTATTTAGGTTTTATATTACACGAGTTGGTATTGGCCAAGCGTGGCCGCGGGCAACTCTATTGCGTAGAGTCCAACGCAGAGCTTTTGGCGCGTGCCGAAGGCATGGCCCAGGCCTTGGGGTTTTCGCGTTTGCGTTTTATAGCTGCGCCCATTGCAACAGCCATATTGCCTGAGCGTGTGCACTTGGTGACGGGGCTGCATGCCTGTGACACGGCGACGGACGATGCTTTGGCGCGCGCTTTGTTGTTGGGAGTGGAGCATGTGGCGTTGGTGCCGTGTTGCCAAGCGGAGTTGGCGCGTGCATTGGCGCAGTGCAAGCCGGCGGTGGAGGCTTTGCACGCGCTTTTTTCGCACCCTTTGCACCGCCGCGAATTTGGCTCTCACCTCAGCAATGTCGTGCGTTGTCTTGCCGCCCAAGCCATGGGCTACCAGGTTTCCGTAACAGAGTTGGTGGGGTGGGAGCATTCAGCGAAGAATGAGTTGTTGTTGTGCCGCCGCGTGCAGGCGCGCAACGCGAAGGCGCAAAAGCAACTGTCGGCCCTATTGGAGTTGTTGCCTGTGCGGATGCACTTATTAGAAGCACTCTCTTTTGCCCATGCGGGCGGGGGGTAAAAGCATTTCTTTCCCCCTTCCAGGGGGGGGTTAAAAGCACTTTTTTTAGGGGGTTGTTTTCTTGGGCCTGCGGCCCGGCTGTCTCCGCTGCGCGGCAGCCGTAGGTTGAAACTCGCTTCGCTCGTTTAACTCCGCTCCACTTCATGAGTCGTGAAAGCTTTGCTTTCCCGCCTCACACGTTCCGCTCCATTTCGCCTACCGGCGAGTCACTTTTTTGTGTGACAAAAAAGTAACCAAAA
>WQYA01000042.1 GCA_009781495.1 Cystobacterineae bacterium
AGGGGGTCGCGAGTGCTGCAGGAGCCCCCGGCGGGGCCCCAGAGGGTGTTTTTTTGGTTACTTTTTTGTCACACAAAAAAGTGACTCGCCGGTAGGCGAAACCTACGGCAGCCGCGGAGCGGAAAAGCCCGGGCCGCAGGCCCAGCACCAATAACCCCGCCCGGAGGGTAAAAAAATTGTTTTTAAAAACAGCCGGGCCGCAGGCCCAGCACCCATAACCCCGCCCGGAGGGTAAAAAAATTGTTTTTTAAAACAGCCGGGCCGCAGGCCCAGCACCCATAACCCCCCCCCGGGAGGGCAAAAAAAACATTTCTACCCCCCCACAGCCTTGAGCTTTAAAAACCCCCCCTCCCTCTCTTGTTGCCATACCTCTGTTTGGGGCAGGGCCTGAAGGAGGACAGCCACAGGCACCGTAACCCCCAACGTGGTATAGGCAATAGGGCCCGTACGGGTATGGGCTTTTTGCAGGGGAAAGGTTGGGGCAATGGGGATAAGCCACTCTCGGACAGCCGGCAGGGGCAAAGCATAGAGGCGTCGCAAGGGCAAAAACACATAAAGCAGCCAGTCCGCCTTGGAATAGAGGAAGCAGCCGGGCGTATTTTTCTCAAAATTGCTGACCAACTCGAAGAAGAAGCGGTGGCCGCGGCTCCTGTCCCCCTTTACCTCCACGCCGAGGAGGGCGCTGGGGGTTTCCCACAGCAAGTCCACGCCGAGGTTTTGGAAGCGCGGCTCCGCCTCCACGTCATGCAGGGCCCCCTCCGGGCATTGCTGGCGCATCCACTGGCAGGCGAGGGCGACGGCGCGGTTGGCGGCGCCCATAACGGCATGCATGCTATAGCTTTTCAACGGGGGCCTCCTGGGCTAGGGAAGGGGGGGTGAGTCAAGGAGAGAAGGGCTACATTGTGGAGTGGTATAAAGCCCCCCCCCACTGGGAGGGGTGGGACTATGCGGCGCTGGGGGCAGGGGTATGGGGGGTTGGGGCTACGGCCTTGCTTTATTGGGGCATACCCCTGTGGGGGTGCAGTTTCCGTTGGCTGACGGGGTGGCCGTGTTTGACGTGTGGGCTGACGCGGGCGACATTGAGTTTGGCGGGGGGGCATTGGGGGCAGGCCTTGCACTATAGCCCCTTAGGGGTATTTGTGGAGTTGGTTTTGCTAGGCCTAGCGCTATGGGGGGCGTTAAGCCGCATAGGGGGGTGGAAGCGTCCGCGCCTAAGGCTTTCGTCTAGGCTAAAGCGTTGGTGTTGGGGGCTAGGGGTGGTGTTGGTATTGTTAAATTATGCCCAAGTACTCTCCTACCACCGTCCCTGGGCGCCTGAGGCTGCCGCCCCCCCGGCGCCCATGGCGGAGTTGGCCGTGTGGCTGTTTCGTTGGCTCAGCTAAGCCGGGAAAGGCCCCTGTGCTGTTTTTTTCACGTGCTCTCCTGTTTTTCGTCAGGGGGCAGGGGGGGGTATTTCCGGGGAGTCAGGGCTGTCCAAGTCAATGGTAGGAATGTCTTCGAGGGGAGTATTGTCCGTCTGGGGGAGGGGTTTTTTAGGGGCTCTATTTTTGGGGAGGGGGCGGAGGTGTTTTTCAATAGGGGGCCCGAGGGTGGTATGGAATTCAGAGGGGTGGAAGCCTTCCATTTCCAGGCGCAGCACAGCGGGCTGGTGCTCTTGTATGGCGGGCAATTTAAGCTCCAGGGGCGTATGTCCTTGCAACACGCCGTCCAAGAAGACGTCGGCGCCCTCTGGGGAGGAGGAGATTTTTTGCAGGAAGAGTTCCTCTGGGGCGTTGTATTTTTGGACGACGGGGGGGAGGGAGAAGGGGGGTGAGTCGTCGAGGTTTTGGAGGTGGGAGGGTTTGGTGGGGTGGAAGAAGAAGAGGGAGAAGATGGCGCCGATGGCGAAGGCGGTGGAAGCGCCGATGGCGAAGGCGGTCATCCACATATTGGGGGGAGGGGGTTGAGGCGAGGCGAAGGCGCTGGGGGTACCGAAGGAGAGGGTGGTATGGGGGTGGTTGGGCTCCGCCGCGGGGTGGGGGGGTGTAGAGAGGGCGCGGTAGGGGGGGCTGGAGAGGCGCTGGGGTATATGGGAAGGGGAGGAGGTGGAAGCGTCTTTAGGGGTAGGGAGAGGGGGTGCGAGGTTTTCAATATTGGGCAAATAGGGGGAGGAGGTGCCCGGGGGGAGGTTGCCGCTGCTGACGAAGAGGACTTGGGTTTCGAGGAGGAACTCATCCATGGAGGCGGGGCGCTCTTCGGGGCGTTTAGCGAGGCAGCGCATGATGAGGTTTTCGACGGCCTGGGGGAGGGGGGGGAAGTCCTGGGGGAGGGTGAGAGGGGGGATAGGCTGGTTAATGTGTTTAAGAATCACCTCAATAGGGGAGCCGCCTTGGAAGGGGGGGTTGCCGCTGAGGCACTCATACATGACGATGCCGAGGGCATAGAGGTCGCTGCGGGGGTTGGCCTGGCTGCTTTGTCCCTGCTCCGGGGACATATAGGTAGGGGAGCCGACGAGCATGCCTGCCTGCGTCACGTCATGGCTGATGTTGAGGAGGCGGTGGTTGGCGAAGGCTTTGACGAGGCCGAAGTCGAGGACTTTGACTAAGTCGGTATCGCTGTCGGCGTCGAGCAGCATAATATTAGCGGGTTTCAAGTCTCTGTGGACGACGCCCATGCTGTGGGCCTGGCGGAGGGAGCGGGCGACTTGTTGGGCGATGTGGAGGACGCGGGGCCAGGGGAGGGCGCCCTCGGAGCCGAGGACTTGGGCGAGGGTACGTCCCTCAAGGAATTCGAAAGCGATATAGAGGGTACCGTTATGGGTAGAGCCATAGTCAATGACGGTAACGGTATTGGGGTGGTGCAGCTTAGCCGTCATAGAGGCTTCAGCGAGGAAGCGTTGGCGCAGGGAGTCGTTGATGCCGAGGCCGTGGGGGGGGTCTAAAATTTTAAGGGCGACGGCGCGGTTGAGGCCGATTTGGATGGCGCGGTAGACGCGGCCCATGCCGCCGATGCCGACGAGGTGTACAATCCTAAAACGCCCATCCAGAGTGACGCCCACGTAGGGGTCAACATAGGGGTGGGTTTTTTCGTCGTATAGGTTTTCGGACATGCTCCCTTTTCTGTCAGTTGCCTGCTGAGTCTAAACAATTATCTCCGTTAAGGCACCTGGGTTGCCTTTATTTTGGGTTATTTCTGTTTTTTGTCGCGTTTTTGGTTTTTCTGCAAGTTTCGCTTTAAAAAGGCCATGGAAAGGTTGGCAGTGGATAGGGCGAGGGGGCCCTCCGGCTGCACTTTCCTCCAGCCCCCCCAGGGGGGTGAGACGCCTCCTGCGGGGGCGGCCCCGCTGACAGCCCCCCCCAGGCAAATGTCCGCCGCAATACTGGCGCAAACACAGCATTTCAGCTAGTGGATACGGGCATTAGCAGTAGTTTTTTAAACCCTTTAGGCAAAGAGGACGCCATGTGCCTTGCTGTACCTGCAAAAATAATACGCCTTTTGGAAAACCAGGAGGCCGTGGTGGACATGGGGGGCGTCTTCCAAACCATTTCCACGGCCTTTGTACCCGAGGCGAGGGTGGGCCAGCACGTCGTGGTACACGTAGGCTTCGCCCTCTCCATTTTGGACGAGGAGGAGGCGCGCAAAAGCCTCGCCCTCTTTGAAAGCTTGCCCGAAGCCGAGGGGGGGCTATGACTCAGGGGAAAGGGGAAGCCCTAGGCATAGCAGAGGGGGCCAAAAGGGCAGAGGGGGAGGCGGGAAATAGCCCCAGCCTCTCCTATATGGAGGCCTTTGCTAACCCCACCCTAGGCCGCCGCCTGCTTTCTGCCATAGCCCGCGAAGCCGCTACACAACGCGACTATTACCTCATGGAGTTTTGTGGCGGGCATACCCATGCTTTGTGCAAGCATGGCCTTTTGCCCCTCCTCCCCCCTAACCTCCACATGGTACACGGCCCCGGCTGCCCCGTATGCGTGCTGCCCGCCGGCCGTATTCAGCAAGCCCTCGCCTTGCTGGAGGCCCGGGAGGTGGTTTTGTGCAGTTTTGGGGACATGTTGCGCGTGCCCGGCAGCCGCGGGCACAGTTTGTTGAGTGCGCGCGCGCAGGGCGCTGACGTACGCATGGTGTTGGGGCCCACGCAGGCGCTGAAATTGGCCCAAGCCCTGCCGCAGCGCGAGGTGGTGTTTTTCGCCGTCGGCTTTGAGACGACGACGCCCCCCACCGCTTTGGCTTTGCGGCAAGCGAAGCACATGGGCCTCAAAAACTTCAGCGTATTGTGCAACCACGTGCTGACGCCGCCGGCCATGCGGGGCATATGGGAGGCGTTTAGGGGGGCAGAGGGCGCGCGCCTGGACGCTATGGTAGCCCCCGGCCATGTAACTACCGTTATAGGCTATAAAGCCTTTGAGGAAATAGCCGAGGCCTTTGGGGTGCCCACCTGCGTTGCGGGTTTTGAGCCTTTGGACTTGTTGAATGCCATATATGCCTTGGTTTGCCAGCTCAACCGCGGCCAAGCGCGCCTTGAAAACGGCTTTGCCCGGGCCGCCACGCGCGAAGGCAACCTGCATGCCCAGCAACTCATGCGGGAGGTGTTTGAAGTTTGCGCCGGTTTTGAGTGGCGCGGCCTGGGCCATTTGCCCCACAGCGCGCTGCGCATTGCCCCCCCCTATGCCGCGTGGGACGCCCAGGCCAAGTGGCAGCTGCCCTGCCCCCCCATAGCGGACCACCCCGCTTGTTGTTGCGCCAAAGTATTGCTGGGGCAGAAAACCCCTCCCCAGTGCCCCCTCTTTGCGAAGGCTTGCACCCCCGCCTCCCCCCTGGGCGCCTGTATGGTAAGCCCCGAAGGCGCTTGCTCCGCCTATTATGGCTATGCCCAAGGGCTGCCCCTTGCCGCCCCGGGAGAAGCGGCGACGGCAGCCACATTTTCCTCATTAAAGGGGGAGAGGGGGGAGGTGGAATGAAGCCTTTGGACTGGAAGCATGGCCACGTGGAGATGAACCATGGTGCGGGGGGGCGTGCCATGGCCCAATTGGTGGAGGCTTTTGTGGAGGCCTTTGACAACCCCCTGCTGGCCGCGCAGGAGGACTGCGCCACTTTTGCCGCGCCCCAAGGGCGTATGGCCCTCAGCACCGACGCCTTTGTGGTTTCTCCGCTGTTTTTCCCAGGCGGGGACATCGGCAAGCTGGCGGTGTGCGGCACCGTCAACGACATTGCCATGGGCGGCGCGCGTCCCCTCTATTTGAGTGCCAGCTTCATTTTGGAGGAGGGTTTTGCCCTCTCGGCCTTGCGCAAAATTGTGGACTCCATGGCCCATACGGCGAAGGAGGCCGGCGTACGCATTGTTGCGGGCGACACGAAGGTGGTGGAGCGCCACAAAGCCGACGGCATGTTTGTTGTTAGCACCGGCATAGGGGAGGTGGTGACGCCGTTGGTGTTGGGGGCCTCGCAGGTGAAGCCCGGCGACGCGGTGGTGCTTTCGGGCAGCATAGGGGAGCACGGCATTGCTTTGCTTTCCGCCCGCGAGTTGTTGGGTTTTGAGGCGCAGGTGCACTCGGACTGTGCGTGTTTGCATGGCCTGGTTGCGGCCATGTTGGACTCGGGCGCGCAGTTGCGTTTTATGAGGGACGCCACGCGCGGGGGCGTAGCAGCGGTATTAAACGAGTTAGCGAAAGCCGCAGGCCTAGGCATGGTTATAGAGGCGTCCGCCATAGCCGTCAGCAAACCTGTGGCTGCCGCCTGTGCCCTTTTGGGCATGGAGCCCCTGGAGGTAGCCAACGAAGGCAAGCTGGTGGCCATATGCGCCCCGGAGGACGCCCCCCGCCTGCTGAAGGCCATGCGCAGCCACCCCCTGGGTGAAAAAGCCGCCCTTATTGGAAGGGTAGAGGAGGGCCCCAAGGGCCAAGTAGCCATGCAATTGGCGTTAGGGAGTTATAGGGTGGTGCCCTGGCCGCTGGGGGAGCAGTTGCCGCGTATTTGTTAAGGGGGGGAGGGAGTTTGGGGGGGCCTGTGGTTTGGGCTGGTGCAGAAACATTTCTTCTTTGGGGAGCCCTTAACCGTTGCAACTGTTGAAATGGAGGGCTTATGGACAGCTTCCCCTCAACCTACGCAAATGCCCTCGCATGCAAGCTGTACATCCACGCTACGCAAGTTGTGCGTAGACTGTGTACAAAGGGAATACTTCGGGGTTTCTTCGAGAAAGCCTGCCTTTTTCTGCAATAGCTCTTGCCAAGGTGCCAAAATCCAAGGATGTTGCGGGGAAAACAATTCCTAACGTCCAACCAGGAAAGGAAACACCTGTGCGCAACTTCATGCTTATTTCCGCTTTCGCTGTGGCCTTCATGTTTGCTTGCAAAGAGGAAGGCAAACCGGCCGAAACCCCGCCTGCCGCCCCCGCTAAACCTATGCCCCCTCCCCCCCCCCCCCCGACCGCTAAAGCTGAACCCATTATCGGCGAGTTTACGTTAATGTCGTTTACGGGAGGGCCCACCATCGACGCTCTTGTCAAAGCCGGTGGAAAAATTTCGAATGACTTGGTCGACCTGGGCCGTATGCTTTATTATGAAACGCGCCTCTCAAAAGCACATGACGTCAGCTGCAACACTTGTCATGGCTTGGCCAACTATGGCGTTGACGGCAAAACCCTCAGCACCGGACACCGCGGCCAACTGGGCACACGTAACTCCCCTACCGTCTATAACGCCTCTATGCAATTCGTCCAATTCTGGGATGGGCGCGCCAAAGACGTTGAAGAGCAAGCCTTGGGCCCCATTACCAACCCCGTCGAAATGGCCATGCCCGTTGACGGCAAACGCGTCGTTGCCACACTGGAGTCCATTCCTGAATATGCCGACGCTTTCAAAAAACTCTTCCCCAATGACGCAAAACCCGTCTCCATGGAGAATGTCGGCAAAGCCATTGGCGCCTTTGAGCGCCGCCTCATAACCCCTGCACCCTTCCATAAATTCATAGCGGGCGATACCAAAGCATTGACGGAAGAGGAGCAACGTGGCCTGGAAGCCTTCCACCAAGTGGGTTGCACAAGCTGCCATACGGGCGCCGGCGTCGGTGGTACGCAATACCAGAAACTGGGTGCGGTGAAAGCCTGGCCAGAGCTCCATGACAAAGGCCTTGGGGATATCACCAAAAAGGCTGAGGACGATTATAAATTTAAAGTCCCCACCTTGCTGAATGTCGCTAAAACAGCCCCCTATGGCCATGACGGCAAAATGGAAACCTTGGAAGAGGCCGTGAAAATGATGGCCGAATATCAGCTCGGCAAGACTGTCAGCGATGCTGAAGTCAAATCCATCGTCGTGTTTTTGAATACGCTGACGGGCGAAATTCCAACGGACTTCATCAAAGAGCCGTCTCTCCCCAAGAGTACAGCTAAAACCCCTAAACCGGATAAAAAGAAATAAGCGTCTCGTTTTTTGAAAGCAAAAAAGCAGGGCTTTATGCCCTGCTTTTTTTATGGGCGCAGTTTGTTGGCGCCACAAAACGCCAAGCTGCCTATTCAACGGCAAGCAATTTGGCATTCATTTCAACGGCCACGCCCTCTTGGACATAAATTTCAACCAGCTTGCCGTCTTTGGGACTTTTCAGCTCGTTTTCCATTTTCATGGCCTCGACGACAATGACGCCTTGGCCCTCTTTGACTTCTTCGCCAATGGCCGCCAGGAGGCGAACCACCTTGCCGGGCATGGGCGCGCAGAGTATTTGCTTGCCCTCTTTGGAATGCTCAGGGGCAATGCTGCGCAAGCGCATGCGGCGCTCGTCGGCGACGTCGACATGAATGGGCAAGCCGTTGATGGTGATGTGGATGAGCTCGTCTTCAGCCTGCGTAATGTCAATGGAGTGGGAATGTCCGTTGATGAGCAGCGACACGGCGCCTTGAGGCAAGGTGGGCAGCACCAGGGACTCCAGCTCAAACTTCTCACCGTCCATGGTAACCGCATAGCGGTTGTTGCCAAGCGTTTCGACGTCAATGGCGACAGGCTCAGCGTTTTTGACATTCTTGTTGGTGGCAATATAGCGCATGGTCCTTGTTGGCATGTTATTTTCTCCTTCCGCGCCAGGCTGAAATGGAGCCTTTTCCTTGAGACGGTGGAACAAATTTTTTGGCGAGCGTTTCGTTCTTCTGGTGCGCATAGACAGCCGCGGCCAACAAAGCCGTGCGCACATCCTTCGGGTTTTTCTTCGTCACCAAATCCTCATGGTTTCGCAGCAAGAAACCCGTGTCATAATTTCCACCCTGGAATTCGGCGTGGCCGATGATGTTGAGCAGATAGGGAATGTTGGTCGTAATCCCTTTGACAACATATTCCTTGAGGGCTTCTCTCAAGCGAGCGATGGCTTCGTCGCGCGTGGGGGCCCAGACAGACAGCTTGGAAACCATCGGGTCATAATGGTTCGTCACCGTATAGCCCGCATAAACACCCGTGTCGTTTCGTACGTTATGTCCCCCCGGTACACGCATATAGGTAATACGTCCAGGTGAAGGCATATAGTTGTTGTCCGGGTTTTCTGCATAAATGCGGGCTTCAATGGCATGGCCGCGTGGGGAGATGGGTCTCAAGAAGGGGAGCTTCTCTCCATTGGCGATGCGTATTTGCCAATTCACCAAGTCAATGCCCGTCGTTAACTCCGTGACAGGGTGCTCAACTTGAAGGCGCGTATTCATTTCGAGGAAATAGAAATTTCGATGTTTGTCGACGAGAAATTCAATGGTGCCTGCGCCCACATAGTTGACGGACTGGGCAGCCTTGACGGCGACTTCACCCATTTGGGCGCGCAACTCAGGGCTGATGATGGGAGAGGGAGACTCCTCAATGACTTTTTGGTTTCGGCGCTGGGCGGAGCATTCGCGCTCATTGAGGTGAATGACGTTTCCATGCGTGTCGCCGAAAACCTGAATTTCGACGTGGTGAGGCTCTTCGACGAATTTTTCAATATAGATGGCGTCGTTTCCGAAAGCCCCCATGGCTTCGTTTTTGGCGGTTGTCCATGCGGATTGAATGTCCTTGGCTTCTTCAACCTTGCGCATGCCTTTGCCGCCGCCGCCGCCTGCCGCTTTCAGCATGACGGGGTAGCCGATGTTGTCGGCATAGGCTTTGGCCTCTTCGAAAGAAGCAAAAGGCTCTGTGGAGCCGGGGACAACAGGGACGCCGGCTTTCACCATATGCGCGCGCGCACGTGTTTTGTTGCCCATGGTGTCCATGGCTTGTGCGGATGGGCCGATGAAAACAATGCCGGCTTTTTCGACGGCACGGACAAAATCCGGGTTTTCTGACAAAAAACCATAGCCGGGGTGAATGGCATCGGCCCCGGATTTTTTAGCTGCTTCGATGATTTTCTCCTGAACCAAATAGCTTTCTCGCGAGGGAGCCGGGCCCACGCAATAGGCTTGGTCGGCCAAGCGTACAACATGCAGGGCCGAACGGTCTGCTTCCGAATAAACTGCCACCGTCGCAATGCCCAATTCCCGGCACGTGCGCATTACACGCATGGCAATTTCACCTCGATTGGCGACAAGAACCTTTTTTATGCGAGACATGGCCTTCCCTTATCCCAAGAGGGTTTTCTTGTGTGGCAAAACACAAAAAAAACGGCATAGGCTTTGGAAAGTTTCACGGAGTCACCTAAAAATGAAACCATAGGATGAAAATGTTTGGATATATGTAAGGGTTTTGAGCTAACATTATATCCCTTTTTCTCCCCTTTGGTTTAAGCTTATAGGTTTAGGCTTGTGGGTTTCGGATGTTTTGCTGTGCGGCCCCAACGCATGCCGTGTTTTTTTGAGATACGAATTTCAAGAGCGTTTGAAAATGGAGACCGTTGAAAGTGCGCACGCTTTCAACAGCACTCAAAGCTCCATCGGATTAGAAAATGAGAGTGCCCCTTCGAGGTTTTTATGTGCAGTGAAGAAAGAAGAAAGTTTATGCGTGTGCGCGCGCCCGTTTTTTGCCGCCCTGCAGGCCTTCTTGCATCGCTTCGCTATGAAACAAAAGACATCAGTGTCGGCGGCATTCGTGTGCTTTCGGATGAAAAACACAAAATTGGGCAACACATTGATTTGGAGTTGCTTTTGCCCAACCAAGAGTTTTTGTCTCTGACGGCAAAAGTG
This sequence comes from Cystobacterineae bacterium, assembly GCA_009781495.1. GTDB lineage: Bacteria > Myxococcota > Myxococcia > Myxococcales > Myxococcaceae > WRKR01. Next base: position 10,097 of record WQYA01000042.1, read on the forward strand.
GTTTGGATTGCCGCCGACAAACAGGCAAAGTGGGAACTTGGCTTGAGTTTTGTCGATGCGAGCCCCGAAGACTTGGAGTTGCTTGGACCCATTCTTGAAAGCGAAGATGCGGACAAGAAAAAACAGAAGCCATAAATGTTTTTAGGGGGTGCGCCTTCGCATATTGCTTGCGTGCGCAACAAAATATTTGCAGCCTAAAGCCTATGACTGCTCAAGCCGTATATTTGAAAGACCATCGTCCACCTGCCTGGAGAATTCCGAACATAGAGTTGCGCTTTGAATTGGGCATTGAAGAAACCTTGGTAGATGCGTGGCTACACATAGAGAGGGCAGAAGGAGGGGAGGCTAGCCCCCTCTTACTCCACGGGGAGGGTTTAGAGTTATTGGAGCTTTGCTATGGCGAGCAAGCGCTGGGAGCGGAAGCTTTTCGTCTGGAGAAAGACAAGCTGTGCCTCCTGTCCCCCCCCCCTGGGGCCTTTATATTAAAAATGAAGACGCGGCTTTGCCCGCAGGCCAACACGGCGCTGGAGGGACTCTATGCTTCCAACGGCCGACTGCTGACGCAATGTGAGGCCCAGGGGTTTAGGCGTATGGTTTATTCCCTGGACAGGCCGGACGTGCTTTCGCGCTTCAAAGTCACCTTGGTTGCCGACGCTTCCCTTTTCCCCGTGCTTTTGTCCAACGGCAACCTCGTGGAGCAAGGGCATTCGGGCAGCCAGCATTGGGCGGTTTGGGAAGACCCCTTCCCCAAGCCCACCTATTTGTTTGCTTTGGTTGCAGGGGATTTGGCTTGCTTGGAGGACTTTTTTGTGACGCGCTCCGGCCGTCGCGTCGCCCTTCGTTTTTTCGCAGAGCCCAAAGACGTCGGCCGCCTCTCCCATGCCATCCAAGCCCTCAAGCGCGCCCTTCGCTGGGACGAGGAGCGTTTTGGCCTGGAATATGACTTAGAGCAATATACGGTGGTAGCGGTTTCGGACTTCAACATGGGGGCGATGGAAAACAAGGGGCTGAATATTTTTAATACGCAGTGCGTTTTGGCCGACAAGACGGTGGCCACGGACGCGGACTTCCGCGTTGTTGAGAGTGTGGTGGCGCACGAGTTTTTCCACAATTGGACGGGCAACCGCGTCACTTTGAGGGACTGGTTTCAGCTTTCCCTCAAAGAGGGGCTGACCATTTTCCGCGACCAAGAATTTTCAGCAGAAATGAATTCCAAAACGGAGCAGCGTATCGGCGACATACGCCACCTGAAGACGGTACAATTTGCCGAGGATGCAGGCCCCCTCTCCCACCCCGTACGCCCTAAAAGCTATTTTGAAATTAACAATTTTTATACCTCAACGGTTTATCAAAAAGGCGCGGAGTTGGTGCGCATGTTGGAAACTTTGTTGGGCAAAGAAAAGTTTGACGAGGCATTGAAGCTTTATTTGCGCCGCCACGACGGGAAAGCGGCCACCTGTGAGGATTTTTTAGCGGCTATGGAGGAGGTGAAGGGGGAGGAGCTTTCCCAGTTTATGCATTGGTATACCCAACGCGGAACGCCCACCGTGCACATCGCCGAGCATTTTGACGCCAAGACGCAGACGCTGGTTTTGACTTTTGAGCAGCAGCTTCCCCACCAGGGGGAGGGGGAGGAGGAGGCTAAGCCCCTGCACATTCCCCTACGTATGGCCCTGCTGGACGGCGAGGGCAAGGCCCTGCCCTTGCGTTTTCAGGGGGAAACGTCCGCGCCGACGGAGCGGGTTTTGGAGTTGAAAGAATGGAAGCAAAGTTTTTGCTTCACCGACATTCCTCAAAAACCCGTCCTCTCCGCGCTGCGTGGGTTTTCAGCGCCGGTGTTGTTGAAGGTGGAGGGTGAGGACTTGGAGCGCCTGAGTTTTTTGGCGCAAAAAGACAGCGACGAATTCAACCGCCATGACGCAACGGAGCGCCTTGCCTTTGCCGCCTTGCAAGCTGAAATGCAAGGGCCCATGCCCGAGGCGCTTTGGAAGGCTTTGTTGGGTGTTTTTGAGCGCGTCTTGCAGAGTGAGACTTTGGATTTGGCCATGCGCAGTTTGTTGCTTTGTTTGCCTTCAGAGTTGGCGTTGGGCGCTCTGAGTTTCCCCGTGGATGCGCCGGCCATTCGCCGGGCCCGCGAAAGCCTGCGCACAAAGTTGGCGCAGGCGTTTTTGCCTTTGTGGGTGAAGCATGCGCAGGCCTTTGCAAGCAAGCAAGCCTACCAATTCAGCGGCGCGCATGCGGCGCAGCGCAGCTTCCACGCCGTCTGTCTCAACTATGCCGTATTGGGCGGCGCGCCGGAGGCCGTGGCCTGGACATGGGAAAGTTTGGAGAGGGCCGACAATTTAACGGATGCGTTGGTGGCCCTAAGGTTAATTGAGGGCAGCCAATGGCCGGGGAGGGAGGAGGCTTTAGAGGCATTTTTTAAGCATAACCAGGAGGAGGAGTTGGTGGTGAACAAGTGGTTTGCCCTGCAAGCGACTTCTCTGCGAGAAGACACTTTTGAGCGCGTGCAGCAATTGACTTCGCACGCGGCCTTTCGCACGAGCAACCCGAACCGAACGCGCGCCCTGCTGGGTGCTTTTGCCCACCAGAACCCCGGCTGTTTCCACCGCCCTGACGGCAAGGCCTATGCTTTTTTAGCGGACTGGGTTTTGGAGTTGGACGCGAGAAACCCTCAAATGTCGGCCCGTCTTGCCGGCGCCTTGGCGCGGTGGCGCCAGCACGTTTCCCCGCAGAGGGAGGCCATGCAAGCGCAGCTTGAGCGCCTCGCCCAGGCCCCCCGACTTTCGTCCGACTTAAGCGAGGTGCTGCGCCGCAGCCTTGGAGGCTAGCGCCTATGTCCTCTATAGGCCCTTGAGGGGGGTGGCCTAGAGTGGGGCCGTCGAGGAGGCGGGGGGCGGGGTTTTATAACAGGGGGGGGCCTAGGGGGTGGCGGGCTAAGGTGTACATGAGGGGGAGGCACATAGACGGTATGGGGCCGTACCAGGCCATAGTGGTAGGGGTAATAAGGATAAGGCTCATAATAATATTCAACAGGAGCGGGCGGTGGAGGGGGGGCCACGACGCAGCCGAGCAGCAAGGCGAAGGGGAGGGCGGGGGCAAGGACTCGAAGCATAGAGGGTGGCATGGCTTTTATCCGCGTGCTGACAACGAGGACTCTATACAAGGGCACAAGCTGAGGCAATGGGCGTCCGGCCTAGCGGTGCCGAGAAGCCCCCGGAGCGCCGGGCTGGCCTCTAGGAGAAGAGGGGAAAGACGAGTTGCTTCTCGGAGAAGACGGGTGAGAGACGTGCTGGGGTGAAGGCTCCCCCCGCTGTTGAGGCTGACCCCCCCCACGTTGTGGAGGCATCTCCCCCCGCTGTTGAGGCTGAGCCCCCCCACGTTGTGGAGGCTGAGCCCCCCCACGTTGTGGAGGCATCTCCCCCCGTTGTTGAGGCTGAGCCCCCCCACGTTGTGGAGGCATCTCCCCCCGCTGTTGAGGCTGGGGCGTTATAGGTTGTTGTGAATGCTCTCTCCGCTGTTGTGGCGGCGGGGGTATACCCCGTGGCGGTGGCGGGTGCGCGACAGGGGGTGGCGGCGGCGGGGGTATACCCCGTGGAGGTGGGTGCGCCGTATGAGAGGGCGGCAGGTATATCATTTTAGAGGGAGGAGGCGTTACGCGTGGCGGCAGCGGATATACATAGACAGGGGGGGGCACGACATAGACTGTAGGGGAGGGAGGCTCCTCATAGACTTCAAGGGGGGGCTCCCTATACGGCTCCACCACATAGGGCTCAGGGAGGGGCTCCTCATAAACCACAGGGGGGGGCTTCTCATAAACCACGGGCCTATGCTGGGGGCTACGTACGAGGCAAGCCGGCAAAGCCAGCGCGAAACCAAGCGAAGTGAGGAGCGGAATTTTCGAGCACATGCTTTATATACGGTTGTTGGGCATAAATATTCACCCCCATGTAGGCCCCCCCTATTCCCCAAGGAGACGACACCCCAGCTGGAGCGCATGAGTTTCCAGCAGACGTCCGAGGGCACAACCCAAGGAGGGCCCCCTGAAGTCCCCAGGAGAAGGCGGCTATTCACAAGCTTTGAAGCAGGGTTGGTATTTTTCCCGGCAGGCTTGGATGCAATCCAAGGAAGCGTCTTTTGAGTTTTTGGAGTGGGAGTTGGCGCAAGGGCTCAGGCAGCCCATCATCGCTTGTACACAGCGTTCTCTGCAAGCTTCGGAGGAAGCTTGCGCGAAGCCCAAGCTGGGCAACAGCAGCAACCAAAACACCCTTCGCCAAACCATGGGAAGCTCCTTTCCATTCAAAAGACAAGGCAGACATGCCCATACTATGTTTTTTTCGTGAATTTGAAAACAGAGGTTTAGGGCACAGTTTATTTCCGATTGCACCCGGGCAGAGGGTGTTTTAGCAAAGCGGCATGAGTGTGGATTATAAGGCGACGTTAAATTTACCTAAGACAGCCTTCCCCATGAAGGGGAACCTCCCCAATATGGAGCCTAAAATATTGGCCTTTTGGGAGGAGCGCCGCATTTTTGAAAAACAGCTTCAAAAAAACCTGGGCCGTCCCGTCTTCTGTTTGCACGACGGCCCCCCCTATGCCAACGGCGAACTTCACGCGGGGCATGCCCTCAATAAAATTTTAAAGGACATAATCATAAAATTCCGCAACCTGTCAGGCGGCTTTTCGGAATATGTCCCCGGTTGGGACTGCCATGGCCTGCCCATTGAGCGCGCCGTTGAAAAGCGCTTGGCGGCCAAGAAGAAAAAACGCCAAGACATGACGCGCGGCGAATTTTTGGAAGCCTGCCGCACCTATGCCATGGAATATGTGAATATTCAGCGGGAGGGTTTTAGACGTATGGGCATAGGGGGGCATTGGGACAAGCCCTACCTCACTTTGCAATTTGCCTATGAGGCCGAGGAAATTCGCCAACTGGCGGCCTTTGCCAAACAAGGCCTGCTCTACCGCAAAAAGAAGCCCGTATTCTGGTGCATTCATGACCAAACCGCCCTAGCCGAAGCTGAAGTGGAATATGCGGACCACACCTCCACTTCTGTCTATGTCGCTTTTGAGGTGACGGCCCACCAGGAGACTTTGCCCCTTCGCGCAGACAAACCTTTGGCCTTGGCCATTTGGACGACGACGCCGTGGACTTTGCCCGCCAACTTGGCCATTTGCGCCCACCCCACTTTGGACTATGGCCTCTATGCTTTGGGCGACCAGCAACTGGTGCTTGCCGAAGGCCTGCTGTGCGCTTTTTTGGCCGCCGTTGCGCCGGGGGAATTGAAGGCGGGGGTGAAGGCGCAGCCCGGCGTTTTTCGTCCCGAGGACTTGGCCTTCCCCGAAAAATGGCAAGGCGGACTCAAAGGGGAAATGCTTTCAAAACTTCGCTACCGCCATGTGTTTTATGACAGGGAGAGTCCCGTCATTTTGGGCAAGCACGTCAGTTTGGAAGCGGGCACGGGGCTTGTGCACACGGCGCCCGGGCATGGCCAGGAGGACTTTGAAGTAGGTTTAGAATATGCCCTAGAAATTTATAACCCGGTATTAGACGACGGTCGTTTTGACGCAACCGTAGGGGAGCGTCTACAAGGTTTGAAGGTAACGCAAGCCGACGAGGTAGTGGTGGACTGGCTGGTGGAGAAGGGGGTTTTGTTAAACAAGAAGGGGGATAAGCTGAGCCACAGCTACCCGCACTGCTGGCGCTGCCGCCACCCCATTGTATTCCGCGCTACCCACCAGTGGTTTATAGACATCGACGCCAACGGCCTGCGTCAAAAAGCCCTGCAGCACATTGAAAACACCATTCAATGGATGCCCGCCTGGGGCAAAGGCCGCATCCACGGTATGGTTTCCTCCAGGCCGGACTGGTGCATCAGCCGCCAGCGCACTTGGGGCGTACCCGTAGCCGTACCCCTGTGTGAGGACTGCCAAACGCCTGTTATTGACGAGGCCCTTATGCTGCGTGTGGCCGACATGGTGGAGAAGGAGGGGGTGGCCGTCTGGTATTCCACGCCGATGGCGTCCCTTTTGCCTGAGGGTTTTGTTTGCAAGACGTGTGGGGGCAAGCGCTTCAAACCCGAAACCGACATTTTGGATGTTTGGTTTGACTCTGGTTGCAGTTTTGCCTCTTTGGGGCGCATGGGTTTGCCCTTTCCCGCGCAGCTTTATTTGGAGGGGAGCGACCAGCACCGCGGGTGGTTTCAGTCCTCGCTGTTGGTTTCCGTGGGCGCCCGCGGGGTGCCGCCCTTTGAGTCCTGCCTTACTCACGGGTTTATTTTGGACGGTGAGGGCAAAAAAATGTCCAAAAGCCTCGGCAACGGCATTGAGCCTGAGGAGGTATTCAAAAAATATGGCGCGGAAATTTTGAGGCTGTGGGTGGCTTCCAGTGACTATAGGGATGACATTAGCCTCTCTATGGGTGTGTTAGACGGCCTATCCGAAAACTACCGTAAGGTACGTAATACCCTGCGCTATGCCCTCTCTAACCTCTATGACTTTTCCCCCCTAACCCACGCTGTGGACGTGCAGCAGCTGGCTTTGCTGGACAAGTGGGCGCTGACGCGGCTTGCCCAGGTGTTGACGCGCGTCAAAGCGGCCTTTGAGGCCTATGAGTTTCACCATGCCTTCCGCGCATTGGTGGACTTTTGTACGACGGACTTATCGGCGGTTTATTTCGACATCCTCAAGGACAGCCTTTATACCCTGCCGAAAAATTCGCCCAAGCGCCGCAGTGCGCAAACCGCTTTGTGGCACATTGCCAAAGACTTGTTGGTGGCTTTTGCCCCGCTGACGAGTTTCACCTCTGAGGAGGCCTGGCAACATTTGCCGGGCGAAAACCCCGAGTCGGTATTTTTGGCGGAGTTTCCAACCCCCAAGCCTCTGTTGGACGAAGGGCTGCGCCAGGAGTTTGCGGAGCTATTGGCCCTGCGCTCTGCCGTATTGCCCTTGTTGGAGGCCCAACGGCGCGAAGGCCACATCGGCAAGTCCATTGACGCACGGGTGCTGTTGTGGGCCGAGGGGGCGCGGCGCACGCTGCTTGAAAAGCATTGGGCCTTGCTGCCGGAAATTTTCATTGTCAGCCAGGTGCAGTGGGCCTCTGAAGAAGCGGCCAAAGAGGCGACGCCGCTGTCTGTGGGCGGCAAAGCCAAAGTGGCATTGGCTCAGGGGGGGCGCTGTCCGCGCTGTTGGATTTATTTTGAGGAAATAAAAGAAGAGGGCAACTTGTGTGCACGTTGCCAGGCCGCTACCCAAAACCAAAAATAAAGGTGGTGTTTTGGGCCTGCGGCCCGGCTGTTTTTTAAAACAATTCTTTCGCCCTCCCGGGCGGGGGGTTATTGGTGCTGGGCCTGCGGCCCGGCCGTTTTCCGCTGCGCGGCCGCTGCAGGTTTCGCCTACCGGCGAGTCACTTTTTTGTGTGACAAAAAAGTAACCAAAAAAACACCCTCCGGGGCCCTGCCGGGGGCTTAGGCAGCACTCGCGACCCCCTCGAACTCTTTACTTGATCC
>WQYA01000043.1 GCA_009781495.1 Cystobacterineae bacterium
GGGGGGGGGGGTTGAGAAAGCGTGGCCCAAGTTCGTGTTTTCCAGCGGTTGGCAAGGGGCAGTGTTGGAGGGGGGTGGGCTAGTACATCGGGTGGGGTAGGCGGGTTATCCGCAGGGGTAGGGGGCAGCAAAAGGGCAGAGGGGGGGGGTTGCCTAGGGGCCGGAGGCGTAGGGGCGGCTTTGGGTAGAGGGGGCCACTGGCCGAATAACTCTTCTTGTTTCATTCTTCGTCTGGGACTCTGTCCCTTTTGAGTGCACGGAGTTGTTCCTGGGCTCTTTGAGCATATTCTTCGCCCTTGGGAAGCATTTGGATAACTTCCTTAAAGAATTGTTCTGCCTGCTCCGGCTGGGTAGCGCGAAGCGTATAGGCGCGCAAATAAGTCTCTTTGGCTTTGGCGCGCACTTCGTCCATAAGGCTTTGGGCTGTGGCGTTCTTGGAATCCATCTTCAGGAGGCCCATGGCCAAGCCGGCTGCCTCTCCCAAATGTCCACCCAGTTTGGCCTCGCGGGCACGTTTTTCAACAGCGGGGATGGCAAACGACACAATGCGCCGCGTATGGATAGAGATGACGCCTTCAGAAAGTTGCCTATCCAGCTCATAGAGGGCAAAAAACTCTTGAGCGCTCAAAGCCTCAATACGGCGGTCCTTGTTGGAAAATTCTTCCAAGAGGGACTGCATTTTTTTGCAGCGAGCATGTTTGGGTGCACAAGCCGAAACCAAGCGGACGGCTTCTTCCATTTCCCCTGCCTTATATTTTTCAGAAACGGCAACCCAAGGGGTTTCTGGAACAGGGGGGGGCCGCACGGGATGGTCGATGCGGTGGAGAGCCTCTTTGGCAATGCCCTGCAAGTCCATGGCATCTCGATGCATGGGCACCACCGCCAAAATATCATCGGCCATGGTGTTGAGTTTCACCATGCTGTCGCGGTTTGTCGTTTGCGAGGCCAGGTTTTTAGCCATGGCCACTTTTTTGCCGAGCGCTTCTTGGAGTTTCTGTTTGAGCTTCATCAAACGCTCATATTGGTGCTTTGTCTCTGTCACCTCTCCCAAGCGGGTATTGGCTTCTTTAAGCTCCAGCAAAACCAGCGCATCCTCTGCTGCACTCATCGCCATCTGGTTGGGCACCTCACGCTCTGCTTCCTTGAGGAATCCCTGTATTTCATCCATGCGATAGGAAGGGGCTTCTTCCTGCAAGCCCAGAAAAACGTCCTTGGCTTTCAACCAATCATCCACACGGACAAAGTTTTTTGCATCCTGGAAACGCGCATTGAGTTCTTCTTCATATTGCTGTTGAAGCAACATTCTTTTTCTCAGCTCATCCTGTTTCTCGGCCTCCTTCCACTTCACAACCACGCCTACGCCCAAGAGGATAAGCATAAACCCCAGCACACCCAGCAGCAGTTTTCGACGCTTTTTCTTCGTCTCCATCCCCTCCTGCTGCTGTCTGCGCGCACGCAAGCTCTGCCTTGAAGAGCGGCGAGGCTCCAAAGCTGCGCTGCTGCCGCTGCCTTTGGCCGAGCGTTGTTTTTGCGCTTCTGTCTGAGAAACACCCCCTTTCACAGCCAAGGCTGCGCCGCTGCCGCTGCCTTTGGCCGAGCGCCGTTCTCCCTCGTCTCCTTGAGAGACAAACTCAAATTCCGTATCTCCCAAAATAATCCTATCGCCGTTTTTCAACAAAGTTTCTTCGTTGATGGGTTTCTCATTGATGAGGGTACCGTTGCCGGAGCCCATGTCCGAAGCCATCCACCCTTCAGCTGTCTGGCGCAGCAGCAAATGCTTTCGCGAAACGGAATTGTCCGGAAGGGGGATGGCATTTTCTGGAGAACGCCCGACAACCATCTCTTCCCCTGCCAAAAGGTATTCTGCACCCAGCTGGCTTCCCTCCACACACACCAACTTGGCCTCTGGCGAGACAGCCTCTTCTTGAGGAAGCTCTTCGGAAAACGCTTGGCGAGCCACTTTGGAAGGCGTTTCTCCCGAAGAAGCTCGCACAGGACGCTTTTCAGACGAACGAAGCGAACGTTGTCGAGAAGACTTGGAATTTGAAGCTGCCATAGCAAAACAAAAACTTAGCCGACAAAGGCTGAAAAGACAAAGAAACACTCCCTATTAACCTGCCAAAAAGGCATAGGCAATGGGGCTGAACAAGACAATGAAGACGGTGGGGAAAATACAAGCAATGAGTGGAAACAACATTTTGACGGGTGCTTCGCCGGCAAGTTTTTCGGCACGTTGGGTGCGGTCTATGCGCAATTGTACGGACTGGATTCGAAGCACTTTTCCGAGGCTGGTCCCCATCCTGTCTGCTTGAATGAGCGCGGAAATAAACTGCGTCACCGCCGGCAAGTCGATGCGGTATACCATCGTTTTGAGAGACTCCTCCCTGCCCTTGCCCATTTTAAGCTGTTTGAGCACCAAATTAAATTCGTCGCGCAAAGGCCCTGCCCTGCCTTTCTCAACCACTTTGGCCAAGGCGCCTGTAAAATCCAAACCCGCTTCAACAGACAACGTCAGCAAGTCGAGATCATAAGGAAGCGCTCGACTGATTTTGAGGTGGCGTTTTTTGACTTGGTCACTCAGCCAAATTCTTGGGTACCACAGGCCTACAAGCCCCACGAGCAGTGACCACAGCACATTAAAGTCAAAAGCATTTGCAGCAAAAAGGCCAAAACAAAGGCCCACCGCCAAACCAATTTCCTGCAGGGCCATAAACTCTTCAGGGTAATAATCCGCCGGCTCCCCCGCACGTACCAATTGACGGCGTATGCGATGCTCATAACCGGGCCACATGAACCGCCGATTGATAACCCCCAATCGACGGATAAGCATATTGCTGGCCCCCCTCATCCCCCCCAGAGATTCATTGCTGACTCCTTCAGATAATTTTTGAAGATAGGACCGATGGAGCCAATAAACAAAAAACCAAACGGCCGCAGCAACAGCCATGGCAGAAATCAGAAACGCCAGAGGAATCAGCACGGAATATAAAGAGCCCAATATTTTTTCCATGGCGTTCCTCAAATGTCGATGTTGACAATGCGCCGAATAATCAGCATGCCGAGAACTTCCATAACGGCGACGACGCCTACCATGAGATAGCCCCAATAACTGTTCATCAGCGGTTGCATCAAATCCGGCCTTTGGTAGTTGACAATCATCCCAAGAATAATCGGCATCGCAGCCACAACCCACCCCTGCAATTTTCCTTGTGCCGTCATCGCCGCAATTTTTCCTTCCAACCGAAAACGCTCGCGGATGGTGCCCGACAAGGTTTCAAACATCTCCGACATGTTGCCTCCCAGCTGGCGCGCAATATTTGTCGAAACAGCCACCAAATCCAAATCCTCGGAGCCCACACGTGCAGCCATGTTCAGCAAAGCCTGATCTAAAGGCACCCCCAATTTGACTTCACGCACATATAAAGTGAATTCCTGCCCCAGAGGACTCGGCGCATCTTTGGCAATAAACTCAACAGCCTGTTGAAATGTAAGGCCTGCCTTAAAGGCATTGGACATGCCCTGCAAAGCATCCACCAATTGCGCATTGAAAAGACGAATTCTCCGTTTGCGAAACTGTTTGATGAGAATCATCGGCAAAAAAAACCCAAAAATGGTGGCAAAAATGGCCAAAAGGCCATTGAAAATGACATAGGCCAACAACCCCAAAAGAACCATGGTCGCCATATTCATCATCAACAACTGTCGGGGATCGATAAACAAAAACATGTTCCCCAAATCATCCAAAGAACGAACCACATAGCGCTCTTGGTATTGTTCATAGGCGCGGACAAAAACACCATAAATCACCAAGAACAAAAGGAACAACGCAACCGTAATAGAAAGAGCTGCCAGCCCTGGATACAATGCATTCATAAAGCATTCCTGCCTTTAACGAGCGACGCCTGATTGAATCACTTCAATCATTCTCTCACGTCTTCTCCCCAGGCTTTTTTGCATTTCTGGATCCGTCAATGTGCGAATGGTTGTCTTTCGCATGTCCGAAGAAACATCCGTGTCTTCTTCGTTGCGCAAGGACAAAGTCAAAGAGCCAAGCTCTTGCGCCAGCGCCAATTGCTCAACATCTTCAGGCAAAACCAACAGCGAAACCTCACTGTATTTGCGGTCTCCTTCGGATATCAGCGCAGCATTCGTGGTGCCCGTAATCGTTCCCGTCGCCAACACCACAACACCTTGCATGAGCGTCATCGAAATGTTCTCTTGTGATTGAGAGTCTCTGAAAATCCCAATAATATCTACCCTATCATTGGGGCGTACCCACCCGCCTACGGAAGAGGTGTTGTTCACTTTCAAGGTAAAGGCACGCATGCGCTTCAAAACCTTCCTGGAAAGCTGTTCCAGAGGCTTGGCCATCGAAAATTGTGACCACAATATGGGATCGCCTTTTTGGACGTTCGCCAAAATCTTCTGGTTCTGAATGGCGTCAACACTTCCAGCGCCAATGTTGGAAGTCGTTACAAAACGCTCAGGCACTTCATATAATGCCAACATATCCCTCGTCACATCCGTGCCCTCTGGAATGTCGACATTGGCAACAATCACCGTCTTTAAATTCCAACCCCTTTTGACTTCCAGCGCCTGGCTTTTGATAGCGGTGAAAGCCAAAATCCCCGCAAAAGCAGCCAGAGCAAACGCAAGCACAAGGGGCATTTTTCCCTTCAACATACAGCAGCTTCTCCCGTTAAACGAACGAATACATTAAACCGGAAACCCATCCCCTCTCATTTTTCCAAATGTAGGCATATCCTCTGCACTCTGCCAACTGCATTTCTCATGGATACCTATAAGTAACAAAACCGCACAGGCCCTAGCCCTCTTCGCTCGAACCTTGCGAGGAACGAATGGCTCTTCTCCACTTGAGCAATACAACCAGCAACACCACAAATAGGCCCGCCAACAGTTGCCAACACAAACCTACTGGAAACGGCTCCTTCATGTGAATATAGAGCATGCGCCCCAAAGCCAGTCCCAAAAGTCCGCCTGTCAACGTGCGCCACCCGTTTGAAAAAGCCTTGGGCCAAAATTGGCCCCACACCCAATCCACCATCGCCGGCAAACTCAGTCCTAAAACCATCCAACGCTCAACCAACATCTCCTGCGAAGAAACATGAAAAACAAACTGAAGCACCCAGGCCAACAACAAAACCGGATAGAGGCCCACACAGCGCGCACAAAAAAACCTCCCGCGCACCGCATAACAACGATGCAACTCATCCTCTCGGTGATGGCTGAATAAAAACCGGCTCCACATTCACCACTTCTCAGTGGGCGACGAAGCAAAAATCTCCCAAACCTCTTCGCGAGACAAAACAGATTTTTTGACAAGCAAATCCGCTAAACCAATCACAACATCTGCCAACTCCGCAGCCCCCTTCCCCTCAAGAAACTCCGCAAGCTGCGCACCCAAAGGAGACAAACTCGGCAAGCTTTCGCTCAAATTGGACCGGGGCGTTTTTTCGCGAGCATCTTCCGAGACTTCGAACACTGAAAGCTTCCGAACCTTCCTCGAAGATGCGTCGGCCTTCAAAAAAACAGTCTCTGCATCTGTGTCCACTTCTGGAGGCGGTCCCGGACGACTCACAACCTGCGTCGTCTCCTCAAATCTGTCCGGCATCCTCGGCCCTCTGCCTGCCTTGGATTGCTGCTTCAAGGAGGACACCACCCCCGTTGCTGGCCCCTCCTCGTCAAACTGAAGAGAGCCAAACAAGTCTTCTTCAGAAAGCTCAGATTTTTTCTGAACACTGCCTCTTTCGGAGGAAAGCAAAACCTCCCCAGAAACCAACTCCTGGTCTTCTAGGGCTGAAAGTACCCGCTCTATCTCATCCGAAGAAGCCATATAGAGTTGTATGGACTTGGCCTTCAACCAATTCTTCGCCCGCTCAATGGCGTCTGTCGCCATCGGATCCGCAACGGCTATATAAAACTCACCCGGCGCAGCCTCTTCAAAAGGAATCAGCCCGTGACGGTGCTGAAACTTCAAAGGCACTTTCTGCGCAAACGAGGAAGACACCAGGTTCAGCTCCGTATAGGGCAGCGCCTTCTGTTCGGCCAATGCCCGCGCAAGCGCATCCGCCCCAAGCCGGCCTTGCTGAACCAAAATCTCCCCAAGTCGGTTGGGGTCGCCCTCCACTTGGAGCGCCAATGCCTCACCAATGTCCTCAGCAGAAACCACTTCGCGGGCTATAAGAATTTCACCAATTTTCTTTTTCATAAGCAGGCATAACGCTTTTTTGCCGAGTATAACCGAAACCCAACCCTCGCCTAGCCCTATCTGCTTAACATCTCAAAATACCCCTAAGCTCCTCAAGCTTTAACGGCCTATGGCCCCAACCCCTTTCCCTCTGTTGAGCGCCCCTCCCCTTCCCAGTCTATGGCTTCTTCAACCTCAACCCTACGAATCCCTTGAGGCAAAACTAAAGTAAACAGTTTATCTTCCAACAGCGGCTCTAGGGAATAGTCTGTGTAGCTTAATTCCAAAAACAATTGCGAGGACGAAACCTCCAAAACCCGCTTCTCCGGAAAAAAACCCTTCGCCCCTAAACGTATAAAAGAAGCAAATGCCAACTTATAAACCTGGTTATCTCCCCACACTTCACTTTCTTCAACCCGAAAATTCTCAGTATGTACCCTGAGACGCTGCAAACCCTTCTCCCCCTTCAACTCTAGAGAGATAAACCGCCCCTCTTCTTGAGTATTTCCAGGAAATTCCACCCGCGTGGCTGCCAAACGCGGCGCCGCCCCCAACAAAACCAACACCAACTCCTGAGGAGAAAAATAGAGCGGCAAAAAACGCTCCAGGTTTCTTTGCGTCGCAAGCCCACGATAAAACACGTTTTTCTCTATGTCCCATAACTCAAATCGCCCCGCCTTGGAAACGAAAATACGCACAGGACGCCCCAAACCATCCAACAATTCCAAATGAATGGCGTCCGGCAGCTGCGCGGCCACCAGCACCTCCAACACCCCTTTCTGCTGGGGCGAGTCTATTTTGAGGCGCGCCTGCCCTTTGATGCTGCGGATTTTGGAGGCTTCGGCCTCCAGGCGCACCTCCAGCTGCTCCGCAGACATTTGCGTGGACAAAGGGGCTTTGTGCACACAACCCGTGGACATGCAGAGTATCCATAAAATCAGAGGGAGGCTTTCTTTTAAACGCATTGCTTTGCCTTGAGTCGCCATTCTATGCCAAAGGAGACGCTTCTAGTCTAGTATGTTGAGGTCCACGAATTCGAGTATTGAGTCGTGTCTGAAAAATGAAAATGAATTCTCTTCTGCAGTGGCTGCACCTGGACAGCCTTAGCCTCGCGGGTGGGCTTACCTTGGCCATCATCCTTTTGGCCTCCCTGCTTTCCCTTACCATCGCCATAGAGCGCCTCATCGCCCTCTGGTCCCTGGGCCCTAAAACACGCGCCCTCTTCGAAAACATCGCCCGCAGGCTCCTCCAAAACGACATCCCCGCAGCAAGGGCGCTCGCGGAACGCTCCCCCTTGCCTGTGGCCGAAGTCTTCAGAGTCGGCTTCCAAACAGCCCAACGCGCCAACCCCACAACGGCCATAGAGAGAGAGCGACTCGCCCAAACTTTGAAACTCAAAGGCCCCCTGTGGGTGCTGGCTACCGTCGGCGCCGTCACCCCCTTCATCGGCCTCTTCGGGACCGTCGCGGGAATTATGGCGGCCTTCAAAGAGTTGGGCTTGGACGTCCAAGCCGGGGGCGCCGGAGGCCCCGCCAGCGTTATGACGGGCATCTCCGAAGCCCTCGTCGCTACCGCCGCCGGCATCCTCGTCGCCGTGGCGGCCGTTATCCTCTTCAATTATTTCCAGTCGCGCCTCTCCCGACTCTCTATGGAATTTAAGTTGATTTTTGCCGAATTCACCGAGTTGCTGCTGGCGGCTTCCTCCCCCCCTATGCCTCCTCCTGCCGGTACCCCCCCTGGCCCCCCTACTGCCCCCCCCTCAGAAGAGGTTTAAAGCACATGTCGGCTTCCCCTCTTCCTAATGACGAAGAAAACCAAGATGAGGCCGTCTTCTCTGAAATTAACATTACGCCTTTGACGGATATTTTTTTGGTGCTGCTCATTATTTTTATGGTTACCAGCTCCGTCATTATGGCCCCCCAGGGCAACTTGGCCCAAGACGGAATACGCGTTAACCTCCCCCAGGGGGGAAGCGCCAGCACTGCCTTGCCTTCCAATGACTTGCCCATTGCCATTTTGGATGATGGGCGACTTGTGGCTTCGGGTCAAGTCCTCAGCAAGGAGGAGTTGGAAGCCGTCTTCACTGAAACCAAAAACAAAACGCCCGACACCATTGTCCTCATTCAAGCCGACGAGGGCGTCCCCCACGGGAAAGTCGTCGAAGTCATGGGCATGGCCCAAAGCGCCGGTTTGGAGCAGTTGGCCATCGGCGTCCGCCAAACACAAAAATAGCGCCTGCACGATGCAGACGCCCTTTTTGGGAAATTCAGGCGGTGAGAAAAGGGACGTGGGGCTCAGGCCGCAACTTGGGCGCCGGCTTTGGCAATGTCCACCACAGCGGCAAAACCCGAAGGGTCTGCGACGGCCAAATCGGCAAGAATCTTTCTGTCCACTTGCACGTTGGCTTTGGCCAAACCTGCCAGCAAACCGGAATAACTCATTCCCAAACCGCGGGCTGCGGCGTTGATGCGAACAATCCACAGAGAGCGAAAATCCCTCTTGCGACGGGCTCTGTCTCTGGACGCATAGTCCAAAGCGCGCTCAACCGCTTGCTGCGCTCTGCGAAAACAATTCTTCCTGCGTCCTCGGTAGCCTTTGGAAAGCTCCAGCGTCCTGTTGCGGCGGCGACGCGCTTTGACACCTCGTTTTATGCGCATGACATTCTCTCTTCTTCGCGCTCACTTGGCGCCATAGGGAAACAATTCTTTGACAACCTTCTTCGCATCCATGTCCCGAAGGTGGCCGCAACCTCGGTTGTGGCGCTTGCTGCTGGTGGACTTTGAAAAAGTAAACAGGTGCTTCGCATTGGCTTTGGCATGCTTCACCTTGCCGCTCTTCTTCACCTGAAACCTTTTCTTCGCTCCGCTCTTGGTTTTGAGCTTGGGCATAATGGCTTCTTCCCGTTAAAATTGAGGAGGCGATGCTCCTATCTCGCAAGCAAGGTGCTTGTCAACTGTTTGCTGCCGCTTCGCCCTCAATCCTTGAATCCTCCGGGGAAACTTTCTCAACCTCCGAATCTTTCGAAGAAAGCTCCTCACTCGAATCCCCCTTCTCCCGAGGCCGCTTCTGCTCGCGCTTGGCACGCTCCAGGGCTGCCACGTGCTGCTTTTGCATGTCCCGCGCTTTTTGGGCAACTTTGGGGTTGGGAGCCAAAATCATAAACATTTGCCTCCCTTCCATCCTCGGCGGCATCTCCACCACCGCCACATCCGCCAAATCCTTCGCCACATCGTCCAACACCGCCTGGCCTCTGTCCCTGTGCGTAATTTCCCGACCGCGGAACATGATGGTCACTTTGGCCTTGTTGCCCTCTTCCACGAAGCTGCGGACGTTGCGCACTTTGAAGTCATAGTCGTGCTCTTCCGTCTTCGGGCGCAGTTTTATTTCTTTCACCTTGACGACAACTTGCTTCTTTTTGGTCTCGTTGGCCTTCTTCTTCTCTTCATATTTGAAGCGGCCATAGTCCATAATTTTGCAGACGGGCGGCTTCGCCATGGGGTTGACTTCTACCAAATCCAACCCTTCTTGCGCAGCATGCGCCAACGCTGCTTCCAGCGTTAACACGCCCAGTTGCTCGCCTTGTGCACCGACAACGCGGACTTCTCGTGCACGAATTCGCCTATTGGTCCTCTGGTCTCTAACGATGAGGTAACCCTCCTGAAAAATGCTTGGGAGCCCAGAGAAATACCTCGGCCTAAGCCTAAGTCAAGCTTGAGTAGCGGCCATGCTTAAAAAAGTGCTGCGCGGCCCCTCTCCTGCCCCCCTGCTGCCCCTCCGCCCCCTCTGCTACCCCTCTTGACTACCACCCTAACCCCATTTGTTTGCTTGCCTAGGCTTGCAACAATTGACCTGGACGATGGGCTGAATTACGAGCACCCTCATGCCCCTTAACCCTGACTTTAAAATTTTTACGGGTAACTCCAACAAAGACTTGGCCGTGCGTGTATGCCAATATTTGGACAAGCCCCTCTCCAAAATTAACGTCACCCAATTCTCCGACGGCGAAACCAATGTGGAGCTCGGCGAAAACGTGCGCGGCCTCGACGTCTTCGTCCTCCAGTCCACTTGCCCCCCTGTCAACAACAACCTCATGGAGCTGCTCATCATTTGTGACGCCCTCAAACGCGCAAGCGCAGGCTCCATCAACGCCGTTATTCCCTATTATGGTTATGGGCGTCAGGACAGGAAGGTGGCGCCGCGCACGCCCATTACGGCGCGTATGGTGGCGGATTTGATTGAAGTGGCCGGCGCAACCCGCGTCATCTCCATGGACATGCACGTGGGGCAAATTCAGGGCTTCTTTAATATACCGACGGACCATATTTATGCCGCGCCTGTCTTCCTCGACGACATACGCCAACGCTTTCCCAACCACGAGGAGCTGGTCATCGTCTCCGCAGATGCCGGCGGCGTCGAGCGCTCCCGCGCTTATTCCAAACGGATGGATTGCCAACTGGCCATCGTCGACAAACGCAGGCCTCAAGCCAATGCGACTGAAATTATGAATCTCATTGGCGACGTCCGGGGCAAGGACGCCATTATTATTGACGACATTATTGATACGGCCGGCACCATCACCCAAGGCGCTGCCGCCCTCAAAGCCAATGGCGCCAAACGTGTCTTCGCTTATACCGTGCACCCTGTGCTCAGCGGCCCCGCCCTCAACCGCATTATGGACTCCTGCATTGAAGAGTTGGTCGTCACCGACTCCATCCCCCTCTCTGAAAAAGCCAAAGCCAGCGGCCGCATCCGCACCGTCAGCTCAGCCATGCTTTTTGGCGAGGCCATTGCCCGCATCCACCGCGCAGAGTCCCTAAGCTCACTCTTCGTTTGAGCTGCAAACGTCCGCTGCCTGCTCCAGCAAGTCCTCTTCCTCAGGGCTGAGTTTGTGCTGCGCCCACAAGTCCGGACGCCATGCCTGCGTGCGCCGCAGCGACTGCCCATGCCTCCAGGCTGCGATGCGCGCATGGTTGCCGCTCAGCAATATTTGGGGGACGCTCGCCCCGCGAAACACCGGGGGGCGGGTGTAGTGGGGGTATTCCAAAAGGCCGTTTTCAAAACTCTCGGAAGCGGTGGACTCTGCGTTGCCCAGCGCCCGCGGCAAGAGACGCACCACGGCGTCCATGACGCAAAGGGCGGCCAACTCCCCGCCCGTGAGGATGTAGTCCCCTATGGACAATTCACCGTCGATATAGGGGCGTACCCTCTCGTCTATGCCTTCATAACGGCCGCATACCAATATAAGCCCGGGGCCCCCTGCCAATTGGCGTGCCAAACCATGGCCAAACCGCTGCCCGCCCGGCCCCATCAACCACACCGGCGCGCCCGGAAATTGGCGGCGACTGGCTTCAATGGCCAACACCACGGGCTCGGCCTTCATCACCATGCCGGCGCCCCCGCCATAGGGCACGTCGTCCACCACGCGGTGCTTGCCCTCGGCAAAAGCGCGTATGTCCACCGCGTGCAGGCCAAACACGCCCTGGGCGAGGGCGCGCCCCAGAATGCTCTCCTGGGCATAGCCCTCAATGAGGTTGGGAAACAAACTCAGGATGCTGAAGTCAAACATGGGCGGCTCCACCCCAACTAGTCCAACATGAGGGGGCGTACCACCACATAGCCTTCTTCCATGCACAACGTGGGGACATATTCGTCTGTCCAGGGCACCATCCACTCCCCTCCCCCCTCCCCGTGAATCACCAGGTTGGGCACCGGCCCCGCATAAAGCAAAGTGCTGACGTGTCCCAACACCTCGCCGGACTCCAGGCGCGCTTCCAGGCCCACCCAGTCCTCCAAAAAATATTCCCCGGGGGCCAGCTTGGGCATCTCTTCGCGGGCAACCCACAGGCGCGCGCCCACCAACTCGCGCGCTTGCTCGGGGGTGTCTATTCCCTCCAATAGGAGACGCCAACCTTCACTCAAACTCCCCCTCCCCCTCAAACCCAGAATACGCTCCTCCCCTGTCTTCAAACACAGCCGTACACGCTTCGCAAAACGCAGGCTTTGGCTTTGCACGTGGAAAGGTTTCGCCACCACCTCCCCGTGCGTCGCGAATACACGGGAGACATAGCCCGTCTGCAGCCAGCTTTTCATGGGGAAGGGGGGGAAAGGGGGTTAGCAGGGTTAGAAGGATTGGCAGGGGATTTGGCCTCCACCTCCAACTGTAATTTGCTTGCCGGGTTGGCCAGGCGTGAAGAAGCCACCGTGCGCAAAGCGTGTATGGTACGGCCGTCCTTGCCTATAATTTTGCCGATGTCCCCCGCAGCCACTTTCAGCTTGCACACGGGGCCCTCGGGGCCCTCCAAAACCTTCACCTCCACCTCCTGCGGGGAGGAAACCAAGGCCCGCGCGACGTATTCAATGAGTTGCTCCATGCAAAACCCCCAAAACAGTCGGCCCAAAAAATGGGGCTGCTGTCAGGTTGCAGCTGCTGCCCGGCTGGTACGCTTTTTGAGGTTGGCAACCGTCTCGGAGGGTTTGGCCCCCACGCTCAGCCAATAGGCCCAGCGTTCCTCATTCACCTCAAACTGCACAGGCTCCACATTGGGGTTGAAGGAGCCGATGGCTTCAATAAACTTACCGTCCCTTGGGCTGCGCGAGTCCGCGGCGACGAGGTGGTAGACGGGTTTCTTTTTGGCGCCAGCTCTGGCGAGACGAAGGACAACAGCCATGCTTTGAAAACTCCCTTATGGGTGGCAAGTGGTAAGGCTCTGCTCCTCTAGCGTTGGCATGCCTCCCCTGTCAAGTCTTCTTCTTCAGAGGTAGCCGGGGGGGAGGGTATGGGGGTATAGGCAGGGGGGTATAACACAGCCAACTGTCCACAGGCCGCCGAAATGTCCCTCCCTCTGCTTCCCCGTATAAACACCGCGCAGTGCTGAGCCTCCAGGAGGGCGCGAAAACGCTCCATACGCTCCGCGCTGGGGCTTTCAAAGGGCAGGCCGTCGTTAGCGTTATAGGCAATAAGGTTTATTTTAGAGGGTATTTTTCGAATCAGCGCAGCCAAGCGCAAAGCGTCCTCGTCGCTGTCGTTGACGCCCCCAAACATGACATAGCTGAATGTCAGCCTCTGTCCGGGCTTGAGGGGAAGTTGGCGGCAGGCCTCCAATAGTTTGGACAGGCCCCACTTGCGGTTGACGGGCATGAGTTGGCTGCGTTGCGCGTCCGAGGAGGCATTGAGGGAAATGGCCAGCTTCACGTTAATGGCCTGGGCCAAGCGCAGGAGGGCTTCGGGCAAGCCGGAGGTGGAAACCGTCACATGGCGTGTTGAAAAATTCAGCCCGTCCTTGCACAGCAAAAGCCGCAGGGCTTTGCTGACATTCATCAAGTTGTGCAAAGGCTCGCCCATGCCCATAAACACGAGGTTGCTGAGCGGCCGCTCCCCGGGCGCGCCCTCTTCCTTCAGCAAGCGGTTCACCCCATATATTTGAGAGAGTATTTCGCTGGGTTTCAAGTTGCGCACAAAGCCCATTTGGGCGGTGAGGCAAAACTTGCAGCCCATGGCGCAACCCACCTGAGAGGAGACGCAGAGGGTTTGGCGTTTTTCGAAGGGCATATAGACGGACTCAATGGCCCTGTTGTCCTCCGTCACAAACCGGTATTTTATGGTGCCATCCGCGGAGCGTTCCACCTTGTCCAGGCCCAGGCCGACAATATGGGATTTTTCTTCCAGTTGCTCTCTCAACGTCTTGGACAAGTTGCTCATTTGAGAAAACTGCGTTGCGCCCTTTTGGTGCAGCCATGCAAACACTTGGCGTGCGCGGAAGGGTTTTTGGCCCAGTTGAGAAACCAGCCAATGCTCCAACTCAGAAGGCTGCATGGCCAAAATGTCCAATTTTTCATGCACGGCTTCGGCTCTAGCCCTTTTAGAGTGTAGGGGACAAGGTGAAAATACTCCCTGCCTTAGCTGCCCCGCTTTTGCAGCAATACCAGCCAGCGCAGCCTGTCATCTATGGCGGATAGGGTGACAAAACCCGCCTGTACGGCCAAGGCTACAAGGCTTTGCGCCGAGGTTAGCTTGTCGGCGGCTACGGCAGGGCCGGCTTCCCGGTGGATACGGTTAATGTGCCTGCGGCCGGCGCCATGCCAACACAGAAAAAAACCGCCCGGCCGCAGCCAGGAGGCAAACACCCTCAACGCCCTCTCCTGGGGAAAATGCGGAAAACTGTTGTAGCACAATACGCCGTCCGCGCTGCCCTCGGCAAAACGCCAACTCAATGCGTCCTCGCATATGAAATGGATACGCGCGTCCACGTGCCGGGCCTTGGCCTGCTTTAGCATGCCCTCGGCATGGTCCACCGCCCATAGCCTCCCCTCCCCTAGGCCCTTCAGCAGGTGCGGCAACAATACCCCGGTGCCGCAGCCTACGTCTATGAGGGTTTTGCCCTCCCAGGAGCCCCCATGCTTCTCTAACTCCCCTAGCCCCCACCCTACCGCCTCCGCATGCTCCCCAGGAGGGTGCAGCCTGTCCCACTGCGGGGCCAGTTGCTCAAAATAGTCCTTCATAACTTTGTCGCCTCCTTTAAAAAAATACTCGGGGGGGCCCTCCTCTTCCCTATGCTAAAGCCCCCCCTCTGTGCCCATTTCTAGCCTTAAACCCGCATACATTTCAAAACCCGGCATGGGGTAGCCGCTGTTAAACATACGCCTCTGCCCCAAGAGGTTAGAGGCCCTTAACCATAGGGCTAAGTTGTTAGAGGGCCTATATTCTACACGCGCTTGGGTAGCGGTGACAGGAGGCAGGGGGTTGAATTTCTCCGAAAGCAGCCCCACATAGGTGGCCGCCGCCAGCGAAAAAGCCCACTGCGAAAGACGCAAGCCCACCTGCGCCGCTAGCTGCGTATGCGGCATACGCATGGCCGGCGTGTCGGGCCATTGGCGGCTGAAGGAGAGGCTGCCGTGCAAGCCGTGGCGGGTTTGCAGCGTATATTGCGCCTCTATGCCGGGTACGCTGAGGCTTTGCAGGTTTTCACGCTGCAAGGCAGGCGGGGCCCCGGCCACCACAATGAGGTTTTGGGCGCGCGTCCAAAAACCCGCCAGCGTCAGACGCCCCACGCGGCTGTGCAGGCTGAGGCCCACGTCCGCGGTGTCGGAGCGCTCTACCTTTAGCTTAGCGTTAGCAACAGGCATAGCGAGGTAGCGCTCCGAGAGGGTAGGGGAGCGGAAGTTTTGGAAATAGCGCGCGTGGGCTTCCAACCACGGGAGGGGCCTATAATATATTTCCCCCTTGCCTAGGCCGAAGTTTTGCCCCCCTATGTGCTGAAAACGCCCCCCCCCTACCGCACGTAGGGGCCCCCATTGCCCCTCGGCCTGCGCGAAGAGGCCAAGGCCGGCCTCGCTGAGGGTGTTGGGGCTAAGGCCCACCCCGTCGCGGCGCGCAAAGCCGGTTGTAAGCCGCGCGTCCACCCCCCACAGCAGTTGCAAAGCCTCCCAAAGCGCCCAGCGGTGCTCCGCATTCAAGCCATAGAGGGCGTCCTTGGAAGAAAAGCCGTCCCAAAAGCGGTGGTCGCCGTGGTTGGCGAAGGCCACTACCCGCAAGGCATGCCCCTCCCAATTCCCCTCCAGGCGCGCGGACTGGCTGAAGCGTAGGGCCTCATAGCTATGCTTAGAGAAGGGGGCATAGGTGGGCCCCGGGTCCTCCCCGGAGAAAGCGTCCACGCGGCTGCGTAGGGCCAACTCAAGGCCGCCGGGCAGCACCCATGCGGCTTTGGCCATGGCGTCCACCTGTTGGGCCTGGGAGGAGGGGCGGCTTCCGCTGCTGCGCGCGGCGCGTATAAACCCGCCCCAGCGGTGAATGGCCTCGCTGCCGCCCAGGGCCATAGCCGTAGCCTGGGTGCTATAGGCCCCCCCTAACTCTAATTCTCCCATAGCCCTCTCTAGGGCCCCTATGGCCGGGTTAGGGGCATAGGGGGGCAGTGGGCCAGGTTTAGAGGAGGAGAGCCCCCCCTGGGTTTCCAGCAGGAGGGTACCGGCCATCGCCCCGGAGCCATAGCGCACCGAGTCCCCCCCGGGCAAAACACGTGCGGAGGCGAGGAAGGCGGACGGGTGCGCGTCGGCCAGGGGGTGGCCGAAGAGGCCCATAACGTCGGGTACCCCGTCCTCCAGCACCAGCAGCTGCGTGGTAGGCCGCCCCCCCAGGCCGCGCAGCCCCAATTGCCCCGAGGAATTGGCCCCTATGCCGAAGGCCAGGCCGCCGTTGGTGTTGGCAAACCAGCCCGGCACGGCATAGCTGAGGGCTTCAAAACTGCGGCGGCCTGCGAAGGCCTCGGGGCCCACCTCCCACACCCCTGCCTCGCGGCGTAGGCCGCGTACCTCAGAGGAGAGGGGGCTGGCCTCGTCCGTCTCAGAGGGGTAGCCTATGCCTTCCCTAGGGTAGCCCTCTGTCCCTTCCCCCCCCTTCTCCTCTGCCTGGGCCCCTAGGGCTAGGGCCAGGGCCAGGCATAGCCCCCCCCTGGCCTTCCTCATGAAGGCTCCCCTAGGGAGAGGGCCGTACGGCGTAGGGCGGCGACGCTGGCGGGCACCACCAGCATGGACAGCACCAGCCCCGGCCAAGCGGAAAGCCAGGAGGCGAGCGTCAGCAGGCCGGGCGGCAAGTCCAAGAGGCGCGCGCTGAAAAACACGAGGGCGGCATAGAAGCAGCGTCCCAGCAGCAGGGCGGGGGCGAGGGCCCAGGCCGTCGGCAGTTTGCGTCCCAGCAGGTGGGCGAGGCCGGCCATGAGGGCCAACTCCAGGGCCATCCACAGGGCGACGGGGGGGAACCAGGGGGGCATACCACTAAGGAGGGCGGAAAGCAGGGGGGTAAGCCCCCCCACCCCCACCGCCCAGCGGAGGGGTAATATAAAAGCCCCTACCAATACCGGCAAATACATGGGTAAAAATACCCTTCCCAACCCCAGGCTGTGGAAGAGGGGGGGCAGCAACAAACCCATAACGGCGAGTGCCGAAGCGCGGCTAATGGCCTGTAAATTCATAAAACTCTCGTAACACGTTTTTGTTATTCGTATGTGCTGTAGGGGTAAGAGTCAAGTTTTTTTAGCCTTCCAGGGGGGGGTATTTTTGCCCTCCCGGGCAGGGGGGTATTATTGGGCCTGCGGCCCGGCTGTTTTTAAAACGGTTTTTTTGCCCCCCCCGGGGGGGGTTATTGGTGCTGGGCCTGCGGCCCGGCCGTCTCCGCTGCGCGGCCGCTGCAGGTTTCGCCTACCGGCGAGTCACTTTTTTGTGTGACAAAAAAGTAACCAAAAAA
>WQYA01000044.1 GCA_009781495.1 Cystobacterineae bacterium
GCCGGTAGGCGAAACGGAGCGGAACGTGTGAGGCGGGAAAGCAAAGCTTTCACGACTCATGAAGTGGAGCGGAGTTAAACGAGCGAAGCGAGTTTCAACCTACGGCAGCCGCGCAGCGGAAAAGCCCGGGCCGCAGGCCCAGCAACACCCCCCCAAGGGGTGAAAAGAATATTTCTACCCCCCTACAGCCCTGAGCCCTAAACAACTACCACCTCCCCGGCTATGCCGGTACCCCTCCACGGAGGGGAATTTTTCTACAAGCCCGCCGCAGGCGAAGAGAAGCACCCTCCACGGATGGGAATTTCTCTGCAAGCTCGCCGCAGGCGAAAAGAACCGCTCAAAGTGAGAAACTTAAGCCGCCTGCAAGGCAAAAAGAAGCCCCCTACCTCCCCTTGGAAAAGGGTAGTATATTCATCATGCCCACCCTGAGTCTCCCCTTCCTTGCCCAGCTTGCGACGTTTAAGCTGCGCGTAAAAACCCTGGCCCAGGGGGTGCTGACGGGCCTGCACAAGTCCCCTTTGCAGGGGCAGAGTGTGGAGTTTTCAGAGCACAAGGAATATGCCCCGGGCGACGAGTTGCGCCATTTGGACTGGAAGGTGCAAGGCAAGTTGGACCGCTATTTTATAAAACGCTTTGAGCATGAAGCCAACACGCCCTTTGTGCTGCTCGTCGACACCTCCGGCTCCATGGGTTATGGCGAAGGGGGGCACAACAAACTGGAGGTGGCCAAACTGTTGGCCGGCGCTTTCGCCTGGGTAGCCTCCAAACAGCAGGACGGCGTGGGGCTGCTTTGCTTCTCCCGGGAAAAACCCCAACTGCTGCGACCGCAGGCGCATGCCAACCATTTGGGGCTGGTGCTTTCACAACTGGAGGCCCTTCAGGCCGGAGGGGGCACCCATTTGAATGCCGCCCTGGAAACCCTCAGCGCGCAACTGCGCCGCCGGGCTGTGCTGGTGGTTTTTTCGGACTTGCTGGACGAGCAGCCCAACCCCCTCCTCCAACTGCTGAAGGCCCGTAAACAAAAATACGACGTGGCCCTCTTCCACATTTTGCACGCCGACGAGTTGCATTTTCCTTTTGAGGAGCCCACGCTGTTTGTCTCCATGGAGGACCAACAAAGGCTGGAAGTCCACCCTTTGCGCCTGCGCCAAAGCTATTTGGAGCACATGCAGGGCTTTTTGAGGGACACGCAAGCCCAATGCCAGGCGGCGAATGTGGACTATGCCCTGACGCCCACCAACAGCCCCCTGGAGCCCCTATTGGTAAAGTTTTTCGCTCAGCGCAAACACAGGGGGCGAAAGGGGGGCTGAGCATACCCCTTAGAGCGGTTTTAGGTTAAAGGAATTCTGCAAATCCGTTTCAATTGAAACTCGTTTCGCTTGTTTATTCCACTACGCTCGTCAAGAGCGAGCTGAGCACCAACGAGTCCAACGAAGAGAAAGTGTCAAAGTGGAACCGCTCTAATAAACCTCAACGGAGAAGGGGTGCTGAATGTTGGCCCCTGCATTGAGAAACGCTGCGGTATCCGCGTCAAAGCCCTGCCCAAGCATGGACAGAGGTTTTGAAGAAACCACCCACAGGGCGCGGTAGAGGCCCACATGCTCCAGTGGAATTTGGGCCTTCAGCGTATTTTGGGCCTGTTGGCAATGTTGTCCAAGCGCAAGGGAGGCGCAGGAAAAAACCAGGCGGTTTTGTACATAGACAAAGAGGGCGGCCTGTGAGGCGGGGGGCACATAGGCCTCCACGTGAATTTGGTTGCCCACTTTTGCAGCGCCGGCATTGCGAATTTGCAAGGTGGCGGTGTCAAAAACATTCCAGGCAAAGGCCGTCTCTTTGGAAATGCCTATTTTGAGGGGGGTAGTGTTTTGGGGTAGCGCAAAGAAAAGCAAACCCAGCAGCGCAGCCGTGGCAAAGCCCCCCACAGCCCAGCGGTAGGGCCGCAGAGCCATGCGCCACCTGTCCCACAACGAAGGCGCCTGCGGTTGTCGCTGTTGGGTTTCAATGGCGCGCCAAACGTTTTGTTTCCACCCCAGAGGCAAAACCGCAGGCTGCGGACACTCCCCCAAAAGTTGGGTGAGGTTTCCATAACTCGTCTGCGCCTGGCGGCATTCTTCGCAGGCTTGCAGGTGTTGGGCAAATTCTTCTGGAAGCATGTCCACTTCCAACCCTTCTTCTTCGAAACGTTTGCAGTCTCTCACAGCTTCCCCCCTTTGGACTCTATGCATTGCTTTAATTTGGGCAAAATACGGGTAACGCGCACCCTCAATGCGACGGTAGAATTTCCGAGAATTTTGGAAATCTGCTCATAGGGCAGGTTTTCGCGAAAACGCAAAAGCAAGGTGGTTAGCGTGCTGGTGTCCTTGGTTTGAGCGCGAAACTCCTCCAGGCATTGCTCCAAGCTTTGGAGCAGCTGCTGCTTGTGAATGAGTTGGTCTGCCAGAGGGCTGGCGTCGGCCACGTCCACACTCTCGTCCATCTGCACCGACAGCTTCTCTTTGCGTCTTAGGGAGCGCAGGTGGTCCACGGAGCGGTTGCGCGCAATGGTCAGCAGCCATACGCGGAAGGAAAGCCTTTTCTCAAACCCTTCCAGGTTGTTATAGGCCTGTACAAAGGTGGTTTGCAAAATGTCTGCGGCGGCATTCGTGTCGCGCAGCATGTCGCAGCAAAAGGCGTATACGGAGGTGCCATAGGCTTCCATCAACAGCTCCAAGGCCTCGCGTAACGCGCCTTCGTGAATGAGCTTCTGGCACCGCTCATCCACAGTTTTGTCAGAGGATTTGGAGATGGAGCCCGGCATGTTTTCCAGCGTTATATCAAAAGTAGGGGACTGGCGACTTCTAACATACAAAGGACTTAAAAGCACTTTAAGTGGAAAACACTGCCCCCTACGCTCCCCCCGGTCCCCCCACTCTAAAGCTTCATAGGCGCCTTCAAATGTATTTGGGAAGGCACACTCCCCTCCCCTCGCCCCTGAGGGGAAAGCTTTGAAGCTTTTGGGCAGCTTTGTTTCCTCCACATACCTATGCATGATATAGCTTGGGCGCTTGGAAAGACGGAATGTTACATGCAAGCGCACCCAAAACTTGGGAGAGTGGGTGGTTTGGTGCTGGCTGCTGGGAGGCGCCCTGGCTTGCTCTGTTGAAAAGCGCTGCGAAAAGGCCTTCGAGGAGGGGGACTTTGTGCAGGCGGCCTTCTTGTGTGAAAAAGCCCACGACAGCAGCCATAATGTACGCCTCTTGGCCTTGGCCGCAGAAAGCCATTCGCAGCTTTCGAACCTCGACGAAGTCGAACGCCTCTGCGCGCTTTTGCTGAAAACCCCCAGAAGACCCCAAGCCTTCTATTTGCTGGGCGTGGCCGCCGCAGAGCGCGGGCAGCGCGACGAGGCCAAAACCTTTTTCGAGCAGGCCTATGCCGAAGCTTTGGAGCAAAGCGTCTCTGCCCATACGCCCAAGGACCAAAGAGCCTCCACTCGTGCGGCCTTTCGACTGGCTTTGATGAGCCGCGACGACAACAAGCTTGAAGAGAGCGCGGCCTGGGTGCAGCGTGGCCTCCATGAAGTTAAAACCTCTGAAGACTTCAAAACCGAGGTATTTTTGCTGGCCATGCAGCACACCATCGAAATGTGGCTCGGCAATAAATTGGCTGCAGAAAATGCCTTGGCTTCAGCCGAGGCCTTGCATTGGCAAAAGAGCCAAAGCCCCCAAGCGCACCGCTATCTGCTGCTCTTGCGCGCCTTCCAAAGCCTGGACCAAGAGCGATGGGCCTTGGCCGAACAACAGTTATTGCGCCTTGTGAATTTGAACGAAGGCAAACCTTGTGACAATGAGTGCCTCCAGGCTTGGTATGGCCTGGCAAAAGCCCATCTCTATCAGGGGCAACTCGACAAGGCCGAAGCCGCCTTGAACGAGCATTTGCACCTTTTGGCCGTTCCAGCTGCTCCAGAGGTTTTGTTTCTTCGTGCCGAATTGGCTGCTGAGCAAAAAAACTATTTGAAAATGATTGACATATTGAGCGAAGCCCAAAACTTGAAGCTCACGGACAATCAACGACAATGGATGGCCACTTTGCGCGCAGATGCCTTGGCCAAGTTGGGCCAAAAGCAGGAAGCCGAGACCGTGTTGAACGAAGTCGTCCAACAACTGGAAGGCATGCACAAAGCCCTGGTCGCTCCTGAGCAAAGGAGCAGCTTTTTGCGCACGCGCAGATGGGCTTTTGAGTGGCTTTTTGAAGCACATATGGATGAGGGCAGGGTGTTTGAAGCCTTGGAAGTGGCTGAAAAACTCATGGCGCCGACTTTCATGGAGTTGCTTTCGGCCAAGCTTGCGCCGGGTTTGAGCAGCGCTGCAGAGGTACATGCTCTTTTGGCGCGCACAGAGCAGGCCCATGGAGCAACGGCTGCCAAAGCCCCCGAACTCAGTGTTGAAAAGGCACTTGAGCTTTTGAGCCAAGATGAGCTTTTGCTGTTTTTTTCTTCAGACGCGAGTTTCTATCGCCTGTGGTTTCACAAAGGAAAGCTGAAAGAAGTGCATAGCCTGCCTTTGAAGGAATTCATGCCACGGCTGGAAGCTTTTGCGCTTTCGCCCTCTGAACCTCAAGAAGCTGAAGCCTTGGGCGCGCTTTTGTGGCCGGAAGGGCTTGAACGGGACACCCACGTGCAACTGGTGGGGCAAGAAGCTGTGCGCCGCTTGCCCTGGGCCGCCTTGCGCGTGCAAGGCGAGTGGCTGGCCGCACGCCACGCCGTGGCCTGGGCGCCCAGCCTCAAGGTGGCGGCGCTGCTGCATGCACGCACACGGCATGGCGGCAACATTGTGGTGGTGGGAAACCCCACGGGAGACTTGCCGCATGCACAGACTGAGGCCCTGCAAGTGGCCCAGCTTTTGAAAGCCGCGCCCTTTTTGGGTGCACGCGCCCAACGCTCGGTGTTTGAGCGGCTTTCGGGCGCCCAGCTTTTGCACTTGGCCGCACACACCAGCTTGGAAGCCCAAGGCGCCAGCATTTTGCTGGCCGACGGAAAACTCTATGCGCACGAAGTGCTGGAAGGGGGCCTTGCACCCCAAACCGTCGTCTTGGCCAGTTGCGCCTCGGCCAGAAGCCGTGACGGCGAGGGCCTCATGAGTTTGGGCGGCAGCTTTTTGGCCGCCGGCAGCCGCCAAGTGGTGGCCAGCCTTCGCAGCGTTGGTGATGCGGTTTCAGCTGAATTCATGCAGCATTTTTATGCCGAAGGTGGACTCGAAACACCCGCCTCTGCCCTGGCCAAAGCCCAAATGAAAATGGCCGACCACGCCCCTGTGGAGCAATGGTCGGCCTTCGTGCTTTGGGGCACCACCCGTTAAACTTAAGGTTTCGGGCTACCAGTGGGCAGCTGGGGTTTTGGTGTTCCCTGTGTTACCAAAGACATCCTCATCATCGAATGCATAATTCTCCCTGAAATTCCCATTGCTACATCCTCCTTTTTGTTCACCTGTTTTTGTTGTAGTTGTTCCAAACGACGCGCAATGCAACTTTGAAAAGCCCCCTTGTGCGCCACCACTTTGCTGCTTTTGCTGCCAAATACAGCCCCACTTCTCACCGCTGATATGGTACCTAATCTCATAACGCCTCCCTGTATTCCCCTGTTAAACCCCTGTTAAACCCCTAAACCCCCTTCCACCTTCCACCTTCCACCTTCCACCTTCCACCTGCCCCAAGTTGTGGATTGCCGGGCCCTCCTCCTCACCACAACGCCTCTCCCGGCAACCCACGAACTTTTTTTCGAGCTCACCCAAACCCAAATACCTGCGCCCGAAAAAACCACGCCTTCCGCACCCCACCAGCCCCAACCACTCTTCCATCAACCAGTATCCAACCTACCCGCCACTCAACCTAACCACCTCAACCAACCACCCCCTTGCTGCTCACACTCAGAGGTTAAGCAAGCAGTGTGCCAATGTGGGTTTTTGTACAACAACCCTTTGTTTATTTATAGTTAGCTAAAACCGCCTCCGGCGGGGGGTTCAGGGGAGGGGTTAAAGAGTTCACAATTGAGACGGTTCTTTTATAAAATGAGACACCCCAGGTAACGTACCTACCCCCTGGCCTTATTTGCAGCATTTCCTTTTTCCCTCTATACCCTTGGCGAATATGGACTCAAAGGAGACTTCATGCCCCAGGTAGCCATTATTATGGGCAGCATTTCGGACAATGAAACCATGCAGCACGCTGTGGACATCCTCAGCCAATTCGGCGTGCCCTATGAAACCCACGTCGTCAGCGCCCACAGGACGCCCGAAGAAATGTTCCGCTTCGCCAAAGAGGCCCAAGGGCGTGGCCTACGCTGTATTATTGCAGGGGCAGGGGGGGCAGCCCACTTGCCGGGCATGGTTTCCTCCCTCACCTCCCTGCCGGTGCTGGGCGTCCCCATCCTCTCCAAGGCCCTGCACGGTATGGACAGCCTGCTTTCCATTGTACAAATGCCCAAGGGGGTGCCTACGGCCACTTTCGCCATTGGGCCGGCCGGCGCTGCCAATGCCGCCCTGTTTGCTGTGCGTATGCTGGCTCACGGCAACGCCGCACTCCAAACACAGCTTGAAAAACACAGGGCGCTGATGGCCGAAGAAGCCCTGGCCTCGGACTCCCTCCTCCAAAAGGCGCACGCATGAGAGTAGGTATTTTGGGGGGCGGCCAATTGGGGCTTA
Source organism: Cystobacterineae bacterium (assembly GCA_009781495.1). Lineage (GTDB taxonomy): Bacteria > Myxococcota > Myxococcia > Myxococcales > Myxococcaceae > WRKR01. Next base: position 6,675 of record WQYA01000044.1, read on the forward strand.
TGTTGACGCACGCCCTCGAAAAACTCGGCGCAAATGTGCTTTCCTTGGAGGCCGACGCCCATGCCCCGGCCCACCTCCGCCTGGCCCAAACCCGCTGCGCTTCCCTTTTGGACGCACAAGCCTTGTCCGCTTTCTTCGCAGAGGTGGACGTGGCTTGCTATGAGACGGAAAACCTCCCTACGCTGCACCTGCACCCCTATGCCGATAAATTAAGGCCCTCCCTCCACGTCCTCCAAATTTGCCAAAACCGCCTCCTCGAAAAAAATTTCCTCAGTACACATGCCTTCCCTACCGCCCGCTATGAGGCGGTAGCACAGGCAGACAGCCTATATGAGGCCTGTTGCAAAGTCGGCTTCCCCTGCATCCTCAAAACGGCTACGGGGGGCTATGACGGCAAAGGGCAAATGCGCTTTGAGAATGAGGCCGCTCTCTCCCAAACAACACCGCTGGCAAGCTGGCCCTGCATTGTGGAAGAAGCCCTCCCCCTGTGCGGAGAAATTTCATGCATTGTGGCCCGCTTTCCCACAGGAGAATGCCACAGCTTCCCCGTGTTTGAAAACCTCCACCACCAACACATTCTCGACTTCACCCTCCTGCCCGCCCGCTTCCCTCAAAACTTGCAAAACCAAGCCCGGCAAATGGCCATGGCCATGGCAGAGGCCTTGGGGGTGTGCGGCTTGCTGACGGTGGAGTTTTTTGTGACGCAAGAAGCTTCCGGAGAGCAGAAGCTGCGGGTCAACGAGTTGGCGCCGCGCCCGCACAACTCGGGGCACATTACACGCAAGGCCACCTCCTTCAGCCAATTCGACGCGCTGGCCCATGTGTTAAGCCAAACCCCTATGCCCCCCCCCGCGCTTCTCCCGGGCGCTTGGTGTATGGGCAACCTGCTGGGCAACGTTTGGCTCGCTCAACAAAACCGGACAAACACCGCGCAACAAGCCGGCCCACTCCAACTCGACGCCTGGGCCAACTTCCCTGAAGTCCTCGAAGTCTATGTCTATGGAAAACGCGAAGCCAAGCCTCAACGCAAAATGGGACACTTCATCCTCAAGGCCGACAGCGTGGCGCAAGCACTCTCAAAAGCCGCAGCATTTAGAAATGCCTTGTGTGCACATACAGCAACCCTCCAGCCCGCATAGGCGAAGCATGCGCCTGCCAACACCGGCTCCGCACACCTTGGCCACACACACTGCGCATATGCCCTTTGTCCCCATATATGCGCAAGGTGCGCAGGCTGCCTATGCAGACTGCGCGCCTTTGTCTTCGCTTTCTAAAACCCAAAAAACAGAACGGGAAAACCCTGGACTAGGGATAAAATTCTCGGAGGGCTTCAATAAGCTTGGAAATTTTTTTATCCGAAAGGTGATAAAAAATGGTCTGTGCGTTTCTTCTGTTTGCAACCGCTCCATCTTTCCTTAATAAGGCGAGGTGCTGAGAAACCGTACTGTCGCGTGCCTTTAAAATGCCTGCCAATTCTCCGACAGACTTTTCACCTTCGGCCAAGGCATACAACAACTTGAGTCTCAAGGGATTCGCCAATGACTTAAATAAATTTGCCGCGTCTTCTGCATGCTCTATAAAATCAGTTAATTTCATTTTGATGAACATTCAAACCTATAATTAAACCACAACCATCACTCACAAAACCTCGTTGATAATACTTACACCTTTTAGAGATATTTGCAGACATTGTCTACATAGTCTCTTCTTTTGCATAATAAGTTTATAACAAGCACATTTCTTTTTGGCCCATCGGAATTTTTGCAGGGTTGAACAAACTTAAAAAAAACAACAGAGGTTTTGCCATAAGGAAGGATAACTGTTTTAATTGACTTATGAATTCCCTAGAGCTAAATCTTCTCTCTTTATTTTCATATAAAACAGAGTTTGAATTAAATTCCCGTTTGGATACCCAGCTTGAGGCCTGCAAAAAAAACGCAGGGCATGTGGCAACGCCTTCGGAATATGCACAAAACCTGCTCGCCCTCCCTTCTTCAGGCATGTCTCCAGGCCAATATTTCGACTTCGTCCTCCAAAATGTCGTTCCCTTCAGCGTTGCTGTGGCCTCGCCCACCTTCGTCGGGCATATGACTTCAGCTTTGCCTGCTTTCATTTCTCCTCTAACGAGGCTGCTGGTGGCCTTGCATCAAAATGTTGTGAAACAGGAGACTTCAGAAGTTTTTACCTTCTTGGAAAAACATGCTGTCGGCCGTTTGCACCAATTGCTTTTCGGCGGCGCGGCAGAGCTCTATTCACAGCAGCTCCTCTCTATGCAAGGCACACTGGGGCTGATGACGACGGGCGGCACACTGGCCAATCTCATGGCGCTTTGGTGCGCGCGAAACCTCCGCTTCAAGGCCACAGAGCATTTTGAAGGCATTCAAAAAGAAGGCCTCTCCCAAGCTTTTAAAAAATACCCCACTCAAAGGGGACTGATTTTCGGCAGCCGCTTCATGCATTATTCCATTGAGAAAGCGGCCGACTTCCTCGGACTCGGCGCCAACAACGTCCTGAGTCTGCCCTGCAATGCACACGGCCAACTCCGCATGGACGCCCTCAAGGAAGCTTTCTTCCATGCAAAAAAAGCCGGAGACTTCGTCGTCGCCGTGGTGGGTGTGGCCGGCTCCACGGAAATAGGAAGTGTGGATGACTTGGAGGCCATGGCCGACCTGTGTCAAAACGAAGGCGTTTTCTTTCACGTGGACGCCGCCTGGGGCGGGCCCCTGCTTTTCTCCACACGCTACCGACAACTCCTGAAAGGTATAGAACGCGCTGATAGCGTTGCTGTTGACGGACATAAGCAACTTTATTTGCCCATCGGAACGGGCCTCCTCCTCTTCCAAAAACCAGAGTTGGCCTCGCACATAGAAAAGTCCGCCCACTATATTATCCGAAAGGACTCGTGGGATTTGGGGAGGTTTGGACTGGAGGGAAGCCGCCCCGCCAATGCCCTCTATTTGCATGCGGCGCTGCATATTTTAGGGCAGGAGGGCTTCGCTTTCCTCATTGACAGGCAAATAGAGCTTTGCCGCCAATTCTATGAGCGCCTCCTGGACTTACCCGCCTTTGAAGTCCCCTATGCCCCTAGCCTGAATATTGTCAGCTACCGCTATATACCCAAAGCCCTCCGGCGAAAAACACACAGCTACTCAAAAGAAGAAAACCTACAGCTCGACAAACTCAACATTGCCCTCCAAACCCAACAACGCGAAAGGGGCCAAAGCTTCGTCTCGCGTACCACCCTGCTGACACCCCACCATAACCACGCTGTTTATTTGCGCTGCGTCCTGGCCAACCCCCATAGCACCCTCGGCGAATTGCAAAGCATGCTGGAGGAACAGGAGAAACTCGCAGAGGCCTTGGAATAAACCCAGGGAGGGGTAAACCTCTACCCCTAGGGGGCTAAGTTTTTAACCCCGGCCTGTGGGGGGTGTGTGGAAAAGCCCCTAAAACCCCGTCCCATTTGTTGAGAGACGAAGGCCCTTGGGCTTGCCCCTGTTCCCCCCCTTTTTTCTCCACAAGAAACCCAGGCTCTTTTGCTTTAAACTTTCGCCCCTTGGAGACTTTTTAACACATTCTCTTCCCCTACGACGGCTACGACTAAAATATCCTCTATTCCAACAGCAAGCCGTCGGCCTACCCTCAGGAAAGTGGCTCTTTCCGAAAATATAAAGACGGCCCATCAACCGCGCAAGTCTGTTTAGATAAGAAGGAGCACAAGGGACAGCAAGGAGCCCAGCGACAACAAGGCTGCGAGCACAAAGACGAAGCGTTTGTTAGCCAGCAGGGCATAGAGGGGGTTTGTCTTATACTCAGCTTCCCCGGAGGGGGGGGCTTGGGTATTTTTTTCAAGGGGTGGGTATGGAATAGGGACAAGGGCGGAGCGTCCCGGGTTATTCTCTGAGTGTACAGCAAGTGGAGGGGGGGGTGAGGGGGGGCTTTCCGCTTGGAGTTGCTCCGGCGACAGCAGGGTAAGGGTATTCTCATCCGTCGTAGAAACGAAGGCAGGGGGTGCGGAGTTATCGGCTGTTTCTGGAGGGGGGGGTATATTTTCTTCTAGGGGGTTATTTTCTAAAAGCGCGGCTTCTTCGAGGGTATTTTTGTTGAAGAAGCCCTCCAGTTGAATTTGTCCGGTAACGTCGTTGAGACGGGCTTGGACTTCTTCAATAAGCTCGCGCGTCTGCTCTCTGCGTTGGGAGAAGTGTTGAGACACCAGCTCTCCAACCTGCTCTGCGCGCCATATATGCTCTCCGGCGGCGTTTTCGAGTGCGCGTGCGAATTCCAAAGCGGATTGGAACCTGGCATAGGGGTTTTTTTCCAAGGCCTTCATCACCACGCTGTCCAAGGGGCTTGGAATTTTTGGGTTAAGGGAGGAGGGCAAGGGAATAGGGCGGTTTAAAATGGAGGTTTTCTTTTTTTCCGAGGAAGACTCATGGAAAAGCCTAAAGCCGGTCAGGCACTCATGGATGACGATGCCCAGGGAGAAAATGTCGCTGCGTCCGTCCAGAGGCAACCCCAAAAGTTGCTCCGGCGACATATAGCCTTTGGTACCCTTAATAACGCCGGAGAAGGCCTGAGGGGAGGTGTCCTGCATTTTAGCGATGCCGAAGTCCAGCAGTTTGGTTGTGCCGTCATAGCTGACCATAATGTTTTTTCCGGCGACGTCGCTGTGGACGATGGGGCGTTTGCGGTGGCGCATATCCACAAAGCTGTGCGCATAGGAGAGCGCCAAAGCGGTGTCGCGCGCCACAGCCAGACTGAAGCCCATGGGGATGCTTTGTTTGGCCGAATGGCATGCGCGCACCATTTCCACCACATTGCAGCCCTGTACATATTCCATGGCCAGAAACAGCATGTCGTTGTCGATGCCCAAGTCATAAACCTGGACAATGTTGGGGTGGCTGAATTCGGCGGTAACCCGGGCTTCATTCAAAAACATGCGTACAACGTCTTCATGGCCTCGCGTGTCGGGCAGAATGGTTTTGAGTGCCACAATCTTTCTAAAGCCGCCGATTCCGCGCTGGTAGGCAAGGAAAATCTCCGACATTCCGCCTGTGGATAAGCGGCATAAAACCTCATATTTTCCGAGAGCCTTGGGTTCTTTGGACAGAGGTTGTGCCCATTGCTTTGAGTCCATATACGAGGGGGGATGTTACAATGTTTTTAACAGAAGGGGGGTGTTTTGACATTCCGAAGTGAAGGGGTTTTTTTTCTAAAAAAAAGAGGAGGGTTGTGCTAGGATAGCCCGTTTTTATGTATAGGGATAAACCTTATAAAACAAAGGGGTTAAGGGTTGGAAGTTGGAGGGAGTTTTTTTATGGGGTGAGGGATTTGGCCTTGAGGGTGGGTGTATCCTGAAAAGTTTAGAAGAAAGGGTTAAGTATCGTCCATGAATTGTATGCCCGAAGAGGACAACAGCTATGGAGCGTCCTCCATTACCGTATTGGAAGGTTTGGAAGCCGTCCGCAAGCGTCCAGGCATGTATATAGGCGATACTGCCTCCTATGGCCTTCACCACCTCGTCTATGAAGTTGTGGACAACTCTGTGGACGAAGCGCTTGCGAAGTATTGCAGCTCCGTCAAAGTGTGGCTTCACGTGGATAACTCCGTCAGCATTCATGATAATGGTCGTGGAATCCCCACAGGCCCCCACCCCAACATTCCGGACATGGACACGGTGGATGTGGTGATGACGAAGCTGCATGCGGGGGGGAAGTTTGAGAACAAGGCCTACAAGGTTTCAGGAGGTTTGCACGGTGTGGGGGTGTCCTGCGTGAATGCCCTCTCAGAGTGGCTGCATGTTGAAATTTTGCGTGAGGGCAAAGTCTCTCAGCAGAAATATGCGAAGGGGATTCCGCAGCAGAAGGTGACGGTTATTGGGACAACACACGAGACGGGGACGCGCATTTCATTTCGCCCGGACACAAGCATTTTTGAGTCGGTTGAATTCAATTTTGAGTTGTTGTCGCAGCGTCTGAGGGAGCTGGCTTTTTTAAATGCAGGCTTATCCATAGACATAGAGGACGAGCGTACCGGCAAGGGGCACCACTTCTGTTTTGAGGGAGGCATGGTGTCTTTTGTTGAGCACATTAACAAATCCAAAGTCCCCCTGCATGAAAAGCCCGTGGTGTTTTCTTCAGAGAAGGACAATGTCGTTTTGGAAATCGCCTTTCAATATAACGAAGGCTATGACGAGAAAATTTTCACCTTTGCCAACAATATTAATACCCAGGAAGGCGGAAGCCACCTGTCGGGTTTTCGTGCGGGCCTGACGCGGACGCTGAATTCCTATGCGGAGAAAAACCAGCTTTGGAAGGACTTGAAGGAGGCGCCCACCGGGGAGGACGCGCGCGAAGGTTTGGCGGCCGTCATTTCGGTGAAGCTGCCCAACCCGCAATTTGAAGGCCAAACCAAAACCAAATTGGGCAACTCTGAAATTCGCGGTTTGGTGGAGCAGATGGTGAATGAGAAGCTGGGGACTTTTTTTGAGGAGAACCCTGCTTTTGCGAAAAAAATTATAGCGAAGGTGGGGGATGCGACGCGTGCGCGCCTGGCTGCGCGCAAAGCGCGTGAAACCGTGAGGCGCAAAGGCGCGTTGGACAGCGCCTCCCTCCCCGGAAAGCTGGCGGACTGCCAGTCCAAGGACCCCTCCCAGAGTGAAATTTATATTGTGGAAGGGGACTCGGCCGGTGGGAGCGCCAAACAGGGCCGCGACAGGACCAACCAGGCCATTTTGCCGCTGCGTGGAAAAATTTTGAATGTGGAGAAGGCGCGTTTTGAGAAAATGCTGACTTCCCAAGAAATTATTACCCTCATTACGGCGCTGGGGACGGGCATAGGGCGTGACGACTATAAACCGGATAACCTACGCTACCACCGCATTATACTCATGACGGATGCCGACGTGGACGGAAGCCACATTCGCACCCTCCTGTTGACTTTCTTCTTCAGACAAATGCCCGAGTTAATTTCCAGAGGGCATATTTATATTGCGCAGCCGCCCCTCTATAAAATTACGCACAACAAGAAGGAGCGCTACCTCAAGGACGACGAAGCGAAGAACGACCATTTGCTTTCCATTGCGGCTGAGAAGACGCAGTTGCTTTTGCCTGACGGTATTTTGACGGGTGAGGAACTCAAGCTTCTGCTGAAGAAAATTTTGCTGTTTCAAACGCGCCTGGAAAAGTTTGCCCGCCTGACGGACATGCGCCTTGTGGACGCTTTGTTTCAAGGAAGCACATGGACGGCCCAAACACTCCAGGACGAGGAAATGCTTTGCAAGGAGACAGAGAGACTCAAGGCCTATTTGGCGCTGTGCTTTCCCGAAGAAAACGCCTTCAAAGTGGAAGTGCAGGACGACTTGGAGCACTCCAGCAAAAAACTGGTGCTTTCCTCGGAGAGAAACGGCAGCGCCAAGTCCTTTGTGGTGGACAACCCGAAGGTGGCTTCTGCCGAATTTGCGGACTTGTCCTTGTTGGCTGAGGCTTGGGGCTTTTTGGACTCAAGGCCCATTCGCTTCAAAATGGGCGAAACGGAGAAGACGGCCAACAATGTGCAGGCCTTGCTGAAGCAAGTCCTCGACGAGGCGCAGAAGGGATTAAGCATTCAACGCTACAAGGGCTTGGGGGAGATGAACCCTGAGCAGCTTTGGGAAACCACCATGGACCCTCAAAAGCGCCGCCTCTTGCAAGTGCGTGTGGAAGACGCCGTCGCCAGCGACGAAACCTTCTCCTTGCTGATGGGCGAAGCTGTGGAGCCGCGCAGAGAGTTTATTGAGCAAAACGCATTGTCCGCCACCAACCTCGACATTTAGCAGCAACACCAGAAGGCATAGGGGGGCATGTGCTGCACGTAGCACTTGGCAGCGCCCACAGTATGGGCTATAGCTGAGGAGCTGGCCATTTCCAAAGCCCTTCTCTGGGCAGGCAAGGCCAAGCAATGAGGCTTTTGAAAGGCGTGTCCGCGCTCCTTTCAAAAAAACGTTGAAGAAAACAATTTCACCAGGAAGGAGCGAAAGCTTCTTTCGATGGAAGGAGAATATTCATGCCCCAAATGGTTCGTATTTACCAGCACGGAAACCCCCATGTGCTTCGTCTTGAAAACGTGGATGTGGAGCCTCCGTTGCCTGGGGAAGTGCAGGTGTTGCAGACGGCCATTGGCCTTAACTTTGTGGACACCTATTACCGCAGTGGCCTCTACCCCATGCGTTTGCCCAGTGGGCTGGGCATGGAAGCCGCCGGCAGTGTGGTGGCGGTAGGCCCTGGGGTGGAGGGTTTTAGCGAAGGCGACAGGGTGGCCTATGCTTTGGGCCCCCAGGGGGCCTATGCGCAGTTGCGCAACGTGTCCGCCTCCACCCTGGTAAAGCTTCCGCCGCACGTGTCGCCTGAAATGGCGGCCTCTGTGCTGCTCAAAGGCCTGACGGCGGAGGTTTTGCTGTTTCGCCTGCGGAAATTGGCGCCGGGCTCCACGCTGCTGGTTACCGCGGCTTCAGGGGGCATGGGCAGTCTTTTGTGTTGCTGGGCGCGTGCGCAAGGCATTCGGGTATGGGGGGTAGTCGGCAGTCAGGAGAAGAGGCAGAGGGCGCTTTTAGCGGGTTGCGAGGAGGTATGGCTGCAAAGCGAGTCCTTCTCGAAGGGGGTACGAGAGGCCACGCAGGGGCAGGGCGTGGACGTGGTTTTAGACGGTGTGGGCAAGGCCACATTCCGTGAGGCGCTGGGTTGTTTAAAGCCCAGGGGGCTGATGGTGTCCTATGGCAATGCTTCGGGGGCTGTGGAGCCGGTGTCGCCCTTGGAGTTGGCTTCGCGCGGCTCTCTGGTACTCATGCGTCCACGTATGTCGGACTATATGGCCACCCGCAGCGAGTTGGAGGCGGCGGCGGCCCACGTGTTTGAGGCTTTGGCGCAGGGGCAGTTTCAAGCGCGCTGCGAGCAGAGTTGGCCTTTGGAGGAGGCGGCCAAAGCCCACGAGGCCTTGGAGTCGCGCCAGACGCAGGGTTTATCGGTGTTATATGCCTAGGGTGAAGGGGGTTGTTTGCCCTCCCGGGCGGGGGTTAAAGGTATTTTTTTCCCCTTCCAGGGGGCTGTCAGCGGGGCCGCCCCCGCAGAGGGCGTCTCACCCCCCAGGGGGGGGTCTTTGCCCTCCCGGGCGGGGTTTTATTGCTGGGCCTGCGGCCCGGCCGTCTCCGCTGCGCGGCCGCAGTAGGTTTCGCCTACCGGCGAGTCACTTTTTTGTGTGACAAAAAAGTAACCAAAAAAACACCCTCCGGGGCTCTGTCCATCCTTAAGACATAGTGGACACATATTTTGAGAGATGGTGGACGGAATTCAAGGAAGTTTTTGGAGGCCGGAGGCTGGGGATTTCAAGTCAAAGGAGCCCAGTTTTGTACTGTAC
>WQYA01000045.1 GCA_009781495.1 Cystobacterineae bacterium
GCCTCGCAGAGCCCCGGAGGGTGTTTTTTTGGTTACTTTTTTGTCACACAAAAAAGTGACTCGCCGGGAGGCGAAACCTGCGGCTGCCGCGCAGCGGAAATGCCCGGGCCGCAGGCCCAGCAACAACCCCCCCCCGGGAGGGCAAAAAGAAATATTTTTCACTAAAACAACCCCCGAAAAGAAATGCTTTTACCCCCCCTGGAAGGGAAAAAGAAATGCTTTTAAACCCCCCGCCCGGAGGGCGAAAAACAACTCATGGTAACCTGTACTCCCCCTCCCATAGTTTGGGCAGGCTTTCACGCTCCCTCACGAGAAAATGACGTCCCTTGTCCACCACCACCTCCGCCGCACGAGGACGTGTATTGTAGTTGGAGCTCATCGAAAACCCATAGGCCCCCGCGGAGCACACCGCCAACAAGTCCCCCTCCTGGAGCGCCAAACGGCGCCCCTTCCCCAAAAAATCCGTTGACTCGCAAATGGGGCCCACCACCTCCCAAAGCCTGGCCTCCACGCCCTCACGCTCACGCACGGGGACAATGTCCATCCACGCTTCATAAAGCGCCGGACGAATGAGGTCGTTCATCCCCGCATCTACCACAGCAAAATACAGCGCGTCGGCTTGCTTCAATACCTCCACCCGCATCAACAATACCCCGGCATTCCCCACAATGGCACGCCCCGGCTCCACCACCATCTCATAACCGCTGGAAACGCCAAATACGGACTTCAATAGGCTCATGTGCGCATCCGGCGAAGGCGGCTCCTCGTCTCTATAACGAATGCCTAAACCACCCCCTACGTCCACCATCCTTAAATGAATTCCCTCCAACGCTAAGGCTTCCAGCAACTCCTTTAAACGCAACAGCGCCTCCCCAAATGCGTCCAACTCCGTCAACTGCGAGCCAATGTGGCAGTCCATCCCCACTACCTCCAAAAAGTCCATCCCCCTCGCAAGACGGTAGGCCTCCAGCCCGCGCGCAGCGGGTATTCCAAACTTGCTGTCCTTGAGGCCCGTCGCAATATAAGGGTGCGTCTGCGGGTTAACGTCCGGGTTAATACGCAAGGCAATGGGGGCCTTCTTCCCCATGCTTTTGGCAACAGCGTTGAGTCTGTACAACTCGGACTCGGACTCCACACTAAAACAACGTATCCCCACTTCCAGCGCACGGCGCATCTCGTCCTCGCGCTTGCCCGTGCCCGTAAAAATAACTTTTTCGGCCTTTGCCCCTACCGCCAATACACGCTCCAACTCCCCTATGGAAACCACGTCAAAACCTGCTCCCATACGGCACAATATGTCCAATACGCCCAGGTTGCCGTTGGCCTTCACCGCATAGCAAACCAGGTGCTTTTGCCCTTGCAGCGCCTCCTGGTAGGCACGAAAACGCCCCTCCAGGGCCGCTCGGGAATAAACATAGCAAGGGGTGCCATAGCACAAGGCCACCTCTTCCAAGGAAACGTCTTCAGCGAAAAGAATACCGTCGCGACGCAAAAAAGGGTCCAAGCTTGCTCTCCTCTCATGTGCCCACGCACATGGAGTTTTGCCTTCTCTCAAATATGGGGCGCCATTTCAAGGGCCAGCCGGGCGCCGCCTTCGAGAAAATACCTCATAGGCATGGCCATGTATGTTTTCGTCAATGCTCGGGGGTTGTCTGTGGACATAGAGGGTTATATGACATGTCTTCGGAGGGTCAGCATTGGAGGTTAAAAGCTTTATCAACATAAAAACAGGGAGCGTCCTGCTGGGACTCTGGGGCCTGGCGGCATGGGCTACCCCCCTTGCACCAACAGAAGAAACCGCAGCACAACCTCCAACCCAACTTCCAGCACAGCCTCAAGAACCGTCTCAACCCCAACTCACCAAAAGCCCTACCCTCCTGGAGTCTGCCCCTGTCGTCTTCCCCCCTGAAATGGAGGCTGAGAAAAAAAGCGGCACCGTCGTGCTGGAGTTGGAAATTGACGAGGAGGGGGATGTTAGAAATGTGCTCGTCTTGGAAAGCGCAGGCGACGCCTTTGACGAGGCCGCTGTGGAGGCCGCTTGGAAATACCGCTTCTCCCCCGCTGAAGTCGACGGTAAACCCGCCCCCGTCCGTATCCACTACCGCTCGGAATTCTTCTTCCGCCCCCAGGCTCAAACCCTCCCCTCCCACTCCTCCATGGGAGAGCTCTCCGGAGAGCTTGTAGAGCGCGGTACCCGCACCCCCCTCATCGACGCCCTCGTCTCCCTGGGAGAAGGCGAAAATGCCCAGGAAACTTTCAGCGACAAAGAGGGACGCTTCTCCTTCTCCCAACTCCCCCCCGGTAAATTTAAACTCTCCGTCTCCTCCCCGGAGCATGAGCGCTTCACCGCCGAAGAAACCATTGTCGCAGGAGAGCGTACCCAAACCCGCTATTTCGTCCTTAAAAAAACTTATGGCGCCTTCCAAACCACCGTGCGCGCCGCTAAAGACAAACGCGAGGTTTCTCAAGTCAGCCTCCAACAAGAAGAAATACGCCTCATCCCCGGCACTCAGGGCGACGCCTTTAAGGTGGTCCTCCATCTGCCGGGCGTTGCCAGGTCCTCCTTCTCCATGGGTATGGTGGTGGTGCGCGGCTCACGCCCCAATGACACGCGCTTCTATATCGACGACGTCCACATTCCCCTCCTCTTCCACTTCGGCGGCCTCTATGCCACGGTCAACTCCGCACTGCTGGAGCGCTTGGACTTTGAGCCCGGCAACTTCGGCGTCGCCTATGGACGCAGCATCGGCGGCCTCGTCAAAGGCAACATCCGCCCCCCCGCTTCCAACGGCTTGCATGGCTATGTCGACATCAACCTCATCGACGCTTCAGCACTTGTCGAAGGGCCTGTGGGCAAAGGCTGGTCCGTTCTGGCCAGCGGACGCAGAAGCTATGTCGACGCCCTCCTGCCCCTCGTCATCCCTTCAGACGCGCTTAACTTCACCGTAGCCCCACGCTATTATGACTATCAGCTGCGCGCGGAGCACCTCTCTGAAGACAAAAAAAGCCGCTTCTTCGTCTTCTTCTTCGGCTCGGACGACAAAATGAAATTGCTCGTCCCCAATTTGACGGCAGACCCTGAAGGACGAAACAGCTTCGGAAATACCATGCATTATGATCGTCTCGCCATAGGCTGGGAGCGACGTTTCTCGGACAAACTCTTCTTCAAAACACGTAACTCCCTCGGCTATGACGCCATGAAAATGGAGCTGGGCGATGACTTGTTTATGAATGGCTCGCAATACCCCATCAGCAGCCGAAATGAATTCAGCTTCGCCTTCACCGAAAACACGACACTTCGCCTCGGCGCAGACCTCTCCTTCAAGCCCATCTATGCGAATGTCCAAATGCCCAACTTCCCCAAAGCCAACCAAATCCCGGACCCCATGTCCTCAAGACAGCTGGTCTCCACAAAAGAAAACTATGTGGATTTTGAGCCCGCCGTCTATGTGGAGGTGCAACACAGCCCCTTCGAAGGCTTTCAAGTCGTCGGCGGCCTTCGCGCGGACTATAGCAGCCACATCAACAAAGCCTGGGTGGACCCAAGAGTCGCCGTTTCTTATTCCTTTGCCCAGCGCTTTAAACTCAAAGGGGCTGTGGGGCTTTTTCACCAACCACCGGATTATTTCAACGGCCAAACCTCTAACGCCTTCGGTAACCCCCAACTTAAACCTGAAAGAAATGTCCACAGCAGCTTCGGCCTCGAAGTCAACATCACCAAAGCCATTGACTTGGACGTGCAATTCTATTCAAAAAACGGCTTCAACCTCGTCCGCCAAACTTTGGGCGACGCCTCTCCGTCCAATTTGAATGTGGCCGATACCACAAAACCATGGGACAACTCCGGCTCCTCTCGCGCCTATGGCATGGAAATTCTCCTTCGACACCAACTCACAGAGCGCTTCTTCGGGTGGGTTGCCTATAGCCTGTCACGCGCAGAAGTCACCGACATCCTCTATGGCGGCTATAGACGAAGCTCTTTCGATCAGCCCCATAACCTTATTGTGGTCGCCAGCTATAAACTCCCCCTGGACTTTATCCTCGGAGTTAAACTGCGTTATACGACGGGAAACCTCTCCACTCCTGTCACCGGCTCCATCTTCGACGCCAACGGCAACTCCTATGAGCGCCTCATCGGCCGCCGCAACAGCGAACGCGTGCCGGACTTCTTTCAATTCGACGTCCGCCTGGACAAACGCTTCGTCTTCAACAGGTGGATGCTCTCCCTCTATTTGGACGTCCAAAACGTCACCAACCGCAAAAACCCGGAGCGGGTCCTCTATAACTATGACTATAGCGAGCGTACCTATATCAACAGCTTGCCTGTCCTCCCTACCCTCGGCATACGCGGAGAATTCTAACATGCTTCGTATCCCCCTCCTCGTCGTCCTGCCCCCCCTCCTCCTCTGCGCTTGCGTGGAAGACCTCTCCCCCTCCTGGAAATTGGACAAACTGCGTGTGCTGGCCATGTCCGCTACCCCCGCAACCCTACAGCCAGGCCAAAGCGCTACCGTCTCCGCCCTCGTCGTGGATGAGCCCCAAAACCGCCCCCTCACCTATGTGTGGCTCGGCTGCGCCGCAGACCCCTTCAACCAAAACCGCGGCCCCTGCTCTAACCCGGAAATACTCCAAAACCCCTCCCTCCTCCTCAATGCCCAAGGCGCCCCCCTCGAAAACATTCAATTCCTCGGCCTCGGCCCCCATGCCCGCTATTCCGTCCCCCCTCACCTCTTCTCCGCCCTCCCCGAAAACCACCCCCAACGAAAAACCGGCAGCTTCGGCATCGTCCTCCTCATGGTCGTCGCCGAATCCTTGCCCCCCCTCCCCTCACCCGAAGACATTGCCTCCCTCATCCAACGCGCTCAAAACAAATACGTCGACTCCCAAATGGCCCTCTTCCGTATCCCCATCAACGAGAGCGAGCTGCCCCCCAACCAAAACCCCCTCATCTCCCAACTGCAGGTGGACGGCCAAATAACCGACAGCACCACCCCCCTCTCTCTGGAAAAAAACAAAAAATATGAGCTGGACCTCGTCGTCCCCCAGCAGAGCTTCGAGGAATATGTCGAAATAACCCCCGTGGGCAATAGCCCTAAAACCGAAAGCCTCTTCGCCTCCGTCTTCACTACCTGCGGTACATTGGAAACCTCCAGCTTTAACCTCTCTGCCTCCTCCCGCCCTCAACTCCTTAGCCCCAATGGCAAGGACATCCCTCCCTGCCCCTCCCCTACCCCAAAACTCTTCGTCGTCCTGCGGGACTCCAGAGGCGGCCAGGCCTGGAAAACGTTGTCCTTCACCCTTCAGGAATAAAGCTCGGCCCGCTCGGCAGCCAACCATGCCGCACCCAGCAAACCCGCGTCGTCCCCTAAGCCGGCTTCGCGTATGGCCAGACCCTCCAGCGCCGCACGCGAAGCTTGCTCGCGCACACCCTCCTCAATGGCTTGCCGCATTCCAGGACAATGGCGCAACACGCCGCCGCCAAGAATGAGGACGTCCGGGTTCAACAAAGTGACGGCATTCGCTAGGGCAAGCCCCAATTGCGTGCATACAAAGGCATAGAGTTTTTGGGCGCGGGGGTCTCCTTGCCGGGCTGCTGCCTCTAACTCCATAGCCCCACCCTCCAGCCCCTCCTCCAGCATACGCTTTTGCAGGTTGCTCCCCCCAGCATAGGCTTCAAGACAACCCCTCTGCCCACAACCGCATAGCCCCTCCCCACCTATTTTTATGTGGCCTAACTCCCCCGCTAAACCCCAGGCCCCCTCTAATAAATGCCCTCCGCTAATAATGGCGCTGCCAATGCCGGAGCCTATAAATACCGTTAGGGCGTGGGAATAGCCTCGCGCGGCCCCCAGTGAATATTCCCCCCAGGCCGCCGCGGATAAGTCGTTAAAGAGATATACCCCTATCCCTAGCTGCACCCCTAACCTCCTCCCAAAGGCCTCCTCCCTCCACCCTAGGTTGGGCGCTATCACCACCGTCTGCTCTCTTAACATGGCCGCTAGCCCTACCCCGCAGGCTTTAAAATGTACCCCTAAACCCTCGGAGAGTTTCTGGGCCTCCTCGCCAATAAGGCGCGCCACAGGCTCGGGCGCCTTGTCCTCCAACTTCAGCTTGCAAAGCCCCTTCACTTCGCCGCCCAAACCTATGCAGGCAAGGCGTAGGTGTGTCCCCCCCAAGTCCACAGCCAACACGTGGGGCTCAGCCTGGCTGCATTCCGTCATTGGAGCCCGAGTTCTGCTTTCGCCGAGGCAATGGTTCCTTCAATCAACTTCTGAATTTCTGCCATGCGGGCTTGAGTGGTGGCTTCCCAGCGAATTACCAGCAGCGGCTGCGTGTTGGAGGCTCTCACCAGGCCCCAACCGTCTGCAAAACGTACGCGTACGCCGTCTATCTCTATGCAGTCGTACCCTGCCTTCTTCAGCAATTGGGCACAACGCGCCACCAGGTTAAACTTCTGCGCTTCGTCGGCCGGCACACGCAACTCCGGCGAAGCATGCGTGTCGGGCACGCCTGCCAGCAACTCGGAAAGCGGCTTGCCCGAGTGCGTCAAAATTTCAAGCAGGCGCACCGTCGCATAGGCCGCATCGTCAAAACCGAAATAGCGGTCCTTGAAGAAAATGTGGC
Organism: Cystobacterineae bacterium; assembly: GCA_009781495.1. Taxonomy (GTDB): domain Bacteria; phylum Myxococcota; class Myxococcia; order Myxococcales; family Myxococcaceae; genus WRKR01. Next base: position 6,625 of record WQYA01000045.1, read on the forward strand.
CGCTCATTTCCCCGGCAAGCAAAGCCCCCGAGTCCTTCATTTTGGACTTAATGAGGGAGTGGCCCGTCTTCCACATCACCCCGTTGCCGCCATGCTTGGCAATGTCGTCATACAGCGTCATGCTGCATTTCACTTCGCCTATAATGGTGGCCTGGGGGACGGCTTCCAACACTTGGCGCGCAAAAAGTATCATCAACTTGTCGCCCCACAAAATGTTGCCCTTCTCGTCCACCACCCCAATGCGGTCGGCATCCCCGTCATAGGCCACACCCATGTCGGCCTTCTCACGCTTCACCGTTTCAATCAGCACTTCGAGGTTTTTGGCCACCGTGGGGTCTGCCTCGTGGTTGGGGAAGTTGCCGTCCATTTCACAAAACAACTCCTTCACCTCAAAACCCAGCCGCTTCAGCAAGGGGACAGAAGTCAAAGCGCCCACGCCGTTGCCGGCGTCTACCACCACCTTCAGGGGTTTTTTCTCAATGCGCGCAATTTGAAGGAGGTTATGGAGATAGGGGGTTAACACGTCATAACGCCATAGGCGTCCCCCTCCCCGCTTCTCAAAATCCCCCGCCTCTATTTGCTTTCTTAAACTTTGTATGCCCTCACCATAAAGCGTGGTATGCCCCACGCCAATTTTGAAGCCGTTGTATTCGGGCGGGTTGTGGCTGCCGGTAATCATCGCCAGCCCGTCCGCCGGCAAAGCATGGGCTGCATAATAGGTGACGGGCGTGGGGACGACGCCGATGTCCCAAATGTCAACGCCGGTTTCGAGAATGGCTTTGGACAACACGCCAAACAGGCTTTCGGAGGAGTTGCGACAATCCCTCCCCACCACCATCGCCCGCCCCCCTGCACGTAGAATGCACGTTGCCAGCGCCTTGCCTATTCCGGCAACCGTCGCCTCATCCAAGTCCTCTGAGGCAATGCCGCGTATGTCATATTCTCGAAAAATGTGTGCTTGCATGGGGCTTCCTTTGGCTGGCAATAAAATAAAAATTTAGAGGTAGGGGTTTAGCTTTTTATCTTGGCGAAGTTTCTCAACCAACGTGCGTACATTCTGGCATTTACGCTTGTCCAAAACAAGCAGCACGTCCTCTGTGTCGACGACAACGAGGTTTTCCACACCGAGGGCCGCTACCAAACGTTTCTTGGACCAGAAAATGTTGCCCTTGCATTCTTCAAGCAAGGTGTGTGCGCAGGAGACATTGTCGTTGTCGTCCCTGGGTTTGACTTCCTCCAGGGCCTGAAAGCTGCCCACGTCGTGCCAGCCTATGTCCGCAGGCACCACCGCCATGTTGTCGGCTTTTTCTGCAACGCCAAAGTCAATGGAGGTGGCCGTCATTTTCCTAAACTCGCGCTCCAACACTTTGGGAGCGCCGGTTTTTCCGAGGGCTGAACGAATGCGCAAAAGGGCTTGGGCCACTTCGGGCATGTGTTTGCCGAAGGCTTCCAGCATGACGTCGGCCCTAAAAACAAAAATGCCCGCATTCCAAAAATATTCACCGGAGGCGAGGTATTTTTGGGCCGTCTCCTCATCAGGCTTTTCAACGAAGGCCCGCACTTTGTAGCCCTCCTCTCCCAGGGCCTCCCCGCGGCGTATATAACCAAAACCCGTTTCAGGGCGGTGGGGTATAATGCCCAAAGTGGCTATGTGGCCTTGCTGGGCCAAGTCCATGGCCTTTTGCAGGCACACGCGCAAAGCCTTGGGGTTGGCCACATGGTGGTCTGCCGGGAATATGGCGACAAGCGCTTCAGGGTTTTTTTTGGAAATGTGCGCCAGGGCGAGGGCAATGGCGGGGGCCGTGTTTCTGGCCTGGGGCTCCGCAAGCCAGTTTCCCCTGGGCACCTTCGGCAACAACTTGCGCGCAATGGACAGGTGCTTTTTCCCGCACACCACATAGCATTGCTTGGGCAACGCCATGTTGCCCAAGCGCTCCAACGTCTCTGTCAGCAGGGCTTTGGACGAAGCCAGCGGCAAAAACTGCTTTGGGAAAGAATGCCTCGACAGCGGCCAAAACCGCGTGCCGGAGCCGCCTGCCATGACGACAGGAAACAAAGTGTTGTCGTGTTTCTTAGGTGCCATGGCTTTGAGGTTAGCACAGGCACATGGCCTTGCAAAAAGTGTGTGGCCCGCTGCCCTCGACCGGTTTGAGGTTGAAGTGAGCTACTGCGACACAAGTTTTTCGGCATCTTCCCGCGCTTCCTCCTTCGGCCGTCCTCGACGGGCCGACAGGCCCGCCTGCGGGGTCCTCAGTCCGGGCCGCGGGAATCTGCTCGAAAACCTTGTGTCTCGTCACGCTCACTTCAACCTCAAACCGGTCTAGGGGCATGCTTTCGCGTGCGCTTCTTGGGCCTCAAAATAGCCTTCCCTGGCCTCCAAAAGCCCCATGACTGCCGCATTCCACGTCCCATGTCCCTTGGACAAAAGCGCCATCGTCTCAAGGGCCTTCTTCCAAACAATCCAAGAAGCATCCACCTCCTGCTCTGAAATGGACTTCCGGGTTTTGTGGTATTGCGCGCTCGCGCTTTGGGCCGCAGCATCCGCTTTCTGGGCCCTCTTGGCTACGGTTTGAATTTCTTCCCCCGCATTCGCAGCCTTAAAATAGGCAGCGTTGGCTTTGACAGAGGCCGCTTCCGCCTTCACAAAATTCAATGCCGCCGCATTCCAAAGCACATGGTCCTGCGGCAAGTTTCCCATTCGCTTGCAGGCTTGGGACAAGGCCTTCCATGTGGCCCCTATCTCCTTCACAGAAACCGCTTGAGTGTTGGTTAAATATTTGCCCTTGGCATGCATATAGGCCTTTTCCGCCGCCAACTTCTCCCGGCCAGCTTGGGTACATGCCTGCAAACTCTTGCCCACATCCGCAGGCCCCTCCGGCTTGGCGCCCGCCGTTGCCTCAGGCCGGCCTGTATGCGCGCAGGCTGCCAACATCAGGCACCCCGCCAACAAACATACTGTCCTATAGCCATTTTTTCGCTGCCTGGGGCACGCACTCATGGCTTATCCTTAGCATAACGTCCAAATATACAAAGCGCAGAGGCCTCCATAACATATAGAGGCCTTATATCATGAGGTAAGTTTAACCCCTCTCCCCTACAACCCTCCCTTGCCTGCTTAAACCCTGTACGGGGGGTATACCCCTCGGGCTTAGGGAGGGGGGCCGGCCATGCGGCCAAACCCCCTCGCCTCCCATGGGGCTCCGCTTGCAAAACCGCTTGCGCCCCTAGCCGTCTCCCTTCGGCCGCGCCTCCATGTCGGGGAGACAGGATTTGAACCTGCGACCCCTTGGTCCCGAACCAAGTGCTCTACCAGGCTGAGCCACTCCCCGTAGCTCCCCCTGTTATGCCCCCTCCACTCAGAAGTCAACGCCCCTACCTCGCCTTTTTGCGTGGGTCATTCCTCCTCCCCCTCCCCTATAATGACCCACCCCTTCGCCCTAGACTCCTAGCCCCCTACCCCGGGCCCCTGGGTAAAACTTCTTTTAGGACCCCCCCATAGCCGCAAAAATCTACCGCTACCCCTGGACGATACCCCCCCCCCCGGCTGCTGGCCTACTTCTTGCTTCTATGCCAAATATGAGCCCTGCCCCCCATATCCTCATCTCGGATGATGACCCGCTCCTCGTCGCCGCCGTCATGCGCGAAGCCAAAAAACTCGGCATGTCCGTCATCGCCGACACCACCTCTACCCAAGTGGTGCAAATGGCCAAACAATACCACCCTGCCGTCATCCTCTTGGACATCCGCCAGCCCGTCGACGGCAGAGACATCCTCAGCATGCTGAAGGCAGACCCTGAAACCCAAAACATCCGCGTCATTATGCTGTCCGGCGTCGAAGACCAGTATACGCGGCTGACTTGCCTCCGGCTGGGCGCCGAAGACTATGTCGTTAAACCCTTTGGGCCTACCCTCCTCATCAACATCTTCCGCTCCATCTGCAATAGAGAGGCTACCTGCCCCTCCCTCCCTCTCGTCTAAACCAACTCTAAGTTGAAACTCCCCCATGCCCCATGGGACGGGGACAAGCCTCCACCTTCCCACCCGTGCGTCTCGCCAGGCTCAGCGGTCCGGCCCTCAAGCTAGGGACGCGCTAAACCACAGGCCACCTTGCCCTCAGCCGTGTCCAGCTTCTTGCAATCACACCCCTTCAACAAAAGCTTGCACTGCGCATCCTCCGCCTTGCTCGGCGGATAGAGGCTTTCCTTGTCGGCTGCACGCTGGCGACAATAGTCCTGGGAGGGCTTATAGTCATCACAGTCACAGAGTTTTTCAGACAACTGCCGGCACGGGCCCTTGCACCCCAACAAAACCGACAGCAACACAACCATCGTCAGCAACAAACAACGCATAGGCAGCCAGGTTGCCAGAGTTGGGACTTTTTGCAAACAGTGGAATTTGAGCTACCCACCTGCTATTCCTCTGCCGGTGAACCCCCCACCCCTCGCTCAACTCAGTAAACGGCTTAAACGCCGCCTGCGCTATGGCCTTCTGCGACTGACGGCGGGGCTCTTGTCTGCCCTCCCCATCTCCTGCGCCTCTGCCCTGGGGGCACGCCTCGGCCGCCTGGCCCCCCTCCTCCTCCCTAGAGAGTTTAAAAAAGCCCTCGCCTCCCTCTCCATCGCCTTCCCCCTTCATACCCAGGCCCATAACAAATGCCTGGCCAGGGCTTGCTTTGTACACCTGGGGCGTATGGCTTGCGAGTTGGCCTGCGCCTCCCAAATAGACGCCAACCCGGAGGCTTGGGTACATTGGCCCCCCGAGGCGCGCCAAGTGCTGGAAGACGCCCGGCGCCTTAACCGCGGCGTTATTTTTGTCAGCGGCCACATCGGCAATTGGGAGCTTTTGGCCCGGCGCGTCGCCATGGAGGACATCCCCTGCGCCAGCATCGCTAAGGCCAGCAGCGATCCGCATACGACACGGTGGATAGAGGCCTTCAGGGCAAAGGGAAAACTCCTCAGCATTTGGCGCGAAAGCCCTTCGGCGGTACGCCAAATGCTCCAAACACTGCGCAACAACGGCGTATTGGGCCTCCTCATCGATCAAGACACCCGCGTCCAGTCCGTCTTCGTCCCCTTCTTCGGCAAACCCGCCAAAACCCCTAGGGCCGCCGCAGACTTGGCTTTGCGTAGCCAGGCGCCCGTCGTCGTCGGCTTCTGCCAACGCCAACCCTCGGGACGCTATTGCCTTAAAATGCGACGGGTCTACCCGCCTGGCCCACCCACCCCCTCCAGCCTTAACCCTAACCCCTCTCCCAATACACCCCCCTCCCCTGCGGAGTACCGCGAAAAAGCCGTCTTGGAATTCACCGCCTCCCTCTCCCGGGAAATTGAAGCCGCTATACGCGAAACCCCCGAACAGTGGGTGTGGATGCACCAACGCTGGAAAACACCGCCAGGCTAGGGCCTAACCCTCCGCTTCAGGGGGGTTTATCGCTACCAAGTCAAAGTCGGGAATCTCTGCACGCATATATTTGCGAATTTTCTCTATCAGCGCGGCTTCTATTTGCCGCGCCCGCTCCCGGCTTATGGAAAAATGTGTGCCTATCTCCTGCAAAGTCATCGGTTCGTCGGCTACCAGCCGCTTCTCAAAAACATATTTCTCCTTGTCCTTGAGCGTCTTCGCAAAGGCCCTAAGCTTCCCCTTGAAGAGGTTGGAAAGCTGCTCCTGCGCCAAAAGCTCGTCCGACAAGGCATGGGGGGAAGCCAAAAGGGTTGTGCTGCGCATACGCCCATCCTCCTCGTCCCCCAGCGGCGCATCTAGGGACAGCTCATCCTGCCCTAAACGTAAATCCATCTCCTCTACCTCCTCCTCCGTTACATTCAGACGCTCCGCAAGCAGCTTGGGCGTCACTTCAAAACCCTGGGCCGCCAACTTCTCCTGCTCCTGGCGCAACTTGAAAAACAACTTGCGCTGCGCCTCCGTGGTGCCTATTTTCACCAGCTTCCAACTGTCCATTATATAACGAAGTACATAGGCCCGTATCCACCACGCGGCATAGGAGGACAGCCTCACACCACGCTCCGGGTCAAACTTTTTCACCGCTTGGATTAACCCCATATTCCCCTCTTGGATAATATCCAAAAGCATCAGGGGGGAGCGGTGGTATTCATAGGCCAGCTTCACCACCAAACGCAGGTTGGCCGCCACCAGCTTCCAGGCCAGCCGGGGGTCGCCCGTTTTCTGAAATTCCCTTGCCAAAGCCAACTCTTCCTCACGTTCCAGCAAAGGGTGGCGCATGACTTCCCGCATATAGACTGTCAGAGGGTCTGCCGGAGCCAACTGGGTGGACTTCTCTCGGGGGGCAAGGGCAGACAAGCTTTCAGGGCCTTGAGGCAGCCCAGCCACGTGGAGCTTCGGCTCTGCGCCTTCGCCCATGTCTGCTGGGGGAGCTTCCTCTTCAAGGTGGTCCATGAAACTTTGTTTAGCGTAAAGTTACCTTTGTCGCTTCAAATTTCCCTCAGAGGAGGATAGATGCAGACTGTGACATTTGAAAACGACAGCGCAACCCATGGCGCAACTGACAACACCACCGAAATTTTGCCCAGCCCTGAAGCCGAAGCCGCCTCTGAATATGTGGCCGACGTGAGTTTTGACTCCCTGGGGCTTTCTCAAGAAACCCTTCAAGCTTTGGCCGAACGCGGCTATCGCCAACCCACCCCTGTGCAAGCACAGGCCTTTCAACCCGCCTTCCAAGGCAAGGACTTGATTGTACGCTCGAAGACAGGCACCGGGAAAACCGCTGCCTTTGGCCTGCCCTTGCTGGAGCGTATCCCCAAAGGCACACGCGAAACAGAAGCCCTCATCCTCTGCCCTACACGCGAATTGGCTTCGCAAGTGGCTACGGAGCTTTGCGAGCTTGCCAAATATCGCGACATTCAAATTGCAGCCATTTATGGCGGCGCCGCCATGAAGCCCCAAGAGGTGGCCCTTGAAACGGGCTCCGCTATTGTCGTCGGTACCCCAGGGCGCATTTTGGACCATATGCGCCGCGGAAATTTGAAGCTGCGCACCTGCCGCCACATCGTCCTGGACGAAGCTGACGAAATGCTCAACCAGGGCTTCTATGAGGAAGTCACCAGCATTATTGAAGCGCTTCCTCCTGAGCGACAAGTGCTGATGTTTTCGGCAACCGTCTCGGACGACATACGCAGGCTGATTATGCGCTATACGCATGAGCCTCAAACCCTCCTGCTCTCCAAAGACGTCTTCACCGTCGAGCACATCCACCACGTCCGCTACGACGTAGACGATGCTTTCCCCAAACCGCGCAACCTGCTCTATGTGCTTGAAATGGAGCAGCCCGAAAATGCCATCGTCTTCTGCAATACGAGGGACGATACGGAATTGGTGGTGGCTGTCCTCAACCGCAACGGCTTGGACGCGGAATTGCTCAACGGAGACTTGCCGCAAAAAGAGCGTGAGCGCGTCATGGCCAAAGTCAAAAGCGGAGAGCTTGCCTTCATGGTGGCTACGGACTTGGCTGCGCGCGGAATTGATATTTCGGACTTAGGGCACGTTATTAATTATTCGCTGCCGGAGGACCCGTCCGTCTATTTGCACCGCGTGGGGCGCACAGGCAGAATCGGCAAAAAAGGCGTCGCCATTAACCTGGTTTCCGGCCGCGAGCTTTCTTCCTATTCGGCCTTGGAAAAGAAATATGGCATTCAATTTGAGAAGCGCCAAATGCCCTCGCCTCAAGTCGCCTTGGAAATGTGGACAGAGCGCCATGTGAGGGAAATTAAAGAGGCGGCTTCCACCACCGTCTTCGAAGGCTTTTTGGGGCTTGCCTCTCAAATGAAACAACGGGGAGACGCCGAGGAGTTGGTGGCTTTCCTCATGCGCTATTTCTTCTGGCACCAACGAAAAACCAAAGCCCAAAAAACACATGAGGAGCAGCAGACACCCTCCCCTGCCCCCAGGCGCTCCCCCACTGGCCCCCAAAACGGAAGAGACAAAAAAGCAAACCCCAGCCGCTCGCGTAACGAGCGCCGCCCCCCACGGGAAGCGCGCCAAAGGCCACCCCGCTTGCCCCACTCGCCACCCCCTCCTGAAATAAACGAGGAGTCCCCTATGGCCTCCTCCCTGACGGCTGCCCCCCCTGAGAAGGAAACCCCCAGGCGCCCCCGCTCGACACCCCTGCCCCTCGCAGAAAAACCTGACTTCAACGACGAGCCTTCAACCCGTAGCCCCGCTATAGAAACCCCTGACTTAGAAGAATCCACCCTAAGGCCCTATGAAGAAGAGACGCTCGCCAAAAAACTCAGGCGCCCTTTGTCGGACAGAGAGCTTTTTGAAGCCTTGCAGTCCGGCCAGCCTTTGCCGTGGATAGGAGACCCTACCGCTGAGCCTGGCGAATCCAAAGAGGAGAGGGCGGAGCAACGCAGAGAGCATAGAGAACGCAGAGAGAAAGAGCGCAGAGAGCGCAACAGCAAACGTTTGGTGAAAAAACAACGCCCGCAGGAGCCTCTGCCCGAGGGAATGGTTCGCCTGTGGATTAACTTGGGCACCCAAGAGTGTGGGACGCAAGAAGCCTTTTGCGAGGAGCTCTCTAAAGTGGGCGTTTCAACAGACGCCTTCCAGTCCGTTGACTTGCGTCCAAATTTTTCTTTCGCCCTCGTCTCAGAGGAAAAGGCCGAAAGCTTGGAAGCCCTCAGCGGAGCAAAAATCGGCAACAAGTCCCTCAAAATAGAGAGGGCTAAACGAAATTAAGGGAGGTGTTTTTTCCACTCCCGTGGAGGGGTGCTCCGCAGTCTCGGAGTGCGCCATTTTCGTTTAAAAAATATTTCTTTTTGCCCCTCCGGGGGGGGGTTTATTGCTGGGCCTGCGGCCCGGCGGTTTTCAAAAACGTTTTTCTCGCCCATTCGGGCGGGGGTTTAAAAGCATTTCTTTTTCCATTCCAGGGGGGTAAAATATTTTTTCGCTCCTCCGGGGGGGGTTTTATTGCTGGGCCTGCGGCCCGGCTGTTTCCGCTGCGCGGCTGCAGTAGGTTTCGCCTCCCGGCGAGTCACTTTTTTGTGTGACAAAAAAGTAACCAAAAAAACACCCTCCGGGGCTCTGCGAGGCCCCCTGACGGGGTTGGGGCATTGCAGTTAGCCCCCCCTTCAC
>WQYA01000046.1 GCA_009781495.1 Cystobacterineae bacterium
GGAGTAGCAGAAGAGTTCGAGGGGGTCGCGAGTGCTGCAGGAGCCCCGCAGGGCCCCGGAGGGTGTTTTTTTGGTTACTTTTTTGTCACACAAAAAAGTGACTCGCCGGTAGGCGAAACCTACAGCGCCCGCGCAGCGGAAATGCCCGGGCCGCAGGCCCAGCACCAATAACCCCGCCCGGGGGGCGGAGACGGCCGGGCCGCAGGCCCAGCAACAAAAACCCGCCCGGAGGGCAAAAAACCTCTTTTAAACCCCTACCAAAAATATGAAATAGCCCCATGCCCTATGCCATTGCCATTATACCCGCTCGCTTCGCCTCCTCCCGCTTCCCCGCTAAACCCCTCGCCCCCCTCCTCGCTAAGCCCATGCTCCAACACGTCTTCCAACGCTGCCAGGAAAGCGGCGCCTTTGAGGAAATTTTTGTCGCTACGGAGGATGAGCGCATTGCCCAGGCCGCACGACACTTTGGCGCTAAAGCCATTATGACTTCCGCGGACTGTACCACAGGTACCGAGCGCATCGCCCAGGCCCTCACGCATATTGCCTGCCCCAAGGAAACCCTGGTGGTGAATGTACAGGGCGATGAGCCGGCCATGCCCCCCGCAGCTTTGCGCTGCCTCGTCCAAAACTTTCGCCCAGAATGGGAAATGGCTACCCTGGTGCGCCCCCTTAAACCGGAGGAAAATAACAACCCTAACGTCGTTAAAGTCGCCCTCTCCCTGGACGGACGCGCCCTCTATTTCTCCCGCGCCCCCATCCCCTATGCCCGCGCCGCCGCTAACCCCCCCCTACAACGGTGGGCCCATATGGGCCTCTATGCCTATAGCCCTAGCGCCCTATGCCTTATGGCCCAACACCCCCCTAGCCCCTTGGAGCAAACCGAAATGCTGGAGCAATTGCGCGCCCTCGAAATGGGCTTCTCCTGCTTCTGCCTCCCCGGCGACTTCTCCAGCGTCGCCGTCGACACTCCAGAGGACGTGCCCCTCGCCGAGGCCGCCCTCCAAAACCTCCTGGCAAACCCTGACGCCGGCTGACAACATACTTCAAACACTCCCCACTGGCATGCGGCGGCCGCTTCTGCCAATATGGGCCCGCGCCTCCCCCTTTCACCCCCCCCTCCCTCGCAAGAGTCCACCCCATGCGTAGCCCCCTCCCCTTATGCGCCCTCGCTACCCTCCTTAGCCTCTCCTGGGTTAGCCCCCCTCAGGCCCTGGGCCTCCCCCCTAAAAAAAACCCACCCCCCCATACCCGCTTCGAAAAACTCTCCTTCCAGAAAAACAGCAAACGCTGCAAACGTAACTACCGTATACAGATAGATACCCTCCGCGTCCTGGAGGCCCCCCCCGCCCTTAAACCCCTCGTCGAAGCCCAATTGCAAAATTGGTTGCGCTGGGCCCTGGAGGCCGAAACCAGCGCCTCCTCCTCCCCGGAGGTTTGGGCCCAGGAAGAGTTGCAACGCTATGAGGCCGTCGACTGCGAGGAATATAAGGAGGCCGGACAAACCCCCTGGGAAAGAACGCTGGCTGTCAAACACTTCTTCGAGGACGAACGCTGGCTGACCCTCAGCTTTGAATTCGTCGCCTTCGAGGGCGGCGCCCATGAAAGCCGCCAAAAACAGTTTGTTACCTGGGAGAAGGAAACCCAAACCCCCCTAAGCCTCGCCGCCCTCTCCCCTGAGCCAACCCCCCTCCTGGAGTTGGCCGAAACCGAATTCCGCAATACCCAAAAACTCAAACCCGAGGACGCCTTTGAGGCCAACGGCTATTGGTTTGACAATGGACAATTCCGCCTAAGCGAGCAGTTCGCCCTCTGCGAGTGCGGCTTGTTGCTCTATTATAACCCCTATGAGGTGGCCGCTTATGCCGTCGGCGCTATTGAGGTGTTTATCCCTATGGCTAAACTTAAAACCCTCTCCAAACTCCCCCTGCCCTCCTCTAAACCTGCTGTAAAGGCCTTTGACTATTGCCCCTATATGCCCCCCCCTCCGCCTAAACCCGCCCCCAAAAAAGCCCCGCCTGCAGCAAAAAAATGAAAAACGCTGTGCCTTCATTTGAAGTGCCGGGCAGCGTTTGAAGTTTTGTCTTTAAACAAGAAAGGCGAGGCCCCAAAAGCCTCGCCTGCACCGTATGACGGCAAAAATGGAACGCTGCCTAGTGGGCGGCCATGGCCAACAAAGCCATTTCTTCCTCAACGAGGGTGCTGAGTTTTGCATGCTCGGGGTTGTCCAGCGGCATACCTTTGAGTTTCTCTTGGGCTTGGGCCAGGCGTTTTTGGGCGGCCTGGGGGTTAAGGGCGGAGGGCTCCTCGGCCTCGTCGGCCAAAACACGCACCTGCGTTGGCCCCACCTCAACAAAACCGCCGCGTACATAATAGCGGAAGTTTTTGTCGGCGCATTTTATCTCCAGGGGGCCGGGTTTTAGCGCGGCATAAAGCGGCGTATGCCCCGGACGTACGCCCATGAGGCCCGAGTGCGCGGGCAGCACCACTTCCTCTGCCTCGATGGACAGCAAAATACGCTCGGGGGTTACCAACTCAACGTGGAGTTTCGCCATGGTTTAGCCCTCGGCCATTTTCTTCGCTTTGGCAACAGCCATCTCAATGCCGCCCACCATATAGAAAGCCTGCTCCGGCAAGTCGTCATGTTTGCCGTCGCACACTTCTTCAAAGCCGCGCAGCGTCTCCTCCAGGCTGACGGCCTGGCCCGGCGTGCCGGTGAAAACTTCGGCGGTGAAGAAGGGCTGACTCAAGAAGCGCTGAATTTTTCGCGCGCGGGAAACGGTGGTTTTGTCCTCTTCGGAAAGCTCGTCCATGCCGAGAATGGCAATGATGTCCTGAAGCTCCTTATAGCGCTGCAAAATGCCTTGCACCCTTCGCGCAACGGCATAGTGGCGCGCGCCCAACACTTGGGGGTCCAAAATGCGCGAGGAGGAGTCCAGCGGGTCCACCGCGGGATAGATGGCCAACTCGGCAATGGCGCGTGAAAGCACGATGGTTCCATCCAAGTGGGCGAAGGTGGTGGCGGGGGCAGGGTCCGTCAAGTCGTCGGCGGGCACATAAACCGCTTGAATGGAGGTAACGGAGCCTTTCTTCGTGCTCGTAATCCGCTCCTGCAAAGCGCCCATTTCGGTGGACAGCGTGGGTTGGTAGCCCACGGCAGAAGGAATGCGGCCCAAAAGCGCCGACACCTCGGAGCCTGCCTGCGTAAAGCGGAAGATGTTGTCGATGAAGAGCAACACGTCGCGGTTTTCTTCGTCGCGGAAATATTCGGCCATGGAGAGCGCCGACAAAGCCACGCGGGCGCGCGCGCCGGGCGGCTCATTCATTTGTCCATAGACGAGCACGGCCTGGCTTTTCTCCAAGTCGTCGGGCTTAATAACGCCGCCCTCCTGGAATTCGCGATAAAGGTCATTGCCCTCGCGCGTGCGCTCGCCCACGCCGGCAAACACGGAGAAGCCGCCCTTCTCAATGGCGGCGTTGCGGATGAGCTCCGTCAGCAACACGGTTTTGCCGACGCCGGCGCCGCCGAAGAGGCCGATTTTTCCGCCGCGCGTGAAGGGGCACAACAAGTCGATGACTTTAATGCCCGTCTCAAACATTTGCACTTCGACGGATTGCTCCGTGAAGTGGGGGACGGGGCGGTGGATGGGATAATATTTGTCGGTATGAATGGGCCCCTTTTCGTCCACGGGCATGCCGACGACGTTGATAATGCGGCCGAGCGTTGCCTTGCCCACGGGGACTTGAATGGGCTTGCCCGTATTGGTAACAGGTTGGCCGCGCATAAGGCCGTCCGAGGTATCCATGGCGATGCAGCGCGCCGTATTCTCTCCGAGGTGTTGGGCCACCTCGAGCGTCAGGTTGTCCGGCTCCGCGGAGATGGCGGTATTGGACACCTTGAGAGCGGTATAAACCTCGGGGAGGCCACCGGGGGGGAATTCCACGTCGACAACGGGGCCGAGCACTTGGGTAACACGTCCTTGGGCAGCAGTCATAGCCCTGGGCCATAGCAACGCCCCCGGCAACTTTCAAGCCCCGGGTGCATAAAAAAGCAAGCACGGGGGCTTCCCCCTCTGGCCTAGCCCTCTACCCAAACCCCCCACCCCTGTTGGAGGCTGTTACAAGCAAAGGGGACTGGGGGTTGTCAGCGTGTCAGCAGGCGGACGCGGAGGTTGTCAAGTTGGCCTTTGAGGGAGCCGTCAAACAGCATATTGCCCACCTGAATGGAGACGCCGCCGACGAGAGACTTGTCCACCATCGTTTCAAGCAGAAGGGCTTTCTGGGTTTTTTCTTCGAGGGCCTGTTGAAGGGCTTTGGCTTGCTCAGGGAGGAGGGGGCGGGCGGAGGAGAGTTTTCCTCGCATACGGTTTTGTCGAAGGTCCGCCAGGCCGTGCAGGGTGCGGATGATGGTATCCAAAAACACCAAGCGGCCGCGTTGGGCCAAAAGCCGCATGAAGTTAGCGACATGAGGGTTGACGTCTGAAGTTATACCCAGAAGGCTCTCCATAAAGGCTTCCTGCTGGCTGTGTGAGAAGTTGGGGTTTTTGAACAACTCAGACAGTCCGGCTGTCCCTGCGAAGGCCCGGGAAAAAGCTTCCAACTGAGAGAGAGCCAAGTCGATGTCTTTGTCAACCAGACTAAGAAGCGCGCGGGCCCAGCGCCGCGAGACGGAGATGTTCCACATAGCCTGGCACCTAACATGTTGGAGACTTGCAGGAAAGTGTCAATTGCACATTCAAGACTTTGTTGAAGGTTTGCCCCAAAACCCCAAGGGAACTCGCGCACATGGACCCTCATACCCAGTCCAAAGCCCGTGGGGCCCACAAAAGGCTGCAAAAAGTCGCGCCAACAAAAAGCGGGGCGCTAGAAAATAAGCATGTCAGAGCAGGGAGACTTGGAAGAAGACTCAAGGCGTCGTCACCGAATGGTTGTCAACTCTATTGTTACAAACACTTTGACGCTGATGTTGATTGTTGGGGTGCTCGCATTTTACAGGCAGTGGGATGTTGCTTTGATGTTGTTGGCAGTGATGTTGGGTAACATGGCTTTTCTTGGGTTGTCTTATAAGGGGTTTAGAGCGCATGTACGCGTAGGTTTTTTCATCATATCCACGTTAACCATTTGCGTATCGGCTGTTTCATTGGGTTATGAGTCGCATGCGCAGATAGGGCTGATGGGGCAGATTCCTTTGGCTTTTATATGCTCCTTTCCACAAGAAAAGCGCATACAATTTTGGATGTTGTTGGTGCCTTTGGTGTTGTTGGCTTTATATTTGGCGTCTTGGCATTGGATGCTTTGGGAGCCGATAGCAGAGATAGGTGTGCGCCACAATTTGGCCATGATTTTTTATATGACTGTGGCCCTAGACACGCTCAACCGTATTTGGTTTTTAAAAATTTCCCACCAGCTTTCAGAGAAGCGTTTGGCACAAGCGCGAGACAGTGCACTCAGTGCGAGCGAGACCAAGTCTCAATTTTTGGCCAACATGTCGCATGAAATACGCACGCCCCTCAATGGCATGTTGGGGATGGCGGAATTGGTTTTGAGGGGGCGTTCTCTTTCTTCTGAGCAGGTTAAATATTTGCAGGCTGTTATTTCTTCGGGCAAGGCTTTGTCGCATGTCATCAGCGAGATTTTGGATGTTTCTCGGGTGGAGGCAGGCAAGCTAAAGTTGGAGGAGGCGCCTTTCAATGTAGAGGAGGTTGTTTTTGATGCGGCGCACATGTTGGCGACGCATGCTGCCGAGAAGGCGTTGGCATTTTCTGTGGAGATGACGTCCCAAGTCCCCGCCTATGTTTTGGGAGATGTGTCCCGTTTCCGGCAAATTTTTATTAATTTGGTTGGCAACGCCATTAAATTTACCTCCAGCGGGGAAGTAGACGTGGTGGTTGACTATGAAGGAGGTGAGCGTTTGCATTTAACTGTCCACGACACAGGCCCTGGAATTCCCATAGACAAGCAGCTGCATATGTTTGAAGCTTTTTACCAAGTGGATGCTTCTTCTGCTCGCCAACACAGCGGGACAGGGTTGGGGCTTACCATTGCCAAGCAACTTGCGGCACTCATGCAGGGGGATGTTTGGTTTAGAAGCGATGTAGGGCAGGGCTCTCATTTTCATTTTATTGCGAGGATGCCGAAGGTGAGGCGTGGGGAGACAGAGGGTGCGGCGTGTTTGGCCACGGGCGTCCAGCTGCTTTTGGTATGCACGCACAAGCGCAGCCGAGAAGTGCTTGTCAAGCAGCTGGAAAGCATGGACGCTCAAATATTGGACGGCAGTGTGGAGCAGTTGGAACAGAGGGATGAGCCGGTGGATGTGGCCTTGGTGGATTTGGATGAGGCTGCGGACCGGTTGGAAATGGCCCAAAGCCTGGTTGCCTCCCAAAAGGTGCGTGCATGTGCATTGCTTGCTTTTCCTTCCCCCAAAGTCCCCCAAGAAGAGGAACTCCAAAAAGCGGGCATTTTGCGTGTCTTGCTAAAGCCTGTCAGTCCTTTGGAATTGAGAAGGTTTTTGGTGAAGGCGCCCGACTTCAAAGCCAGCCAGGCGCCGGCTCCCCTATTGCTAAGTCCTCGCAGGCTACGTGTTTTGCTGGCAGAAGACAATGAGGTGAACACGATGTTGATGCGGCGTTTGCTGGAGCGATTGGGGCATGAGGTTGTCCACGTTGGCAATGGTGCGCGTGTGCTTGAGGTGCTTGGAAACGAGGAAGTGGATGTGGTGTTGATGGATGTGCAGATGCCCGAGGTGGATGGGTTTGAGGCAACGCGACGCATTCGCATGGAAGAGAAAAACACCGAGAGACACTTGCCCATTGTTGCATTGACTGCGAATGCCATGGCGGAGGACGAGCGGCGTTGTTTTGAGGCAGGCATGGATGCCTATTTGTCAAAGCCGGTGAAGTTTTCGAGGCTGGAGTCTTTGCTTGAAAAAGTTGCCGCAGGCTGTTTTCGCTCCGTGCCTTTTCCGGACACGGCGCCCTAAGCTTTGGGCAAGGTAACGCCGGTTTGTCCTTGGTACTTCCCCTGACGGTCCTTATAACTGGTTGTGCATATTTCGTCGGCCTGGAAGAAGAGCAGTTGCGCCACGCCCTCGTCGGCATAAATGCGCGCGGGCAGCGGCGTCGTATTGGAAAATTCCAAGGTGACATGGCCTTCCCATTCGGGTTCCAGCGGTGTGACGTTGACGATGATTCCGCAACGCGCATAGGTGGATTTTCCAAGGCAGATGACGAGCACGTCGCGGGGGATGCGGAAATATTCTACCGTACGGGCTAAGGCGAAAGAGTTGGGGGGGATGATGCATTCGCTGGCGCAGACGTCGACAAAACTGCGCACGTCAAAAACCTTCGGGTCCACAATGGTGCTGTTAATGTTGGTAAACACCTTAAACTCGTTGGCGCAGCGAACGTCATAGCCATAGCTGGAAGTGCCATAGGAGATGCGTTTGTGTTGGCCAAAGCTGCGCAGCAAGTGCGGCTCAAACGGCTCAATCATTTTGTGCTCTGCAACCATCCTCCGAATCCATTCGTCGCACTTAATGCTCACGTTTTGCTCCTTCAAAAAGTAGGGGGGGGGAGTGTGGCACATTTTTATTTTTTTAGGGCGAGGGATTAAAAATAAGGGCCATGGAGTTAAAAAAAGGGGTTTGAGGGGTTAAAAAAAGCGGCCGAGGAATGACTAACAACATATTTTCAGTCATATTTTCAGTCATAAAAGTTTGGCAGTTGGAGTGTTGGGCAGCGAGCGGGTTGAGTCCTATATTGCCATTGAGGCGCTTCGCCGTAATATTGCCATTGGGACAAAGTGAAAAATGGGAATTATAGAGCTTGAAGACATGGAATTTTTTGCGCGTCACGGCTGCTTTCCGGAGGAGCAAACGATTGGCAATGTGTTTCGCGTAGATTTGCGTATTGAAGCGGATTTAAGCCGGGCGGCTTGCAGCGACAAGCTTGAAGACACCATCAACTATCAACACATTTATGGCATTGTGAAGCGGGAGATGGAGATACCTTCGCGGCTTTTGGAACACCTATGCGAGAAGATTCTGTGTGCACTCTATGCAGAATTGAAGGGCATTCAAAAAGCGACTGTAAAAGTTTCAAAGAAACATCCGCCCATAGGCGGCAAGGTGGGCCATTGTAGCGTTATTTGGACACGCGAGCGCCGCTGAAACCAACCAGAGAACAAAAAATCATTTATCCTACAACATTCTTGGTGTTGTCCAAGGAGGCTTGTTTATTTTCTTTTGGTTGCGAGGTGGATTGCGGGGGTTCTCAAAAAAGGCAAAGGGTTTGGCATTTGTATTCAGGTGTAAACAACGATAATTTTCCCTTTGCATTTTTTTTAGATTTTTATTTGCATTTTTTTGTGTATTGTTTGATTAAAGAAAAAAGCGCCTTTGTGTGCGTGCCTGTTTTGAAATAAATTTTTTATAAAAACCAAGTTCTATGTTTTGAGGCCGAAAAACATAGCAAGGAGTATACATGTCTATTGAGAAAGCCATACGTCAATTGATTCAAGCAGAAATAGATAAACGTCTAGAGCCTTTGGAGCGAGCGACACGCGCATTGGAAGCCCAAGCGGGTGTTGTGAACAAACTGGCGAGTTTGTTTGGGGGCCCTGGAATGAACATTAAGCGAGGCCAAGTAGGCAGGCCCCGCAAGCAAAAAGCGCAGGCGCGAAATGCGGAGAAAGCTTCTGACTCTGGGCGAAATTGCGCCATAACCACCTGCCATCGTGCGGCGCGCAGCAAGGGTTATTGTGCGGCGCACTATCAAAAATTTCGCATGTTGGCGCGTACAGGCCGTTTGCCCAGCACCTGGGTAGAGCATGCAAGTCCGAGCTCCATAGAGGATGTCATGCTGCCGCGCGGCCGTGCAGGAGCGCGTGCTTTGGCAGAGTCTCGCGGGCAGGAGCAGGACACGGAATAGGGCCTGGTTTGTGGGGGGGGTGCGCCCCAATTTGGCGCATCCCTTGTTGCTAGCGGCCGGCGGCTTGAGTCAGCTTGGCGAGCTGTTCCAATGCCTTTTGTGTATTCTCGTCGCTGCCTAGGTTTTCAATGTCTTGCTCCATACGGCATGTCCAATTGTGGATGCCGACGGTTCCAGGTGTGTTCATCCGTGTTTCTTTGGCGAAAATATCAAACCATGGAAAGTTGCAATAGCGGCTTTGGGCGTTGAGTGCGGCTTGGAGGAGGGCGGTATGCAAGGCGGGGCCAAACTCAGGGCTAGGGGGGTGGTTTTGCAGCTCGGGAATGGCTGAAACCATGGCCTGTCTTTCCCAATGTTGGCAGGTTTGCCAAAAAGTTTTGAGGCTTTCGGTGTCATGGGTACCGGTGGTGACGAGGGAGGCCTCAGGGTAGTGGTGGGGGTTTTCATAGCGGCCGTCATAACGCGCCCACCGCATCACCCTATAGCCGGGAATTTCTTTTTCTCTCAAACAGTCATGGACGAAGTTGGGAATGACGCCCAAGTCTTCGACGATGATTTTGCTTTCTTGTGAGAGCACCTCAAAGTTTTGCCTTCCGAGTGTTGTTTGTTGGGTTTCTTCGGGTGGAATGAATTGCCCTTGAGAAGTGTTTTCCAGCTTCACCCATTGGCGGAAATAACCCACAGCATGGTCCACGCGCTTCATGTGGAACAGCCCAGAGGCATAGCGCCCACGCTGGCGCATCCACGCATAGCCGGTGGCCCTGTGCGCCTCAAAATCAAAATAAGGCAAGCCCCAGTTTTGGCCTTCAGGCGAAAAATCATCCGGAGGGGCCCCCAGTTTTCCGTTCCGCAAAAACAGTTGCGGATTCACCCAGGCGTCGCAACTGTCGTGGGCAACAATAAAGGGCTCATCCCCGCACAGCAGAATGTCGAGGGCTTCGGCTTTGGCTTTTATTTTTGCCCATTGGCTGTGGGCCACCCATTGTTTCCACATCCAAAAATGCCGCTGCGCCCAAAGGCGGCTGCGCGCTTTTTCCAAAGCGGAGGCTTGGCGTGTGGCCAACTCCGCCGGCCACTCCCACCAGGGCTTTTTCTGCTCCAAAGCCAGGGCCGCAAACAAAGCCAAGTCCTCAAGCCAGTTGGCTTGCTGTTGGCAAAACAAAGAGAAGGCTGTTTTTTCTTCGACGCTCGCACGGCGGCAAAAACAAATCCAAGCTTTGGCGAGGGCCGCCTCTTTGAGTTGGAAAACCTGGGGGTAGAGAATGTGCGGGCTTTGCTTGGCCTCTTCCAGCATGGGCAAGGCCTCGTCGCTGTGCGGCAAAGCTCCAGCTAGGGAATGCAAGTCAATATAGAGGGGGTTGAGTCCAAAAGCGCTCAAGGTGGAATAGGGGCTCGCATCCTCAGGTAGGGTGGGCAGCAGTGGCAACAACATCCACATGCGCTGTTTGGCTTTCGCCAAAGTGTCGAGAAAGAGACTGGCCGCACCCAAATCACCCACGCCCCAATCGGTTTTTGTCCGCAAGGAGAAGAGGGGCAACAACACGCCGGAACGTCGAGAATACATAGGACTCAAAATGAAATGGGAAAACGACGAGGGAATAAGGAATAGGTTAATGGGGGCCGTTCTCACTTGCCCAAGCTTTTGTCAAGTAATGCAAGGCAGCTTTTTCTATTTGCCCCCCAAGTTGACTCCAAAGTGAAACTTGCCGTCTAAAATGCATGCTCCGTCGCAGGCAATATTACATTTGTGTTGCGAAACCATGAAGCCAATTCGCGCAAGACGGGCAACAAAGCCGGCCCCGGTTGAAGCAAGTGTTTGTTGGGAGCGTCTATCCACCGGGCTTCGCGCAACCCGGGCAGCTTTTGCAACTGGCTTTGGCCCTCATGTATTTCGGCCAGGTTGATAACCATGTCCGGCTTGTAGCGTAAAACGGTTTCCGGCGACACCACAGGATAGGGGCTTGGGGAGCGGGGGAGGATGTTTTGCCCCCCGGCCTCCCTAAGCAATTCGTCTACAAAACTTCCGGGCCCCGCAGCAATGAGGGGCGACAGGCCGATGAGCACCAAGACGCGCGGACGTTTGGGGGGAGGGGAGGCTTTGAGTTGTTGGCGCAAGGCCTCAAAGGCCGACAGCCACGCCTGGGCTTTGTCTTGGGCTTGCAGAAGCTCCCCGAGCAGGGCCATAGCCTGGCATACGTCCTCCATAGTGGTAAGGGAGAAGGCAAGGATAGGAATACCCTTAGCGGCCAGGAGGCGTATGGCCGTCTCATTACCGGGGGCTTTTTGTGCGAGGACAAGCTCCGGCCGAAGTTGGAGCAGGGTTTCTGTGGCCACATCCGAAAACCCCCCGGCCTTGGGCAAGTGCAGCAAAGAAGCCTCCTCGTCAAAGCGCGAAATGGCCACCAGCTTGTCCTTGGCCCCCAGAAAAAGGACGGCCTGCGTCAACGAAGGCGCAAGGCTTGCAATGCGTTGCACGGGGGCTTTGGGCGTGGGCCCCAGGCGCTCCACGGAAGGGCCCGAGGCCAGCGAAAGCGCCAGGCAATAGGAGACAAAAAAACCCGTCATGGTTTGGACCACAGGGATTGTACGGTGGCATAACCCGAAAGGCTTTTGGGGCAAGCCTCCATGGGGCCGCCCTTTGTGCCGCCCACCCCCCATAACAACTCCAAGCTTTGCCCCCCAATGGAAAAGACATAGACGTCGCCGCCGCCGGCATTGGCCACCCACAACTCATCGCATTGGACCGCCAGGGCGCCCGGGGAGAAATCGGCAGGCGCAGGCCATATTTTTTGCACTTTGTCGTCCTTCAAGAGGGCCACACCCGCTGTCCCCGGCACGCCCCAGTCGCCCATACAGCTGGCCAGCAACACTTCCCCATTGGAAACCAGCGAGGCAACGTTGAGGCATTCGTCCCCCAGGAAGAGGACTTCGGTGTTGAGGGTTTGAGGGTCCACCTTGGCGATGGCGCCGGGGCCTGCCGGCGAGAAGAAGCCGTTGCCTGCGTTGTAGAGGTTGTTGAGGGCAACATAGAGGGCGCCCTTGTGGACCACCACGTCATAGGGCAGGGGGACAGAGGGGTATTCCGTGGAATAGGGGTGCAAGTCCAGGGAGGAGAAGTCGGCTTCTCCCTGGAGGGAGGGGGAGGTGGGCTTAGAAAGGTTTATACGTACAAGGCGTTGGCCCGGGGCGGTTTGTCCATTGCCCAGGTTTCCATAGAGCGGCACATAGCCACAATTTCCCATCATGGCGAAGGCCTGCGGAGAAGTATTGGGGCCGAAGGGAAGCTCCGCTTGGGTTTGCCACGTTGGCCCGTCCACCACCTGCAAGCTGTTGTCGCCGGCATTGATGACATAGACATAGCGTTCGTCCCTGGAAACGGAAACATGGATGGGGGTTGCCCCTGTATCCACCGCCTTGCCAAGGGGCTTGAGGGTTTGGGCATCCAAACGCAACAGTTGCCGCGCGCTGTCGTCGGTGCACAACAAAAACTCTCCCATGCCGCTCAAAGCCTGTGGATGGTCTCCCACCGACTTCACCATGGGGGTTGCGCCTTTTGAAGAGAGCGTCGCCACCTCTCCTGTCAAGAAGCAGGCGGCATAGACGAGGCCCTCTTGGCCGCACGCAGCTTGGCGCTCCTGGCCGTTTTCCTCGGGGACACAAGGCGCTTGTACAGAGGAAATGCAGGCGCCGCCTTGCAAGACTTCATCGGGCTGGCACTTGGGGGTATTATTATCGCCGCAAGCCGACAACAGGCACAAAAGCGAGGCGGCGAAAACAGGAAGCAGGGTTTGTCGTCTCATAAATTCTCCACAGCGGGGGTTTGGGGTTGAGGAAAAGGGTTTTGGGTTTGAAGGGAGGGGTTTTGGGGGAAGGCATACCCAAGGCGGGGGCCAACCGCCGGGGCCGGGGCCAGGGCCAGGGGGCCCGGGGGGGCCTTATCCAAACTCAGCGCAACCGTCAAAAACACCCCCCTGGACGGCAGTGGGTAGCCCGCCATATCCTGGCTATGCGTACCCAACACATTTTTAAAAGTCAGCAGCAGGTGCACCTGGGGGTTTTGCAGGCACTGGCTTTTGAGTCCCACATTGAGAAAGCTGCGGGCGGGCCAGCGCAGGTTGGCGAAGCTGTTGCGGGTTTGTGCGGACTGGAAATGCCACTCCGCAAAGCCCGACAGCCAGGGCGGCCCCCCCTCCAAGCGCGCAAACAACTGGTGTTGCGGGCGGTAGGGCAAGGGTTTGCCCTCATAGCGCAAGTCCTCCTGGAGGTTTTGGCCCCTCAACCACGTATAGGCCAACTCCGCCTGTAGCCAGGGCCAAGGCCTATAGGCGGCGGCCAACTCCAGGCCATAGGTTTGGGCCCTACCGAGGTTAAAGGGTTTGAGGGCAAAGGGGGGCCAATATTCCCATACAATAAGGTTATTAAACCGGTTAAAGAAGAAGCCCAGCGAGGCGCGCGCTTTGGCATTCTCCCAGGCCAGGGCAGAGTCGAAGGACCAGGCGTTTTCAGCGCGCAACTCGGGGTTGGGCCGCACCTGCCCCTGCTCCACATAAAGCTCAAAAAAACTCGGTATACGAAAACTCCGGCCCGCGTTGCAAAGCCAAGCCAGGCCCCCGGGCAACAGCCAGGTGCTGCCCACCTTGCCCGAGGGGTTGGCGAAGGGCCCCGCCTTGTCCATACGCACGAGGGCGTTGAGGCCCCAGGCGTCGGCAAAAAACCAGGCCTCCCCCCCCAGCATGGCCCCTAGGCCTAGCCGCTGGGCCCTGCTGTCCCCTTTGCCCCCCCTGCCCACATAGGTAGAGGCCAACCTCTCATATTGGAAATTACCCTGGGCAAAGGCCGCAAAGGCCCCCCTCTCCCAGCCCAATTCGCCGGTGAAAGCGGCGTTGTTGCTGCGCTGGCGCAGGCCCTCGCCGAAGCTGCCGCCTGTCAGCAGCATATTTTCCACGTGGGTGGAAGCGGAGAGGTTGAGGCGAAAGCCCCGCCCCAGGGGGCCTTGGCCGCGCAGCAGGGCGCGCAGGTTTTCCACGCGCTGGCGCATGTCGGGGCTTGGGTTTTCGACGGGGCCGGCCAGGCCGCGTTTTTGGAAGCCCAGGAGTGTCCACGCTTCCAACTGCCACTGCGCCAGGGGCAGGGCATAGTGGGCGAGGGTTTGTAGGCCGTCTACGTCGTTATTGCGGCGTTTTAGGTTAAGGAAGTGAGCCTTCTCCGGGGGCAGGTTAGGCCTAGGGTTCAACCGGTAGCTAAAATAACCGTCGCTGTGCATGGCCTCCAGCCATAGGGTTAACTGGCCCTTGCCTAGCCCAGTGCTACCCCCTGCTAAGCCGCGTATGCTGCCGAAGCTGCCGCCCATCAACTCCACAAAGAGGCGCTCCTCCTGGGGTTTGGCGAGGCTCAGCACGAGGGCCCCGGCCATAGCGCCCGGGCCGAAGCGTGCGGCCGCCGCGCCGCGTACCAGTGTGGCCGACTCCAGCAAGGCCATGGGCAAAAAAGCCAAGTCCACGCTTTCGCCCACGAGGCCCCAGGCCATGCCGTCCACCAACACCCTCACCGCATTGCTGGCCCCCCCGCGTACGGACAGGCGTTGGGGTTGTCCCATGCCGCCGCTTTCGGCGACGTGGGCCCCGGGGGTTTTGGAGAGCAACTCCCTGGCCTGCCCGGCCTCCTGGGCAACGGGGCGTAGGGCCAGGCTATGGCTAGAAGCGGAGCTATCGGCCTCCAGGGGGGAGGGGGTAGGGCCCATAGGCCCCGGGGGGGGTAGGGGCACCACAACGGGGGCCAACATATGGACTTCGTCCGTCTGGGGCGAGGGGGCCTGGGAGAGGAAGGCTATGCTGACAACCCAAAGCAACATATTGCCCTCTGCTCTCTTCCGCGAAGAGAGAAGGCTTGCGACGCCGAATGGCGTACCCCTGGGCAGGTTTCCTGGCTTCCAAGCACGACAGCGGGCGCTTTGCCTTCCCACGCTTGCAGCGCAGTGGCGAAACAAACAGCGCCCACCCAGCAATTGCTGGCCTGGTTACAGTGGCGGGACCGCGCCGGACTTCCACCGGCTTCCCATTTGAGACCCTCCATGGGGCCCAAGGGCCCATTCACTTAAGCTTTGGGCCATTGGCTTGTCAAGGCGTGTATTTTTTTAAGGGGGTTATTTTTGCCCTTCCGGGCGGGGGTTCAGTTTCTCACTTTGAGCGTTGTTTATTGGGCCCTGGCGGGCCCGGCTTAAATTTCTCCCTTTGGTCGTTTTCTTAGGCCCTGGCGGGCCCGCCTTCTTTCCTTATTTTGTGCGTCAGGTTTCGCCTACCGGCGAGTCACTTTTTTGTGTGACAAAAAAGTAACCAAAAAAACACCCTCCGGGGCCCTGCGGGGCTAGGCAGCACTCGCGACCCCCTCGAACTCTTCTGCTACTCCAAC
>WQYA01000047.1 GCA_009781495.1 Cystobacterineae bacterium
CCCCTCTCCCCGTGCGCCCCCCACCCTGGCCCTGCCGACGCCCTTGAGCCCGCTCCGCCTGCCCCCGCGGACAAGGCCCGCACCCCCAGCCCCCCCCCCGGCCCTGTCGCCCAAAAGCTTCTCCCCCCCGCCACTGCCCCCCCCTACGGAGGAGCTGCCGGCTTCCCCTGGGCTCTTCTGGACAGAGACAGAAGAGAAGACGCAAATTTCTGCGCCCCTCTTTAGGCCCGACGCCGTTTCCTCTGCGGACGCTTCTTCCACGGAGGCTTGGGAAAACCCCGACGAGTTAACCGTCCACGCCTATAGCCTCGTCGCCGCCTCTACGCCCCCCCCTATTGAAATTACCCCTCAAAAATTTAAACCCCCCTCCCGCTTCTGGCGCTTCGCCTCCCGCGTCTCGCTCGCCTTGGGCCTCATCGCCGCAACAGCTCTTACAACCGCTTTGGGCAACGGCAGCTTCATTGTGACGGCTTTGCCCACCCTCGTCTGTATCCTGGCCATTCTGCTCTTCCGCTTGCCCCTGCGTACCAGTACCCTGTGCCTCCTCTTCCTTATGCTGGTTTGCGACTACCTCCCGGAGGGCCCCCAGTCCGGCCTCTGGGCTACCCCGCTGGCCCCTATCGCCCGCCTCCTCTTCCTGAACCTCTCCGCAACTACCGGTATTTCTGTCCTGCGTCTGACGGGCTTGGACGCGGCTGTCCTCCTTCTCCTGTTCGTCGGCATTTGGCGCAGGGCCTTCAGAATTGAGCATTTGGACCCCCCAGGCACCCCCTCTGTACGCCAACTTAACTTCCTCCTCATCCTCCAGTTTTTCGCCGTCCTCGCCCTCTATGCTTGGGGCGTTGGTACCGGCGGCGACTTCAACGAGGCCCTCTGGCAACTGCGCCAAATGCTCCTCTTCCCCGTTATGGGCTTCTTCTTCCTCCACGCCATCCCCGGACGTACCGAGGACTTCGTCCTCATCGCCCGCGTCGTCGTGGCCGCTGCCGTCGTCAAAGCCCTCATCGGCATCTATTTCATGCGCTTTATTGTCTACCCCAACAGGTGGGCTGTGGAGTTTACGACTTCACACTCGGATACCCTGCTGTTTGTCCCCGTCCTCGTTATGGCCGTCGCCCTCTTCTTTGAGCGCCCCATCCTCAAAACCCTCTGGCACCTGCCCCTGTGGGCCCCCATCGTCGCCCTCGGAATGAAATATAACGACAGACGCTTGTCCTATGTCGCCTTGGCCGCCTCCTTGGTTACTGTCCTCGTTATGCTGCCGTGGAACCGCATCAAACGCGCCGCCTTGCAGACAGCCGTGGTGCTTTCACCGGCGGTCGCCCTCTATCTCTTCGTGGGCTGGGATGTGGACCCCCTCTTCCATAACCCCGTTTGGATTCCCGCCCAAATGGTGAAGTCCCTCGCTAAGGGGGACCCTAATCAGGCCGGCGCAGACTATAGAGATATGGAAAACTTTAACGTGCTTTATACGTGGAGCGAAAACGCCCTCGTCCCCCTGGGCTTCGGACATAAATTCGAAGAGCCCATTGTCCTGCCGGACATCTCCTTTGTTATGCCTACCTATCAATTCCACCCCCACAATACCATCTTGTGGATGTGGACCATTGGCGGACTCTTCGGCTTCACCGCTATGTTCCTCCCCGTTATCGCCCTTATCTTCCTCGCCGCACGCGCCTATCCGCTGACCCGGCACCCCGTCGATAGGACGGCTATATTCACCGCCCTGTCCTTCGTTATTACGTACCTCATGCAGTGCTGGGGCGATATGGGCACCCGCTCCTATTTCGGCTCCATGGGCCTCGCCCTCGCCCTCACCATTATCAGCAAACTCGCCGTGCGCAGCGGCGCTTGGCCCGCCCCTAAAAAACACCCCCTGGCCTAATAGCCCCCCCCTCTCCCCGGGAGTGCCCCCCCCCAAATGTAGTCTAAAGACATTTTTCGGGTGCGCTCCTTTAAAAAACTACATAAACCTGGGCGGAATGAAGAAGGCCTTTGAAGGGCATATCCCCGCCTTGGACGGCATTCGCGGTTTGGCCATCGGCCTTGTCTTGACGGTACACCTCTTCTCCAACCCCATGCCGTGGGCAGGAGGCTTGCAAAACGCGCTCAAACAACTCTTCTCCTATGGCGCCCTCGGCGTGGAAGTGTTTTTCGTTTTATCGGGGTTTTTAATTACGGGTATTTTGTATGACACTAAAACCAAACCCTATTTCTTTAAAAACTTCTATATGCGCCGCTTCCTGCGCATTTTCCCCCTCTATTATGGCGTCCTGGCCCTCATCGCCCTCGTCGCCTTCGGCCTGCCCCACCTCGCCCCCCTCGGGCCCCAAACCCTCGGCGAAATGCATACCCTACAAAGCATTCAAGGGTGGCTTTGGAGTTATGGCCTTAACTTTTATATTTGGCTGTGTAACGTCACGGACTGGGCGCAATTGCCCTATGTCAGCCACTTCTGGTCCCTGTGCGTCGAGGAGCATTTTTATATCCTCTGGCCCCTCCTGGTATTTTTCTTCTCCCGTAAAACCCTCATCCGCATGGCCGTCGGGCTGATTGCGTTTTCACTGGCCACACGTTTGGCCATGTATGCCGCCGGCGCCAACCCCCTGGCCATTTATGCGCTGACGTTTTGCCGCTTCGACGCGCTGTGCTTGGGCGGCATTCTGGCCCTCGTGGCGCGCGGCGACAACACTCCTGAGCACCACGTCCAGTGGATGCGCAAAGCCAGCCACTGGCTGCTGGGCTGCGGCGGCCTCTTCATCCTCCTCTCCTTCCTCGCCACCGCGGGACAAAAGGACAGCACCCTTTGGAATGTTTTTCGGCCCCTTCGTGAGACGGCTTTCAACGTCGTGTTTGCCGGCATCCTCGCAACGGCCCTCTCGGCCAAACCCCGCTCGCTCGTTTCTGCATTTTTCTGCTCTAAGCTTATGCGTTTTTTAGGCCGCTATTCCTATGGCCTCTATGTCTACCATGCCATGGTAGCCTATTTCCTCGTTAGCCGAAACGCTTTGGCGTTTGTCAAAGAGTGGGTGCCCCATGACTTGGCGGCTACTTTCGTGCTCGGCGGCTTCGGTTGCCTTGTCAGTTGCCTTCTCGCTGTTGTCAGTTACCACGCCTTCGAGAAGCACTTTCTCAAACTCAAGGCCCTCTTTGAGTCTGCTTCCGTTGGTGTCCCTAAATGAGTGCCCCGGTGCTTCGTTGGGGTGGAAGGGTGTTTCTTTTTAACCCCCTCCTCCCCCCTCCTCCGCCCCCCGTCCTCGGGGGGTAGAAAGGAATAGGCTTCACCCCTTTAGGGCAACGTGGGGTTTTGTATGCCGCCGACATTTCTCAATATGGGCAAACCGTTGGCCCTCTGTTGCCAAACACTTGTGAAGTCCCAAGACATGGGCGCCGTTGCCCAAAATGCCATGCCAAACAGGCTCGTGCCGGTCGCTATGCTTTCTCCGTCCGTGCCGGCAGCGTCGCTTATCACCGGTTGCCTTGCGGTTCCACTGTTGCCGCTGCTGTTGGCGCCAAAGCGTATGTCCATATCAAACCGCACATGGTTGTTGAATAAAAAGCCAATGGTATTGGCATCCTGAGAGGGTACCACACGCCCGACAAAACCAGCCGTGCTCCTGGTGGTTGTCACCCTTGGGTTCAGCGCCACGCAGCCTTGCACCGTGCCCTCGTTCCTCCCCACCACGCCACCCACAGGAGCTTGGCCATTCACCTCTCCTGTGGAATAACAATTTTGCACCGCGCCGCTATTGGCCCCCACCACACCGCCAATCTCAAGGATGCCGCTGACATTTCCCGTGGCATAGCTGTTTTCCACCATCCCCACATTCACCCCCACCACGCCGCCAACATTGCCGCCGTGGACATTTCCCGTGGCATAACAGTTGCGCACCACACCACCACGGTTGTTTCCCACCACACCGCCAATATAGATGCCGCCATAGAGATTTCCCGTGGCATAACAGTTTGCTACCATGCCCTCGTTCCTCCCTACCACGCCGCCCATAACCGTATTGGACGCGCTGCTGATATCTCCCGCGGCATAACAGTTTTCCACCGTCCCCACATTCAACCCCACCACGCCGCCTATTTGGGCGTTGGTGCCAACCAACCTTCCTGTGGCATGGCTGTTTCGTACCGTACCGGAATTATATCCCGCTATGCCGCCGATATTGCCGCCATAGTTGATAGAACTCGCACCCGTCACATAGCAATTTTGCACCGTGCCCTCGTTCCTCCCCACCAGGTTGCCAACCCAGTCTTTGCCCGAGACGCTGCCGCCTTCCAGCCCAAGGCTTTCAATGACAGCGCCTGTGCTGATGTGCCCAAATAGGCCTTGCTCTTCGCTGGTGGGGGCATAAATGGTGAGGCCGCTAAGGCGATGGCCGCCACCGTTGAAGCTGCCGGTGAAGGAGGCGGTGGAGGCGCCTATGGGTGTCCAGTTGCTTTGGCCCCCCGGAGGTGCGGACAAGCTGACATTTTCAATAAGCTGATAGTGCAGCCCCAAACCCCTGAGCGTGTTCGCATAGCCATTGAAGGCTTCCATGTTGTCCTGCTTCACCGGAATGGCGCGCTCTCTTGCGAGGCCGTCTCGCACGGCAAACTGAAGGGTTTGCGTCTCCCCAGTATAACCCTGCGGTATATTCGCCAAACTCAGGCGAATGCTCGCTAAGCCTCCGGGGAATGCGGTTGTGCCGTCATATTCAACGCTCACCTCAAAGCTTCGCGTATTTCCTTCCACGCCGCCTGAAGTCATCCATGTCCGTATGTTGACAGCGCCTATTTCAAGCTCCACCTTCTCTGCGTCGGCCCTGTTGCTAAACCCGGAGACGCTGACTCTAAAGGTGGTGGAAGGGTTCAGCGGCGAGAGGGCAGTCTCGTGGTGGGAAAGGCTTATATGAAGACACGGGACATCGCCGTTGGGTTTTTCCTCCGGCTCTGTCAGTTTCGCCGGCTCTTCCCCTGTGTCCTCTGTTATTCTATCCCCGGAACAAGCGCCTAAAACGCCCCCCAATACCCAAATGCCCAATATGCCTACACCCATCCACCTTAGGTTAAACTTGCTTAAAAAGAAAATTTGCTCCCGAATGTTTTGCGGTTTCATTTGTTTTATGACGCTTCTATTGGAAATTTCGGCCCCAACAAATAATAGCAATTTCGTATAGAGCAGGATACAAGGTAGAGAAATGTGAGCACCCTGGTTGGCAGTGAGCGAAACGCCGACAAAAAATATCCCCAATGGTATTGCCCTCTGCACGTGCTATTCCCCTACTGCCTGCCACGCTATGAGTTATTCCTCCCCTCCCCCCCCCTTTGAGGGCTTCCACTTTGAGTTGCTGGCCGAGGACCCCCCTACAAAAGCCCGGCGCGGCCGTTTGCACACGCCGCATGGCCCCATAGAAACCCCCGTATTCATGCCTGTCGGCACCCTGGGCAGCGTCAAAGCCGTGGGGCCGGATGATTTGGAGCGCCTGGGGGCGCAGGTGGTGTTGGGCAATACCTACCACCTCATGCTGCGGCCCGGGGAGGGGTTGGTAGAGAGGTTGGGGGGCCTACACCGGTTTATGGCCTTTGGCGGCGCGCTGCTGACGGACTCGGGCGGCTTTCAGGTATATTCCCTGGCCCAGCGCCGCAAAATTTCAGAGGAGGGTGTGCATTTTGCCTCCCACCTCGACGGACGCCCCATTTTCCTCTCGCCCGAGGACTCCATGCGCATTCAGCAGGCCCTCGGCGCGGACATTGCCATGGCCTTTGACGAGTGCCCGCCCGTGGGGGCCGACATGGCCTATTTGGAGGACTCCCTGGCGCGCACCACGCGTTGGCTGCACCGCTGCCGCGCTGCGTGGACGCAGCGGGACAGGCAGGCCCTGTTTGGCATTGTACAGGGGGGTTTGAGTGAAGTTTTACGCAAGCGGCATAGCGAGGAGGTATGCAGCATAGACTTACCGGGCTATGCGTTGGGGGGTTTTTCCGTAGGGGAGGAGAAGGAGGCCATGCACGCAGGGGTAGCCTATGCAACCCCCTTATTGCCTAGGGCTAAACCCCGCTACCTTATGGGGGTAGGCGCCCCCGAGGACTTGGTTGCCGGGGTATGCGCCGGCGTTGACATGTTTGACTGCGTCTTGCCTACCCGCTGCGCACGTACGGGCCTTTTGTTCACCTCCGAGGGCAAACTCAACATACGCAATGCCCGCTACCAGGAGGACGAGCGCCCCCTGGACGCCCTGTGCGGCTGCTATGTATGCAGGACTTTCTCCCGGGCCTATTTGCGCCACCTCTTCCAAAGCCGCGAGGTTTTGGCGCTGAGGCTCAACAGCCTGCACAACTTGCATTTCCTCCTGCAACTGATGGCGCAAATGCGCAAGGCCATTGAGGAAGGGCGTATGGAAGCCTTTGTGAAGGCTTTTATAAGCCGCCCCTCCACACCGGCCTAGGCCCCCCCTGCCACCACAAACCTTGCTTCGCAGCGGTTTCCCTGTTAGAGCGCGCCTTTTGAAGACTCTTTCTTTCGAGACGGTTATGATAGCTCTTTTTGCCCAAGCCCCCGCCCCCGCCCCCGGTGGCCTATTCTCCCTGCCCTCCCTCATTATGTTTGGGGGCATATTCGCCATTATGTATTTCCTGCTGATTCGTCCTCAGCAGAAGCAGATGAAGCAACAGCAGGCCATGCTTTCTGTTTTGAAGAAGGGGGACGAAGTGGTTTTGCAAAGCGGCATATGGGGGAAAGTCCACACCATAGAGGAGAAGGTGATTTGGCTGGAATTTTCGAATGGGACGAAGGTGAAAGTGGAGAAGACTTCCATTGTACGTCGCGTTGAAGTGCTTTCTCCTGCTCCTGTTGAAGAGGAGAAGTGAGCATGAAGCTGGGCTCCGGCTGGTGGACGCGACTGGTTATTATTCTCCTCGTTACGCTGCTTTCGCTCTGGTTTCTGGTGCCCTCCTACTATTCGCTTTTTGTATTGGAGCGCAAGGACAGGAACAAGCTGGAAGCGCTTGAGAAGGTGTTGCCGTGGTGGGCGCCTCCTGCGAGATACCGGCTTTCCTTGGGCTTAGACTTACAGGGTGGCGTCTATATGATTATGCGCGTCGACACGAAGACGGCGCTGATGAAGCGTACGGACAGACGCAGCGTGCAAATTTCCACACTTTTGAAGGAGAAGAAGGAGAAGCAACTGGAGGCGGTGGTGGTGGAGAGTTTGCCGGAGCAACGGCAAATTCGCTTGACGGCCAAGGACGCCGCCATGGCTGCTTTGGCCGAGAAAGAGTTGCTGGAAGCATTTGCGGATTTTGAAGTGGCTTTGCGTGAAGAGGCCAGTTTCACCTTGCAACTGAAGGCTTCAGAGGCCCGGCGTTTTGAGACGGAGGCCTTGGAGCAAGCCTTGCTGGTGGTACGCCAGCGTATAGACAAGTGGGGTGTTGCCGAAGTGGATTTGCGCAAATTGGGCAGCGACTCCATCCAAGTTTCCTTGCCGGGCCATGACAACCCGGAGCAGGCGAGGGATTTGATTGGGAAGACAGCCCAGCTTGAGTTTATTTTGGTGGATGAAGACTACCCGAATTTTTTTGCAGAACTCTATAACAAAGAGCCGCCTGCGCCGGAGTTGGGCATTGAGTTGAGCTCCGGTACCCTCGTTGCGAAGGAGGGCCAGGCCATTTTGGACTATGTCGCAGGGAAAGTGCCGGAGGAGCGTGTGGTGCTTTTGGAATGCGAAATGACGCAAGCAAGCCCTGAAGTGGCTGCCAACCCCGAAGCGAGCAAGGCCACCTCAGGCTGCAACAGATACCTTGCCTATTTGCTGGAGAAAACCGTTTCCATGACGGGCGACAGCCTGGCCAGCGCGGATGTGGTGCAAGGCGAGCGGGGGCAAATTGTGGTTTCTTTGAGTTTTGACGCGCAAGGGACGAAGGAGTTTGCCGAGTTGACAACCCAACACGCGGCCAGTGCCGAAAAAAGAGGCCGCCGTTTGGCCATTGTTTTGGATGGCAATGTCTATTCTGCCCCGGTGCTGCAAGTCCCTATTAAGGATGGCCGTGCGCAAATCAGCAACAACAGCGACATGCGCCCTCAGGAGCAACAGTTTGCCGACGCCAAAATGCTGGCCTTGGTTTTGAAGACAGGCGCCATGCCGGCTCCGGTTTCCGTAGGAGAAAGCCGCCAAGTAGGCGCCTCGCTGGGGGATGAGTTGATAAAGAAAGGAAGCCTTGCCGCGGTGGTGGGCTTGCTGCTGGTGGTGCTGTTTATGGCCATTTATTATAAAGTGACAGGCCTGGTTGCCGACGTCGCTTTGCTGTTGAACGGCTTGCTGATTTTGGCGGGCCTTGCGGTTTTTGGCGCCACTTTGACTTTGCCCGGCATAGCGGGTTTTGTGTTGACTTTGGGCATGGCCGTGGACGCGAATGTGCTGATTAACGAGCGCATCCGCGAGGAATTGGACCGAGGAAATGTAGCGCGGGTAGCAGTAGACAAAGGCTATGACAGAGCGTTTTGGACCATTTTTGACGCGCACATAACGACACTGTTTGCGGCCATTATTTTGTTTATGACGGGGACAGGGCCCATTCGAGGGTTTGCGACAACGTTGATTATTGGAATTAGTGCTTCGTTGTTTACGGCGATTGTTGTCACGCGGCTGATAACCACCTATCTCATCCACGGCCGTGGGGCAAAAACCATTTCCATTTAGAGCGAAGGCAACCATGCGCATTCTCAAGCACAAGACGAACATTGATTTTCTCAAATACCGACGCGCGGCCATGTTTCTCTCTTCGCTGGGCAACATTGCCATTTTGGTGGGCATCGCCGTTTTTGGTTTCAATTTTGGGGTGGACTTTGCGGGAGGGACATTGGTGGAGGTGCAGTTTTCCGAAGCGGTTGTGGACCAAAGCATTCGAGAAGCGGGCACGCAAGGCGGCTTGGCGGACTTTCAAGTGCAAAGCATAGGCACACGCGAGGACAACACCTTTTTGTTGCGCGTCGGCGGGACGACACAGTTGACCGAAGCGCATGCTGCGCATGTGGAGGCTTCTCTTCGAAAGCAGGCCGAGGTGAAGTCCTTCTATGCGGACTTGGGCAACGGCCTTCTCAACCTTCGCACGGCTGAGAAAATGGATGCCCAAGCCCTTTCCCAAACGGCCGGCACCTCAGAGGCGGCGGTGAAAGAGGTGAGGGAGTTGGGCGAGTCCCAGAGCGGCGGGTTTGACTACCAAATTGTGTTTTCGGGGATGGCGGAGAAAGTCCAAACGGCATTGAAGGTGGGGATGGCGAAGCAGACTTTTGAAATACGGCGCGTGGACTATGTGGGGCCCCAAGTGGGCAAGCAGCTTCGCAACAAAGGCGTTGCTGCCCTTGTTTATGCCGCGCTTTCCATTATTGTCTATGTCGCCTTCCGTTTTGACTTCAAATTTGGCCCGGGCGCGCTGGTGTCCATGCTGCACGACGTGTTGATGGCTTCAGGCTATTACCTGTTAACGCAGAGGGAGTTTAATTTAACGGCTATTGCCGCACTCCTAACAGTAGTCGGCTATTCCATTAACGATACCATCGTCATATATGACCGTATTCGAGAGGAAATGGCGCGCTTTAAAGGCAAGCCCTTCTCCGAAATTATTAACCTGTCCATTAACGAAACCTTGTCGCGTACCATTCTTACGGGAGGGGTGACGGCCTTGTCGCTGATAGGCCTGCTTATTTTCGGCGTAGGGGAAATTTTCGACTTCGCGGCGGCCATGTTGGTGGGCATTGTGGTGGGCACCTATTCCTCCATTTTTGTGGCAAGCCCTGTGACGCTTTGGTTTGAGAAATATTTGGGCAAAGACAAAAAAGCGAAGCCTGCTTGAGACAAAGTTTCCTTCTCAACACCCTAAGCCCAGCCTCAGAAGCCTGGGCTTAGGCGCGTTTTATTGAATAAACGTTTGCATGCGCTGCCTGTTGTGCCAAATACGCTTGTGGACAGGCCGTCCAACACCCGAGCATAACCATGGAAACCACCCCCCCCATTCTCGTTAAACCCGCCCTGGGCTATTGGCAACGAAAGAAGTTTCTCCAATTCCCCTATAAACTCTATGAGAAGGAGCCCTGCTGGGTGCCCCCCCTCTATATGGACAAGAAAAAAATGTTAAGCCGCAAGAAAAACCCGTGGTTTCAACATGGGGAAGCGGAATTTTTCTTGGCTTTTCGCGAAAAGAAAGTGGTGGGGCGCATTGCGGCCATCGACAACCGCCGCTACAACGCGGAAAACGACACCCAAGTGGGGTGGTTTGGTTTTTTTGACTGCATAGACGACGTGGAAGTCGCCCGCGCGCTTTTGGACACCGTCGAAAAATGGCATACGGCGCGCGGCATGCGCCAGCTTTTGGGCCCGGCCAACTATTCCAGCAACGACGAGTGGGGTTGCATTGTGGAGGGGTTTGACACGCCGCCCATTTTTTTGTCGCCGTTTAATTTGCCCTACCAGCCTGTGCACCTGGAGGCCTTGGGCTTCCAAAAGGCCAAGGACTTGTTGATGTGGAGCATGGACATTTTGAAGCCGCCGCCCGCGAAAGTGGTGCGTTTGGCCCAGAAAATTCGCGAGCGCGAGTCCATCCGCATTCGCCCCATTGACATGGGCCGCTTCAAAGAAGAGGTGGTGAAAATACGCGACATTTATAACCACGCCTGGGAGAAAAACTGGGGGTTTGTCTCCATGAGCGACGCGGAGTTTGACGCGCTGGCAGCGGACTTGAAGTTGATTGCCATTCCCGAAATGACTTTGTTTGCAGAGGTGGACGGGGCGCCCGCGGGCTTTTGTTTGACGCTGCCGGACATGAACCAAACCTTCAAAAACATGAAAGGCGGCCGCCTGTTTCCAACGGGTATTTTTAAACTTTTGTCCGGCCGTAAAAAAATAAACCGGGGGCGGCTTTTTATTATGGGCGTAAAGGCCGAATACCGGAGGCGGGGTTTAGACGCCGTACTCATGTTAGATACCTTTTTAAACGGGCGCAACCTGGGGTGGCAGGGCGGGGAAGTAGGGTGGACTTTAGAGGATAACGACGCCATTAACCGTCTCATAAACCTCTTCGGCTCCTCCCCTGTTAAACGCTATAGGGTATTCCAAAAGGACTTGCCGAAGGCGGGCTAATGGCCAGGCCCCGTACCCCCCCCTATGCCGCAAAAGCGGTGGATGTGGAAATTGCCCAAGTCCACTCCCCCGAGGGGCTTGCGGCTTTTGTGCAGTTTCCGCTGCAACTTTATGCCGCAGACGCCAACTATGTGCCGCCCATTTTGGTGGAGCGCCGCGAGTTTTTGGACAGCAAGCGCAACCCCTTTTTTGAGCATGCGCACGTCGCCTTTTTTGTGGCGCGCAGGGGGGGGCGTATGGTGGGCCGCATTGCGGCCGGCATGGACGAGCGCTATAACCGCTTCCACAAAACCAACACGGGCTTTGTGGGCCTCTTTGAGTGCATACACGAGGTGGGGGTAGCAGCAGGGCTTTTTGAGAGGGCGGGCGCGTGGATTAGGGCTCACGGCGCCGTTGAAATGTTGGGGCCCCTCTCCATGGCCTTCCACCACGAGTGCGGTTTGTTGGTACACGGGTTTGAGCACCCCCACTCCATGTATACCCCTTATAACCCCCCCTATTATGAGCAACTGTTTGAGGCCAACCATTTTTGCAAGGTGAAGGACTTGCTCTCCTATGAATTTTCCGCAGAGCAGGGCTTTCCCCAAAAGGCGCGCCAGGCCGCACAGAAGGCCCGCCAAAGCAAGGGCATATGCCTTCGACGCCTCAAATTGGAGCAGCTGGAGACGGAGAAGGACAGCATTAAGTCCATTTATGACTCCATGCTGAAGCCGGGCTTTGGCCAACTGCCTTTGACGCAGGCGGAGTTTGACTATGCCATGCACCGCCTCAAACCCCTCGTTATGGCCAGGCCCGAGTTGTGTTTTATGGTGGAGGCCGACGGGGAGCCGGTGGCTTTTGCCCTCAGCATGCCGGATGCGCAAAATGCCCTGCGCGCCGCAGGGGGCTATTTGTCGCGCTTCGGCCTCCCCTGGGGGCTTTTGAAAATTCTCTGGAGCGTCCACAAACTGGAGAGGATACGTGTCTTTTTATTTGGCATACGCCCGGGGTTTAGGCGGCGGGGTTTAGACGCTTTATTGGCCGAGGAGACGGTGGAGGCGGCCAAAAAGCAGGGCTACCGCCTGGGGGAGTTGGGGTGGATTGCCGAGGACGACGCCCTTCTCGGGCGTACCGTACAATTCCTCGGCGCCAACCTCATTAAAACCTTCCGCGTATTTTCCCGGCCGGTTTAACCTAGGCCGCCCCCCCTCGCCTAACTTGGTAACCCCCCCCCGTATGCCCTTGCCGTAGCTTCGACGAAAAACAAATAGGCTTTCTAGAATTTTGCGGGTTATGGTTTATTCTGCCAAAGCCCAAGAAAAGAGTTCAGCTTGGCAGGCAAGCGGACTAAAGGGTTTTTTCGTCGGCCAGCTTTGTTATTTAAGAAACGGATTTTTTGCCTATGTTGGATTGGTTTTATTCACTGTTGTCCCGGGATTTGGCCATCGACTTGGGGACTGCCAATACGCTGATTTATACACGTCATTTGGGCATCGTCACGAATGAGCCTTCGGTGGTTGCCGTGCAACAGGACACACGTGGCGGCAAAAAAGTTTTGGCCGTAGGCAAAGAAGCCAAGGAGATGTTGGGGCGTACGCCTGGGAATATTGTGGCCATACGCCCCATGAAGGATGGGGTAATAGCGGATTTTGAGATTACGGCGGCCATGCTGCGTTATTTCATTCAGACGGCGCACCAGCGGCGGGCTTTTGTCAACCCGCGCGTCGTCATTGGCGTCCCCTCGGGCATAACGGAAGTGGAGCGCCGCGCCGTGCGCGAGGCGGCCGAGAATGCGGGAGCACGCGAAGCCTACCTCATAGAGCAGCCCATGGCGGCGGCCATTGGGGCGGGCCTTCCGGTAACGGAGCCCTCAGGGAATATGATTGTGGACATTGGGGGCGGCACCAGCGACGTTGCCGTCATTTCCCTGGCCGGCATCGTCCATTCGAGGAGCGTACGTGTAGGTGGGGATAAAATGGATGAGGCCATTATCCAATATGTCAAACGTAAATATAATTTATTGATAGGGGAGAGGACCGCGGAGCAGATTAAAATTGGCGTAGGCATGGCCTACCCGGCGGATGAAGTGTCCAGCATGGAAGTCAAGGGCAGGGACTTGGTGGCCGGCGTGCCGCGCACCTTGACGGTGACTTCGGATGAAATTCGCGAAGCCCTCTCGGAGCCCGTCAATGCCGTCATTGACGCCGTAAAAATGACCTTGGAGCGTACCCCCCCGGAACTCGCAGGGGACATTGCGGACAGGGGCATTGTGCTGGCCGGCGGCGGGGCCTTGCTGAAAAATTTTGACACCCTGCTGAGGGAGGAGACGGGGCTGCCTGTTTTCCTCGCGGAAGACCCCCTGACGGCGATTGTGAAGGGCGCCGGAAAGGCATTGGAGTCCCTGGACATTCTGCGCCAGGTTTGCCGCCATAGCTGAAACGTTTGGCTGGGGTTTGCCCAAAAGCTTCCTTGCGCAGTTTCGGCATAAGGAGGAAAACCCCCCCCATGACTGTTTGGACATGCTTCTTTTGGACCGTGCTGGCTATGGGGGTACCCTCGCCGGATACGGAAACCCCAGCCCCTCAAACCGCAGCTGAGGCAGCCGAGGAGGCCTCCCCTGGGACAGCCGGGCCATTGCCGCAGCTAACCCCCCCCTTTGACGCTGAACCCCTAGCCCCCCCCCGAGACTTGCCCAGAGAAATGTCCGAGGAGGCCTCCCCTGGGCAGGTGGACGGGCCAACAACCCCGACAGCGACAGCTTTTGAGGCCTCTCTGAAGCAGGTGGAGGAGCAGCAGAAGGGTGCCCCTGTGGAGAGGCCGGCCATTCGTTTTAGCATGGGCAAGGGGGTTTCCCTTTCCTCCCCAGGGGAGGGTGGGGGGGAGAAGTGGGGCCTAAGGCTAAGGGCCATGGCGCAGCTGCGCAACACCACCACCTTTGGGGGCAAGCCCGGCAACGTATTTTCGGCCAGGGGCGTACGTATTTTGTTGGAGGGCCACGCCTTTGAGCGGCGCCTGGTATTTTCCTTGCAGACGGGGTTAAGCCCTGACGAAGTCGAGGGGGGCAGTGGGCTTTTGGACGCTTGGGTTTCGTGGAAGTTGGGGCGGGACGCCACGCTGTGCATAGGCCAGCAGCGGGTGATTTATGACATGGTGAGCGCCGTTGTACGCCGCGGTTATTTGGGGGTTACGCGGGAGAATTTTGCCAGTGAGTTGGGCATGTCCCGCGACGTGGGGGTGGCACTTTATTCCGACGATTTTTTGGGCCTGAACGGGTTTTTGGCCTACCGTATTGGCGTTTATGGGGGGCAAGGCCGCAACCGTTTGGACAACCGGCGTTTTGGGCTTCTCTATGTGGCGCGTCTCACGTTGCGTCCTTTCGGTTATTTTGAGGACACGGTAGAGGGGGACGTGGAGCGGCTGGACAAGTTTCGGCTTGCGGTAGGTTTTTCGGAGGCCTTTCAAAACAACGTCGCGCGTACGGGGGGGCAAAGCGGCGAGGCTTTCGACAACTTCGCCTTCCCTAGAATGAATGCCCATTATTTAAACATAGACGCCATGTTAAAGTGGAAGGGGCTTTATGTGGCCGGCCAATATTCCCGTCGAGTAACTTCCAAGCCTTTCATAGAGAATGGGGGCGAGCGGGTATGGGGGCGTTCCGGCGAGGGTTATGTGGTGAAGGCCGGCTATATGTTCACCTCCTGGCTGGAGGGTGCAGGGCGTTGGGGGGGGCAATTTGGGCTAGGGGAGACGGAGCCTCGGCTGAAGGCTTTTCCCAAGCATGAATTGGCTGTGGGCCTCAACGTTTATTTTGTTGGCCATGCCCTCAAGTTGCAGGCGGAGTATTCCGCACGGTTTTCAGAGGCCAAAGTCCTCTATGAAAATGGGTTGCGGTTGCAGTTGCAGGCGGTTTTTTGAAAGGATTTCTTTTTCCCCTCCCGGGGGGGGGTTTTTGGTGCTGGGCCTGCGGCCCGGCTGTTTTCCGCTGCGCGGCCGCTGCAGGTTGAAACTCGCTTCGCTCGTTTAACTCCGCTCCACTTCATGAGTCGTGAAAGCTTTGCTTTCCCGCCTCACACGTTCCGCTCCGTTTCGCCTCCCGGCGAGTCACTTTTTTGTGTGAC
>WQYA01000048.1 GCA_009781495.1 Cystobacterineae bacterium
CCCGCAGGGCCCCAGAGGGTGTTTTTTTGGTTACTTTTTTGTCACACAAAAAAGTGACTCGCCGGTAGGCGAAACCTACGGCAGCCGCGCAGCGGAAATGCCCGGGCCGCAGGCCCAGCAATATACCCCCCCCCGGGAGGGCAAAAGAATTGTTTTTAAAAACAGCCGGGCCGCAGGCCCAGCACCAATAACCCCCCGCGGAGGGGAATTTTTTATATAAGCCCGCCGCTAGGCGAAAAATCCCCCCCCTGTGGCCTTGTTGAAAATGAATTGGCATTTTTGTGTTTTTTTGCCATGCAGCGGGAGTGTTTCCTTGCGGGGAAAAGCGCCATGTATTTTTAAAAATACACTCAGGAAAGGATACGTATGCACAGCAAACGGTGGGTTGTTTTGGGCCTTGCCCTTTTAAATTGCTTTGTCTGGGCAGATGAAGGCATGTGGACTTTCGACGCCTTGCCCAAGGCCACACTCAAAGAAACCTATGGCTTTGAAGCGCCCCCTACATTTTGGGAGCACATGCAACTGGCCTCCTTGCGCATTGCAGGAGGCTGCTCTGCCAGCTTCGTCTCGCCTCAAGGTTTGGTGATGACCAACCACCACTGCGCCGTGGAGTGCGTGGAGCACTTGTCCTCTCGCTCCATGGACTATGTCAAAAACGGTTTCTGGGCCCCAAAGGCTACCCAAGAAAAACGCTGCCCCGACATGGAACTCAACCAACTCATCGAAATAACCGACGTCACGCAGTCGGTGAAAGAGGCTACCCTAAACCTCTATGGCCTCGCCTTTAAACATGCCCTCAATGAAGTCGTCTCTACCTTAAAAAAAGACTGCCAAAGCAGCCCCCAGCTGCGCTGCGAAATGGTTAACCTCTATCGCGGCGGCTTCTATCACCTCTATAAATACCAAAAATATTCGGATGTACGCTTGGTATTCGCCCCGGAAGCGGCCGTCGCTTTCTTCGGCGGGGATTTGGATAACTTTAGCTTTCCACGTTATGACTTGGACGTTAGCTTCCTACGTGTTTATGCCGAGAATAAACCCCTGGCTAGCCCCCACTATTTTAAATGGAGTTTTAGCGAGCCCCAAGAAGGGGACTTGGCCTTCGTCTCTGGAAACCCCGGCGGCACCAGTCGCCTGCTTACCGCAGCCCAGCTGCGCTATGTCAGAGACCATGCCTGGCCACGCCGCATCGCCCGCCTCTCCGAGTTGCGCGCCATGCTCAAAGCCTATAGCGAGCGCGGCCCTGAAGAAAAACGTACGGCCGCTACCTTGCTGTTCAGCGTCGAAAACTCCCTCAAAGTCATTCGGGGAAGACATGCCGCTTTGGCCGATAGAAATTTTTTCAGCGCCAAAGCAGCCGCCGAGCGCGCACTCCAAGACAAAGTCAACGCCTCCGCTGA
Source organism: Cystobacterineae bacterium (assembly GCA_009781495.1). Classification (GTDB taxonomy): domain Bacteria; phylum Myxococcota; class Myxococcia; order Myxococcales; family Myxococcaceae; genus WRKR01. The sequence continues at coordinate 1,401 of WQYA01000048.1, forward strand.
ATGGAAGGACTATGCCTCCGTGTGGACTTCCATCGAAAACATTGTGGCCAAACAAACACGCCACGCCCCGGAATACCTCGCCGTCGAAGACGCCTTCCGCGCTTCCACACTCTTCGGCTTCGCCAGAGCGCTGCTGCGCGCTGCCGAAGAGAGAGAAAAACCCAACGCCAGCCGCTTGTCGGAATACAGCGACGCTAACTTGCCTAATATTGAAACCTTATTAACCCATAAGGCGCCCCTCTATCCCAAACTTGAAACCGCCCTCCTGCGGTTTGAACTTGAAAAAATACGCGAGGCCCTGGGCGTCGACCACCCCTTCGTCAAAACACTCCTGGGCAAAGACACCCCCGCCCGCGTCGCGGCACGCCTGGTCTCCAAAACCCAACTCGCTGACGTTAAGGTGCGCAAAAAACTGTGGGAAGGCGGCGCCCAGGCCATTGCCCAAAGCAAAGACGCCATGCTTCTGTTCGCCAAACTCGCTGACCCCCACGGCCGCGCCATTCGAAAAATTTGGGAAACCGAAGTCGAAACCCCCGCTACCAAGGAGGGTGAACGCTTGGCTCAACTGCGCTTCCAGTTGCTCGGCGCCTCCCTCTATCCGGATGCCACCTTCACCCTGCGCCTCTCCTATGGCCAAGTCAAAGGCTATGAGGAAAATGGCCGCCCCATTCCACCCCTGACACGTATGGGCGGCCTCTTTGAGCGCGCAACCGACTTTGAGCCCTTTCTGCTCCCCGCTAGGTGGAAGAAGGCGAAGGCTAGGCTTAACCTAAATATACCCCTGAATATGGTGACTACCCATGACATTATCGGCGGTAATTCAGGCTCCCCCATCCTCAATGCCCAAGGCGAAGTCATCGGCCTGGTCTTCGACGGCAACATTCAGTCCCTCGGCGGCGACTATGTCTTCGACGCCCAACTCAACCGTACTGTGGCGGTACAGGCCATGGGTATTGTCGAGGCCCTCGACAAAGTCTATGGCGCTGAACGCTTGCTCACCGAGCTTCGAGAGGCTTCTAAAACAACCCCAGCGGCTGCCCCTATGCCCCCCCCTGCCCCAAAGGCAGCTCAACCACCCCCCCCACCCCCCGCAGAAATGCCGGCCCAAACTCAAGAAACTTCAAACCCTGCAACCCAGCCCCCCCCTCTAAAAGAAGGGGCTAAACCTGCCCCTGCGGCTGCCGGCCCTCCAGCCCCTTGAAAAGAGGTAGGCATACCCTCCCCATAGCAGGTAGATTATTTTTAAAGATATGGAAACGATGCTTGGACCCAAAGAAACCCGCTGACGCGAATGCCCAAGCCCGGTATGGAGGAACGATGAGAATCCGTTTAAAGGCGGTGTGGATGGCAATGCTGCTGGCCTTCCCACTGCTGGCTTATGCAAATGTGCTCTCCTCAGCACCAAAAATTTTCCAGACAAAAACAAAACGCCACATAGAAAAACCCTTTCAGCCAGCAGCCGAGTTAAAGGATGCGGATGCGCAAGGGAAGCTTAGGCTGGCCTATGCCAAAACCCTGGGGGGGCTAGAGGAGGAGGAAGCAGAGGTTATAAAGTGGTGGAAAAAGGTGGTAGACAAAGAGGATACGGACGCGCTGAAGTGGCCGCTCCTTGGGGTAGGGCTTATGGGCGTGCTGTTGCTGTTGTTGGTGAACAAGAGCGCCAAGGCCAACAAGACACAGAAAGCACAAGCCGACACTGTGGATAAGGGTGGGGACAACAAGGAAGTGCCTTGGCCGGCAGCCGAAGAAAAAGACGCCCAGCTGCTGCCCCCACCGGCTGAAGTTGAAGACGATGCGAAGGACAGGGAACCGCTTTGGCCGGCAGCCGAAGAAAAAGACGCCCAGCTGCCGCCCCAACCGGTTGAGGCTGAAGACGCTGCGCAGGACAGGGAAGCGCTTTGGCCGGCAGCCGAAGAGAAAGACGCCGAGCTGCCGCCGCCCGAGCCGGTTGAGGTTGAAGACGCCGCGAAGGACAGGGAAATGCTTTGGCAAGCGGCCGAAGAGAAAGACGCCGAGCTGCCGCCCAAGCTGGCTGAAGCTGAAGAGATGGCAAAGGACATTGAAGTGCTTTTGCAAGAAGTTGAGGAAACCAAGGCCGCCAGGCCACCCAAACTGGCTGAAGCTGAAAGCGTCGCAAACGACATTGAAGTACCTTGGAAAGCTGCCGAAGTCACCAAAACAGCCAGGCTGCCCAAGCCTGCTAAGGCCGAAGAATTCCTAGAAACCGTGGAGACAACGGACATAGGGGAGATGCCCCTGGCCCCTGAGACGGCCTATGCCAAAGGCGAGCGGGAGGGGGGGAATGGGGCGAAGCTCCTGGACAGGTGGGACATAGACACGCAGCCCAAGCTTCAGCCAGTCTGTGCCGAAGAGGGGGGGGAGGAGGAGAGGGGGGAGGACGAAGCAGAGACGACGGACAAAAGGGATATGAATGTGGATGCGCCCACCAACCCTAGGGCGACCGTTGCAGACAGAGAAGCGGCAACAGAGCAAGAGAATGCGGAGACGCAACTCAGCTTTGGCTTAGCCTATGCCAGAGGCGAGGGGGTAGAAAGGAATGAGGTAGAGGCGGCGAAGTGGTTTAGGCTAGCGGCGGAGCAAGGCAATGTGGATGCGCAATTTTATCTGGGATTGGCCTATGACAGAGGCGAGGGGGTAGAGAGGGATGAGGAGGAGGCGCTCAAGTGGTTTGGCGCGGCAGCGGCGCAGGGGGATGCGAACGCGCAATTTTATCTGGGATTGGCCTATGACAGAGGCCAAGGCACCCAAGCGAATGAAGCGGAGGCTTTGAGGTATTACAGCATGGCAGCGGCGCAGGGGGATGCGGATGCGCAATTCAACCTAGGTTTGGCCTATGCCAAGGGCGAGGGGGTAGAGAGGAATGAAGCGGAGGCCGCGCGCTATTATAGGATGGCGGCGGAGCAAGGGAATGCCTATGCGCAAACCAACCTAGGGCTGGCCTATGCCAGAGGCGAGGGGGTAGAGAGGAATGAAGCGGAGGCCGCGAAGTATTATAGGATGGCGGCGGAGCAAGGGGATTCGGATGCGCAATTCAACCTAGGTTTGGCCTATGCCAAAGGCGAGGGGGTAGCAAGGAATGAAGCGGAGGCCGCAAGGTATTATTGGATGGCAGCCCGGCAGGGGGATGCGGATGCGCAATTCAACCTAGGTTTGGCCTATGCCAAAGGCGAGGGGGTAGAAAAGAATGAGGCGGAAGCCGTAAGGTATTATAGGATGGCGGCCGCTCAGGGGTTTGCGGTAGCGCAAAACAACCTAGGCTTAAGCTATGCGGAAGGCCGAGGGGTTGCAAAGGACCCTAGGGAGGCGGTGAAGTGGTTTATAGAGGCGGCGGAGCAGGGGAATGCCTATGCGCAATTCAGCCTTGGGCTGGCCTATGCGGAGGGGCAAGGCGTCGCGAAGGACCCTACGGAAGCGGCGAAGTGGTTTAGGGAGGCGGCACAACAAGGGCATATGGACGCGCAACTCAACCTTGAAATGCTCTATGCCAAAAGCTGAGGACAACGCGGCCCCATTTCTCCCCCCTCCCCGTCCCAATTAGGAATTTTTTTGAGAAAGTTGTTGGGCTTTGCTGGCCGCGGCCCAAACCGCATCCCCCACCGCCTTGCGAAAACCCGCCGCCTCCAGGGCATAGAGGCCCTCTGCGGTGGTACCCCCAGGGGTGGTGACGCTGTCCTTCAGCTGGGCCGGCGGCAGGGCGGAAGTCAAACACAGCTTCGCAGCCCCCAGCAAAGTTTGGGCCGCGTGCGCATAGGCGCGTGCCCTGTCCATGCCCAGACGTACGGCGGCGTCTGCCAAGGCTTCCATGAATACAAAAGCATAGGCGGGGCCGGAGCCGGAAACCGCTGTCGCTGCATTCATCAACCCCTCCGCCAACACGTCTACGCGCCCCAAGGCCCCTAGGGTTTGGAGAAACTCCTCCAATAGCCCCCCCGGTACCTCCTCTGAAGCGCATACGGAAAGCATGCCCTCGCCTATGGAGGCGGCGACGTTCGGCATGACGCGCACCCAAAGGCCTCGCCCTTGCGAAAAACCTTGGAGTTGCTTCAAGGTGAGGCCCGCCGCCAAACCCACCAGCAAAGTTTTCGCGCCTATGTGCGGTGCATGCTCGGCAATCAGCTTTGGATAAATACCTGGTTTCACGGCAAAAACCACACAAGAGGCCCGCTCAATCAACTCTGCGTTGCTCAGCGGAATGCAGTGGGGGTGTGCCTGTACAAAGCGCTCCAGCTTGGCTTCGTCGGCGTCGCTCACCCAAACCTCCTGCCCCTCCCCTCCTAAACCTCGCGCAAAAACCGACCCCATGGCGCCTATGCCTATAATACCGAAGGTGTTTATTTTAGACATGGTTTTATCGCTTATCTTTCATATAGAAATAAAAAACCTAAGGTAAAAATAGGGTTGCGCGGGCGCCCCCTTCTGCAAGTGTTTTAAGTACACAAGGGGTTTTACCGTTGGTGAGCACCATGGGAATGCCATAGCCCACCACTTTTTTGGCCGCCTCAATTTTGGTTTGAATGCCGCCCGTCCCAAAACTGCTCAAACCAGACATTTGGATTTGGGCTTCCAATTCACCAAAGTCTTTCACCATCTCAATCAATTTTGCATCGGCATGTTGTTTTGGGTTTTTGTCAAACACGCCCTCCACGTCGCTCAACAAAACCAACAAGTCCGCCCCCCACAAAATGGCTGTCAATGCAGCCAGGTTGTCATTGTCGCCTATTTTGATTTCTTCAACACAAGTGGTGTCGTTTTCATTCACAATGGGCACCACACCCTCATCCATGAGCGTAAACAAAGTGTTGCGAATGTTGAGGGCCCTGTGGGCGTCTTCAAAGTCGTCCTTCGTCAACAAAATTTGTCCAACATAGAGAGAATGCTGGGCAAATGCGCGCCGCCAGGAATCCATCAACTCCACTTGCCCAATGGCGCACAGGGCTTGTTTATAGTGAATGTCGGCACTTCGGGCCCATTTGTTAATGGCAGATAAGCCGGAAACCCGGGCGCCGGAAGAGACAATGAGAATGCGTTGGCCTTTTTGTATGCCTTCGGCTACTTGGTTTGCAATTTCATTCAAATAGCTTTTGGAGACAAAACCGTCGGCGCCTGTTAGTGTGTTGCTTCCTATTTTAATAACAATTTTTTTAGAGCGTTGGAAGACTTCTTTTAGCATGTAGCCTCAATGTATATAAATAACCTCTAACACAACCCCTCCGGACTTGTCCTTTTTCAAAAACTAGTCCGGCCTCGTTTGCCCATTTCCAAAAATAACATATTTTGTGGAAACCAGGGCTTCCAAACCCATGGGGCCTCTGACGTGCATTTTTTGGGTGGATACCCCCATCTCCGCCCCAAAACCAAACGCCTCCCCATCCGTAAACCGGGTGGAGGCATTCACATAGACGCAAGCGGCGTCCACCTCGTTGGTGAAGGCAAGCGCTTTGGAATAGTCTTCGGTTATAATGGTCTCCGAGTGCATCGTCCCATATTGGTTAATGTGGGCGACGGCCTCTGCAAAGGTGGACACCACCTTCACGGCCAAAATATAGTCGCAAAATTCCTCTTTGAAGTCGGCCTCGGTGGCGGGTTTGGCTTCTATGTGCTGTCGCGAGCGCTCACAGGCCCGCAATTCCACTTTGGAGGCCATTCGGGCGCTCATGTTTTTCAAAAACACCTCGGCCACCGCTTCGTGCACCAACAAAGTCTCACAGGAGTTGCAAACGGAAACGCGTTGCAGCTTGGCATTCTCCAAAATGTCCAGGGCCATTTCCAGGTTGGCGGAGGCGTCCACATAGAGGTGGCAGTTGCCCAGGCCCGTTTCAATGACGGGAATTTTGGCGTTTTGCGTCACAAATTGAATGAGGCCCCCGCCGCCGCGAGGAATCACCAAGTCGATGCAGTCCCTCAAACCCAACAATTGGCCCACCACCTCGCGGGAAGGCTCCTCAATGAGACATACCACGTCGGAGGAAACGCCGGCCGCTTCAAGTCCCTCGCAAATGCTCGCAACAATGGCCTTGTTGGAGGCCAAAGCCGAGGCGCTGCCGCGCAGCAAAATGCCGTTGCCGGCCTTAAACGCCAAAGCGAAGGCGTCAATGGTGACGTTGGGGCGCGACTCATAAATAATGGCTATAACGCCCATGGGGACGGACACTTTTTGAATTTTCAGGCCGTTGCCCAAAGTCCAGGCCCGCTGGGAAACGCCCACCGGGTCCACGGAATCCACCACGACGTCCATGGAGGCCAGCATGCCTTCAAACCTTTTGGGCGTCAGCCGAAGCCTGTCTATATAGCCGGCAGCGGTACCGGCGGCTTCGGCTTGGCGGATGTCCTCGGCATTGGCTTGCAATATTTTGGCTTGGTGCAAGGCCAATGTCTTCTGGACGGCCCTCAAACACGCATTCTTCTGTTGCCCGGAAAAGGCGGCCAGCTTGCGCGAGGCTGCTTTCAGGGCTTTGCATTTGGCATATAAGTCTAACATAACGCCTCCTCTTCTCCTGTTCCTAAACCGCCCCCTCCCCTGCCCCCTTTGTATGCCCTTAAATCGGCTTTTTCTCCAGAAACATCTCCATCAACTCAAAGCCGTTTTCAACAAAGCAACCCGGCTTCATTTGAGAGATCAGCTCGTCATAGCTGGGGTGGGGGGAGGGGAAGGGGGAGCGGCTGTCAAACAGGAGGAAGGGGACAGCTTCGGAGGTGTGTATCCTCAGGCCTACGGGGGTGGCATGGTCCGCCAAAATCAGCAACCGAAAATCCCCCAAGGCCGCAGCCTCACGCAGGACTTCGGCAACCACAAAGGCGTCCAAGTCCTCAATGGCCCTTATTTTGTCCTCCAGCTTGCCCTGGTGCCCGGCCTCGTCGGGCGCTTCCACGTGAATATAGGCAAAGTCGGCTTCCCGGAGGGCGGCCATGGCATGTTGGGCTTTGCCCACATAGTTGGTATCCAAATAGCCCGTTAGCCCAGGGACTTTCAGCACATTCAACCCCAACAGCCGCCCAATGCCTTTGGCCAAGTCCACTGCGGAAACGAGGCAGCCCGAAAGGCCATATTTCTCCCTAAACGAGGGCATGGCCGGGGCCCTCCCCTGCCCCCAAAACCAAACACTGTTGGCGGGCTTTTGCCCCTTGTGTCGGCGCTCCAGGTTGAGGGGGTGGTTTTGCAGCAAAGCAGCGGCCCGCGTCATGAGGCCCCACAGTTTTTCAGCGCCCTCCCCGGCAGGCAGGTGGGGGGCGATGCTCTGGTTGGGGATGTCGTGGGGGGGGGTACATAGGAGTTGGGGGTTGCCCCCCTTCCAAACCATCAAATGCCTATAGCCCACCCCCGGATAAAACCGTATTTCCCCATCCCCCAGGTTTTCTTGCAAATATTCTATGAATACCTTGGCCTCCTGGGTCTCAATGTTGCCGGCGGAATAGTCCAGCATGAGGGGGGCGTTGGGGGCTTGGGGGTGGAAGCTGGCTTTGTCGGCGGAGAGGCTGACAAGGTTGCAGCGAAAGGCCACCTCGTTGGGTTTGAGCTCTATGCCTTGGGAGGCGGCTTCCAGGGGGGCCCTACCGGTGAGGTAGAGGTTGGGGTTATAGCCCAAAATGCTGAGGGCGCCCACGTCGGAGCCGGGGGGGAGGCCGGGGGGAATGGTTTGTATCATCCCCAGCCTGCTTTGGGCAGCCAAGGCGTCTATGTTGGGCTTGCGCGCCACCTGCAAGGGCGTTTTGCCGCCCAGGGCTTCCAGGGGCCTGTCTGCCATTCCATCGCCAACAACAACAATGTATTTCACAAAACACCCGCTCGTCTTGCCGACGTCTCCGCCGGCGGTTATGGGGTTTGGGGCGCGTTCAGCCCTCTGCCAACATCTTCTCTATATGTCCTTCAACCACCGACAGCTTGGCCTCCAACTTCATCGGCGCGGAGGAAATGCGGCAGGCCGAGTCCGGATCCTTCAAGCCGTGCCCCGTCAATGTGCAAACAACCGTCTGGGCCGCAGGCAAAGTTTGGGACTTCATCGCCTTCATGAGTCCCGCCACCGAGGCGGCCGAAGCGGGCTCGCAAAACACGCCCTCCGTCCTGGCAATGGTTTGGTAGGCCGCCAATATTTCCTCGTCGGAAACCGCCATAAACTGTCCGCCGGACTCTTTTTGGGCGGCCACAGCCCCATCCCAACTGGCGGGGTTTCCAATACGTATGGCGGTGGCGATGGTTTCGGGGTTGGCGATGGGTTTGCCCGCCAAAAAGGGCGCGGCGCCTTCGGCTTGAATGCCATACATTTTGGGGGGCTTGCTGAATTTCCCCGCCGCGGCATATTCTTTGTAGCCTTTCCAATAGGCCGTTATGTTGCCGGCATTGCCCAGCGGCAAAAAGTGCAAGTCCGGGGCGGTTTGCAACACGTCGCCAATTTCAAAAGCGGCCGTCTTCTGCCCTTCAATGCGAAAGGGATTCAGGGAGTTGACCAAAGTCATCGGGTATTTCTCTGAAAGCACGCGGACAATTTCAAGCGCCTCATCAAAATTGCCGGCAATTTGCAAAACCTCTGCCCCGTGAATGACGGCCTGGGCCAGTTTGCCCAAAGCAATTTTGCCGTCGGGGATGAGCACGAAGGCCTTCATGCCCGCGCGTGCCGCATAGGCCGCGGCGGAGGCGGAGGTATTGCCGGTGGAGGCGCATACCACGGCGCGGGCGCCCGCCTCTTTGGCTTTGGAAATGGCCATCGTCATGCCTCTGTCCTTGAAGGAGCCGGTGGGGTTGAGGCCCTCGAATTTGAGGAAAAGCTCAAAGTCGCATTGAAGGCATTTGGCCAAATTCCGCGCGCGGATGAGGGGCGTGTTGCCCTCATGCAAGCTGACAATGGGGGTTTTCTCAGAAACCGGCAAAAACGCTTTGTATGCTGCAATAATTCCTTGCCAAGCCATAACTTCTCCCAAGGGGGAATGGAGGTACTCCAAGTTGTTTTAAGGAGACACTACTTCCTTCACCACCCATTTTAAGTCAATTGGGAAAGCGCGCCAGGGGCAAGGGGGTTTATTTTGAAGGTTTGGGGGTTGGGAAGGGGGGAGTTGGGGAGCTAAAGAAGCCCCCTCATCCCTAGTGTATTTTTTAATGCCTTCTAATTTTTTATAGACTCCCGCGGCGTTTCGAGTGAATAGCCTTGGCGCAGCGCACTGTCTTGAGTGTTGTATTTTTGCGCTGTTTTAAGGAGGCAACATGTCATTCCGAAGCGAGAACGATTTTCTTGGTGAAAAGCAAATTCCCGAGGAGGCCTATTGGGGCGTACAGACGGCACGCGCCATCGAAAATTTCCCCATCACCGGCTATAAGTTGGACGAAGCCCTCATCCGCGCCATGGCGCTGGTCAAAAAATCCGCCGCCCTCGCCAATACGGAAACGGGACGCATGAAACCTGAGGTGGGCCAGGCCATCGCCAAAGCTTGCGACGAAATTATTGAAGGCCAATGGAGAGACCAATTCGTCGTGGATCCCATCCAAGGCGGCGCGGGCACCTCCATCAACATGAATACGAATGAAGTCGTCGCCAACCGGGCCCTGGAGTTGATGGGCAAAGCCAAGGGCAGCTATGAATTCGTCAGCCCCAACGACGACGTCAACATGGCCCAAAGCACCAACGACGCTTTCCCCACCGCCATTCACCTCTCCGCCCTCTTCCGCTTGAAAGAATTGCTGGCCGCCCTGGAAGCCCTCTGCGAAACCTTCGGGAAAAAAGCAAAAGAGTTTGAAGCCGTCATCAAAATGGGACGCACGCATTTGCAGGACGCGGTGCCCATTCGCTTGGGCCAGGAATTCGCCGCCTATCAGCGCGTGTTGAAGCGTGACTTGGCGCGCATTGGCCAGGCCTCCAAAGCTTTGCTGCATATTAATATGGGCGCCACCGCTGTGGGCACGGGCCTCAATGCGGACCCCAACTATATTCGTCTCGTCGCGAAGAAGCTTGCAGAGTTTTCGGGTTTCCCCTTTGAAACGGCCGAGGACTTGGTGGATGGGACACAGAATACCGACGGCTATATTGAAGTGTCCGCCGCCCTCAAAGTCTGCATGCTGAACATTTCCAAAGTGTGCAACGACTTGCGCATGATGGCTTCAGGCCCCCGCTGCGGACTGGGTGAGTTGAACCTTCCCGCCCGCCAACCCGGCTCCTCCATTATGCCCGGGAAAGTCAACCCCGTCATCGCCGAAGTCGTCAACCAAGTCGCCTTCAAAGTGGTGGGCAACGATCTCACCATCAGCATGGCCTCCGAAGCAGGACAGTTTGAGTTGAATGTCATGGAGCCCGTCATGGTGTTTTCCCTCTTGGAATCCATCAAAATGATGGCGCAGGCCTTCACCGTCTTCCGTACGCACTTGCTTGAAGGCGTGCAGGCCAATGCCGAGCGCATGAAAGCCTATGTCGACAACTCGGCGGGAATTGTGACGGCGCTCAACCCTCACATCGGCTATAAGGCTTCTTCCAAAGTGGTGCGCGAAGCCGTCGAAACCGGCAAACCTGTGCGCGAAATTATTCTGCGCGACAAACTGCTCTCGCCTGAGGACTTGGAGGTTATTTTGGACCCCATGGAAATGACTTCTCCAGGCATCGCCGGCGCCCGCTTGTTGAAAAAATAAGGGAAGGTGCCGCAGGACTCCCCCCGGCGTTGCCGCAGGCTGGCCGGGGGGTTATTCAGGGGGAAACAAAGGGAGAATGGGGGGGTGTTTCTTTCTTGACCAACTTTTGGGCTATAATATACCTGCGGGCGTTTCTGCTCGCCTTGGCTTTTCCCATCCCCTCCCCCTTCCCCTCCCCTTTCCTTTCTTCCCCCTCTTTCTTCTCCCCCTTATTTTTATGAAACCCTTAGCTGTTGGAATTGTCGGCTTTGGCAACTTGGGAAAAGCTGCCGAAGCTTCCTTGCTGCAACAAACGGACATGACTTTGGCCGGCGTCTTTTCAAGACGGCAAATTGCCCACCCCCTCTATAGGCCCATGCATGTGCTGGAAGAAGGCCAAGCCGGGCTGGACGCGCTTCTCCTCTGCGGAGGCTCCGCTAAGGACTTGCCTCAACAAACCCCTCACCTTGCCCAATACCACAACGTCGTGGACAGTTTTGATACGCACGCCCTCATGCAGCAACATTTTGAGGCGACACACAAAGCCGCTGCGCAAGCAGGCAAAGTGGCCATCCTCGCGGCGGGGTGGGATCCGGGACTTTTTTCCATGATGCGTTGCTTGTTTGAAAGCGTGTTGCCCCAAGGCCGGGGCGCTTCTTTCTGGGGCCCAGGCATCAGCCAAGGACATTCGGATGCGCTGCGGCAATTGCCGGGCGTCAAAGATGCGCGTCAATATACGCTGCCCAACGAGGAAGCGTTGAAGGCCGCGCGCGCCGGGAAACCCGTTGAGAAGGCCCACAAGCGGCTTTGTTATGTCGTCCCGGAAGAGGGCGCGGACTTGGAGGGGCTGGTGCATTCCATCCAAACTCTGCCGCACTATTTCGCGGGCTATGAAACCCAAGTGGTGTTCATCAGCCAAGAGGAGCTTTTGAAAAAACATTCGCCCATGCCTCAGGCCGGGCATGTCATCCGCAAAGGGGCCACTCAAGACGCGCATGAGCACTTGATGGAGTTTTCCCTCCAACTCAGCGACAACCCCGCCTTCACCGCCAACGTGCTGGTGGCTTGCGCACGCGCCGCGTGCCGCCTTCACCAACAAGGCGCCAAGGGGGCCTATACGCTGTTGGATATTCCATTGAGTATGCTTTCTTCTTCGACGCCGGCGGAGCTTCGACAGAGGCTTGTATAAAAAACTTTTTTTGCCCTGCGGGCGGCGTGTCAAGTAGAGTTGACATTGTGTCTGTGTTTTTTGACATTTCATGTCAAAGGCACTTGACATAATGTCGTGGTTTCTTGACATTCACGTAGGGGCGGCATCCTGCCGCCCGTTGCCACAATTCGCCCATTGCTGTTTTTAGGACGCCACAAACCGCTCCGTGGAGGGCGCTCCTCTCCGCCTGCAGCGGGCTTGCATAGAAATTCCCCTCCGTGGAGGGGTACCCGAAGGGGGGGGTGGTGAGTACGCTCCTTTTTGCCTCACGGCAGGTTAAGTTTCTCACTTTGGTCGTTTCCTTAGGCCCTAGCGGGCCCGCTTTCTTCCCTCTCTTTGTGCGTCAGTTTTCGCCTGACGGCGAGTCACTTTTTTGTGTGACAAAAAAGTAACCAAAAAAACACCCTCTGGGGCTCTGCGAGGCTAGGCCTCACTCGCGACCCCCTCGAACTCTTTACTTGATCCAGCTCATCATCCTGGGGCCGTAGTCGCTCTGCAAATTTGAATTGCATCAGTGTGCCAGTGTGCAGCACCACATTTCCTGCAGCGCCGCCCGGGGCCGCCGCCATCGGCGTCCCGGGCGAACAACGTTATGTGATGGCATCATTTGGCTGCCGCTCTCTTGTCCAGCGGGAGGATGATGCCAGGGCCTTGGACGCCACCCCCAACGACGAGAGGGGAAACGCCGTTCCACTTTTCGACGAGGTTCATCTCTATAACTTGTGGATTCTGCCGCAAAGCCTCACCACGAATGCGCAAAGCTTCAGCCTCACCCTTGGCGCGAACAATGGCAGTCTGCGCCTCTGTCTCCGCCTGTAACTGGACAAAACGCGCCCTGCTCGCCTCCTGCTCCTGAACCATTTTGGCCTCAATGGCTTTCTGCAACTCATGACTTAGGCCAACGTCTTCAATAACCAAGTCTTCAAGCACGAGCAAGTCACCCACTTTCTTGCGCGAAAAGGTCAGTGCTTTCTGCTTCACTTCCTCGCGAGACTTGGCAATCTGCTCTGCCGACAGCAACGCCGTCACTTCCTTAACGGCCTCTTGCACACGAGGCGCAATGAGTGTTTCAAAGTGCTCTCCCTGGTACTTCGTGAATATCTCGACGACGGATGTCTCCGGTATTCGGTGGAGCACTTTGACTCGAATCTGCACACTCTGCAAGTCGGAGCTAAATGCGCTGGCAAGCGTGGTGTCCGTGCGCTGTCTCACTGAAATACGCTCAACACTTGAGAACGGGTTAATGAAGTGAAGGCCCTCAGTGAGCGGATGCTGGCTGACTTCGCCAAACGTCACCTGCACGCCACGAAAGCCTGGGGCAACCGTGTGGTATGATTTTCCGAGGATGATGAGACCAACAAAAACAAGCGTCAGGACAACGAAAAACGAGACGCGATATTTTAACATGTTTGCTCCTTGTGTTGATGAATCTTCCTGCTCAGCTAAAACTTCTTCGAAATCTACTTGCTCGCTATCATATCCGTTTGAGCTGCCATACCATCGGATGTCAACTGTACCCTTGTTGGTGCGCAGAGTATAAAATGTTGCAGGGAATGTTCCTTTTCGCCCTCCGGGCGTTGGTTCTCTTGGGCCTGCGGCCCGGCTGTTTTTTAAAACAATTTTTTTACCCTCCGGGGGGGTTATTGCTAGGCCTGCGGCCCGGCTGTTTTCAAAAACAATTCTTCTGCCCTACCGGGCGGGGGGTAAAAGGCGTTTTTTCCCCTTCCAGGGGGGGTTTTTTGGTGCTGGGCCTGCGGCCCGAGCATTTCCGCTGCGCGGCCGCAGTAGGTTTCGCCTACCGGCGAGTCACTTTTTTGTGTGACAAAAAAGTAACCAAAAAAACACCCTCCGGGGCTCTGCGAGGCCCCCTATCGGGGTTGGGGCATTGCAGTTAGCCCCCCCTTCAC
>WQYA01000049.1 GCA_009781495.1 Cystobacterineae bacterium
GTTGTGGTGGCGGCAGGTAGTGGTGGCGGCAGGTAGTGGTGGCGGCAGGTAGTGGTGGCGGCAGGTAGTGGTGGCGGCAGGTAGTGGTGGCGGCAGGTAGTGGTGGCGGCAGGTAGTGGTGGTGGTCGGTAGTGGTGGGGTAGTGGTTGTTCGGCAGCAAGGCTTGTATGCGTTCCATTGGGGGTGGGTGGCTCATCCCCATAAGGACGACCCAGCGTGGAGGAGAAGGGTCGGCTTGGTTCGCGATGCAGAGTTTTTGAAGCATGCGTACGAAGGTGTTGGGGTCGTTCGTCAGGAGAATGGCCTGGCGATCGGCCTCCAACTCTCGCGCACGGCTATAGGCGCCGGAGACAGGCCTAACCAGCAGGTTGGCCAGTGAAATACACAAAAACAGCAGAGGCAGAATACGCACGTCGGCATAGTGCGTTATACCGAGCCAACCTCGTTTGTGGGCTTGACGCATGAGTTGGTGCATACCCCCCAAAGCGGCCAGAAGGGCCAAGCAGGAGCCCAGCTGGCTCCACAGTTTGCTTTCATTGGCATGTGCGGCCTCGTGGGCAACGGCGGCGAGGATTTCGCCTTCGTTGAAAGTCTGCAAGAGGTTGTCGTTGAGGACCAGCGTGCGGCTGGGCCCTTGGCCTGCGAAATAGGCTTGGAGTTTTCGTGTGGCGCGAGAGTTTTCCTCAACCCAAATGTCGTGCACTTCCACTTGGGCCTGTTGGAGGAGCGCGTGAATGTGCTCGCGCAGTTGAGAGGCGGGCAGGCTGTGTTGTTTGTCATAGAGGCGTGCGCGCCACGGGTCCGCATGGGGTGCGAGCAGCAGTGCGCCCATGCTGCAAAGTCCCAATATCCACCACCCATGCTGTGTCCTGCGTGCAAAGCCCAGAAGCCCCACCACGACGCAGGAGAGGGCGGTGCATTCCAGCAGCATTCCTTTGAAGAAGTCCCAGGCGAAGCTGAGAGGCCCATGTGCAGACAGGCCAAAGCGGTGCTCCCACACATAGCCGAGGAATATGTCCACCGGCACATAGAAGCTTGCCGTCAGGAAAATAAGCGACAAGGCAAACAGCAGGGCCACGCCCAGGCCAGGTCCTTTCCAGAGGCGTTTGGACAAGGCAGGGCCTACGCGCAGCAGGGGGAGGGTGCCCATGCGCAAGCAAAGAGGGTGGGCGCACCGTTGTTGTGCGAAGGCATAGAGGGAAGGCGTCCAGCGGAAGAGCAGGGCATATACCAAAATGAGGAAGGGGAGGCTGGCGGCTTTCCAGACATAGTGGGGGAAAGCATAGGCCTGGGCACGCGCCCATTGTTCCGCCGAGAAGAAAGCATCCACAGTGGGGGGCAAGCCTAGCGCCGGGGGGGGGAGGAGGGGAAGCTATTTATGGCATAGGGTTATTGTAGGGGGCTATCCTCGGGGTTATCGAGGAGTTGTTGTGTCAAATCCACGAGCCGCTCTCGGGTACGTTTAGCGAAGAAGCTTTTAACGCCGATGCGCTCTGCCGTATGGAGGGTGTCCTCATAATTTTGGAGGGCTTTGGCCAGGAGGTTGCGCAGGAATTTACGCATTTCTCTGCGGTAGGCGTCGGAGTCCTCGGGGTTTACTTCGAGGGGGAGGGGGGAGGCGAGGAGTTGTTGGTAGAGGGTTTCATAAAGCTCGCCGATGCGCATACCTGCGGCGATGGCCCAATAGGTATTTTGGGTTTGTATGGTTTGAACAAAGAGCTCCTGCGAGTCCAGGAGGAGCTGGGCTTTTTTTTCAAGTTCCTGAGCCATGACATGGATGGAGCAGCGGTTGCAGAAGGGGGAGTCGGCGAAGCGGAGGAAGGCGATTTCTGCGAGGAAGAATTTTGCTTTGGCCCAAGCGTGTTGCGTCAATTCATCTCCTGGGGAGGGGGGGCTATTGGCGACGGTTTCCAAGAAGGTTTGGGCTTTGTCGCGTTCGCCTTGTTCCAGCAGGCAGATGGCATATTCGGTTTTGGCGCGCAGTTGCCAGTGGTTGTTGGCGTCATGGCGTTCAGCGATGGGTTGGAGGAGGGCCGCGGCCTCTTTGAGTTGGCCGCGTTCAAAATAGCTAAGGGCGAGGGGGAAGCAGGCTTCCAGAGTGAGCTCATTGCCATAGGGGTTAGCGATGGGTTTGAGGTTTTTTTCGACTTCATCCCAGCGTTGCAATTCTGTCCAAAGGGAGCCGGCCTGAAGGCAGTCGGCGATGAATTGCGGAGGGTTTTGCTGGCAGGATTGGGAGAAGAGGGCAGCGGCCTGGAGGAGGTTACCGTCCTGGAGGGCGAGTTGGGCGGGGGAGGGGGTACTAGGGTGAAGGAGGGGGTTTTTGCTGGGGGCCGTAGCGCAAGCGAGGGTGAAGCAAGCAGCGCCTCCGAGGAGCAGGTATTTATTCATGAGGGGGGGTGTTTTAGGAGTATTTGGGAGATGTGCCACAGGCGCTCAAGCTCGGAGGAGCCATTGGGGAGGAGGGGGATGGTTTTAAGGGGGATATTGGGGCAGAGGGCGTGGAGTTTTTGGAGGGAGCGAGCATCTTCGGAGGCCTGTTGCTCATAGGCCACATAGGCGCGTTCCATTTTTTTGGCCAGGGGTTTGGGGAGTTGTTGAAGTTCCTCGTGGAGGAGAGGATTGAGAGGGAGATGGACTTGGTTAACGAGGATGCTGGCGACTTGGAGGTTACGTTGGTGGAGGGTATCGAGGAAGTGTTGGACCTCAGAAATTCTCTCATGGTGTGGGGTAGTGACGATAGCGAAGGCGGTACTGGGAGCTTGGAGGAGGGTTTGAGTTTGATAAGCGCGTTCACGGAAGCCGTCATAGAGTTGGCCCATGGAGAGGAGGAAGTCAGAGAGTTGCTCCAAGGTTTGCATGCCGACGAAGCGGGAGAGTGTTTTGAGGAGGAGGTTGTTGCTGTTTTTCCAGAGGCCAAAGCCCCAGCGGCTGGCGGCGAGCATGGGCATGAAGAGGCGTTTGGAGACGGCGGTATCCAGGAAGCCGAGGAGTCGGCTTGGGGCATCCAAGAAGTCCAGTGCGCTGGCGGTAGGGGGCGTATCCAAGACGAGGAGGGCATAGTCTCTGCGCATTTTAAGCTCCCAAAGTTTTTCTATAGCGATGTATTCCTGGGAGCCGGCGAGGGCATTGGAGAGGGAGTGATAGAAGCGGTTGTTAAAAATATGTGTTTTTTGGCTGGGAGTTGCATGGTTGGAAATCAGTTCATCCCAGGCATGTTTCATATCGAGCATCATCGCCCAGAAGGGGGCTGGGGAGGGGGAGGGGTTGAGGCGGGAGAGGGATTCGAGGGGGATAAGGGCTTCATGGTTACCCAAGTGGTGTATACCGAGGGCACTGGCGAGGCGTTTAGCGGGATCGATGGTACACACGAGGCTTTTTCTGCCGAGGGCTGCGCCCTGGAGGGCGAGAGCGGCGGCGAGGGTGGTTTTTCCGACGCCGCCGGGGCCGACGCAGATAAGGACTTCGATGGAAGCCAAGGGCCAGGGCGAGGGGTGGGTACTCATAGGAGCTCCTTCATTTTTTGGAGGTGGGCGGCGAGGGAAGAGACGGTGTTTCGAGCTGGGTATTCGGAGGGGAGGCAGGGGAGTTTAAAAACAGGTATATGGAGTTGAGACAAATGGGAGAAAGCGTCTAGGGATTCTTTGGCCAGGGTATAATGTTGTAGAGCCAAAGGGAGGAGGTGGGGATATTTTAAGAGGGTGGGGTGTTGGAGTTCATCTTTTTCAAACAGGGGGGGGACGAAGCGATTGAGGAGGAGGGCAGGGATGTGCATATGCGCTTGTGTTTGAAGGGCCACATGCAGCTCCAAAGTTTCTTGCACAGCCATTTCAGTAGGCAAGCTGACGAGGAGGGTAGCCGTAGAAGGGGCTTGGAGAGCGGTTTCCATCCATTGGGCTTCCTGGGCGAGGGGGCCCGGCGGGACGGTACGCAGCAAGACGCTGGGGAGGGAGAGCAAGCGGGTGATGTGGCCTGTTGCGGGGGCATCGACAATGATTTTGTCGAAGCGATATTTTCCTTCGGGTGTTTTTTCTTGGGCGTGGAACAAGAGTTTGCCGAGGAGGACGAGCTCTTGGAGGGAGGGGATGAAATGGAGCAATTGTTGAGTCCAACGGTTTTCGAAGACCGTGCGATAGAGAGGCTCATATTTGAGTACCATCAGCGCATATTCTCTGAGGGCGGACTGGAATTGCAGGTTAAGCATCCACAGATAGGGCTCTACGAGTTTAGGCTCTATGTGGGAGGAGGGGCAAGCCAGCAGAGAGGAGAGGCGGCCTAGGCTATTGACTTCGACGAGGAGGGTTTGTTTTTTTTCCTGGGAATAGAGCAAGGCGAGGGCGGCGGCGACAGAGGATTTTCCAACGCCGCCTTTACCGCTGACGAAGAGCAACCGTTTGGGAGAAAGCGCAGTCATGGTTTGACAGAAGAGAGACTTGACAGAAGAGGCAAGAGAAGGCAGATGATGAACATATACTGGCTATGCGTGAAATCAGCTCTGTCTTTAAAATCTTTCTCGAAGCAGGTGAGCAACAAATAACCCGGCTGGCTGGACAATTGATGGCGAACGAGGCGTTTATGTCCAGGCTGCAAGGGACCCTTACCAAGGCCATGGACGCCAAGCTTGTCTGGGACAACCAAATGCGTGCGGCATTGGCCCGTCTGGGTGTGCCTTCTCAGGAGGAGCTTGAGGGTTTACGGAATGAAGTCAATGAGTTACGTTCCGAGCTCCAGAGGCTTAGGCAGCAGGCAGAGACGCCGGATTCGGAGTCGGCGGCGCCCAAATTGCGCAGCAAACCTTCTTTGGCTTTGGCTCCGGAGCAACCGGAGAAGCATTATTCTAAAGTTTCAGCAGGTTAGCTTTCAGCTAGGGAAGAAGGAGGGGGAGGGTTGGTTTTTTCAAGGGCCTGGATGCGGGTTTCGAGGTTTTCCAGACGTGCATTCAATTTGGCCAAGTCTCCTGCGGAGACATAGACATTGGCCATAAATTCTTCTGCGAGGGAGGAAAGTTTTTCGTCCAAACGCCGTTGAGCTTCTGCGGGGACATTTTTGAAGCTGTCATTGGATTTGAGGAGTCTTTCGGCGCTTTCTTTGAGGGACTGAACGCGGAAACTCCAGCCGGTCCGAATAAAATCCGCAATAGATTCGCTGGGTTTCTTCACCATTGCTTTAAGCAGGTGAAGGGGCATGCGCCGTTTTTTTCTTTCTTGTTCGAGGACGATGTGCGCCAAGGTAATGGCCGTTAAATCTTTTTTTGTTGTATTATCAAGGACTTGAATTTCATGTCCTTCCATAACCATTCGTGCGATGTCGTCGAGTGTTACATAGCAACTGTGGGAGGTGTCATAGAGTTTTCTATTGGAATAGCGTTTGATAATTTTCGGAGACTTTCCAGCAACCATATTCCCATTTGAATGAAAATCCGCGGTATGCTCAATTCTATTCTGAAGTTTGCTGCAAAATTTTTCTTAAGTCCTCACCTCATACCAAGAGCCTAAGCGAATGATTGTAAAATGCGAACAGTGCAAGACGCGATTTCGATTGGCTGACGAGAGAGTCCCCCCCTCGGGAGCGCGTGTACGTTGTGCGCGGTGCCGACATGTTTTTCGGGTCCATCGTTTGTCATCTACGCATGCGCAGCCACACACTCCGCAACTCTATGCTCCGCAGTTTCCTGTTGAAGTTGGGCCGCCGTCTGAGTTGTCGCCTCATGAGAAGTTTGTTTCCTCTGTCCATATGGAGGACGATCCTTTTGCTTATTTTGGAGAACCGACACAAGCAGGCACGAGTGAGCCGACAAGGCCGGGCATTTTCCTGCCGGGGCTTGAGGCTTCACGGCGCAGGGAAGAGGGCAACAAAGCGCCGATGCAGCCGCCGCGGGTTCCGGTTTTTGGAGCCAACGATGGTGTGAACATGTCCAAGTTGTTTGCAGACAAGCTGGCGGCGCAAAGCGAAGAGCTGCGTTCCAAAAGGCCAACGTTGCCGCCATTTCAGGACTTGGATGAAGAGGGGGATATCAACGATACCCTAAGGGAGGGATATTTTTCTCCGCAGCAATCCGCCTCAAAAAGTCACAGTGATGCCATACCCATCACAGACAAGACTCAAAAAGTGCCGTCCTTTTCCATGTCTTCATCGGCGAGTGCGTCCTTGTTGGCAGGGGAGAGGTTTGCAGAGGACGCGTCGGGGGCACTGGGAAGTTTATTGTCAGCTGAATCCGAGGATGTTTTGCATGACAAGAATGAAAGTGAGCTTCGCAGGGCGAATGAATCTGAGATTCGGCGAGCTTTCGTGCAAAGCAAAACCAAAGTGGAACGGCGCAAAGGTTTGCGTCGCATTTTGAAGGTGGTTTTGCTGCTGCTTGCAGCGGTGATGGTGGTATTTCTCATCGCGTGGTTTTGGAAATACAGGGTGGAAGGTTTTCGTTCCTTTTCTTGGGAGCGCGTAAAATCTTTATGGGCGATGGAAGCAGAAGGCAGCCTAGGTTCAGAGGAGCAGGCTTTTTATATAGCCGGTGGGGGGGCTATGGGTGGGGCTGAGGAGGGCCAGTCCATGCTTACATGCGAAGTTGCCACGGCGAAAAATTTGTTAAGGGAGAGGGCGCATTTCACATGAGAGAAAGTTCACTGCCTCAGGTTGTTGCCTTGGGGCTGGTGCTTTTCTTTGTCCTCGGCATTTTTTTGCAATCGTTGAATGTGGTTTTTGGCGCCTGGTTTGTGCAGGTTTTCGTTTTTTTTTGCATTCCCTGGGTGAGTTGTCGTCTGTGGGGGCAAGCGCCTTCGAGGGCTCTGGGTTTTTGGGCTGTTTCGCTCAAGAAGTTGGCAGCAGGCGCGTTGTTGGGCGCCGTCTGTTATTTTGCGGTTGTATTGCCGTTAATGTATTGGGTGAAGCAAGTGGTGCCGGCCTCATGGGAGAAAGTCTTTGGTGGCCGCACCCCGTTTGCTGATTTGGGGGGCATAGAATTATGGCTGATGGTGGTGTTGGTGGTATTGGCAGCGCCTCTATGTGAAGAGGTTTTCTTCCGGGGATTTATTCAGCCCAAGTTGATTCAGCGCTGGGGGGCTCCCCTGGGTCTTTTGGTAACTTCGGTACTTTTTAGTTTCATCCATGTGGACCCCATAGGGTTTTTGGCGCGTTTGGCTTTAGGGGTATTGTTTGGGTGGTTGGCCTATGCGGGCGCCAGCCTTTGGGTTTCGGTGCTGGCACACGTTTCCTATAACCTTCTGGTCTATCTTATCTACGTCTGGGTTTCCTATGGGGGCGACGAGCCCTCCACGGAGCTTTCATTTTTAGGGCCGGGGATTTTGTTTCTTTGGTTGGCCTTAGGGACGGGGAGCATGGTGGCGCTTCTTTGGGTTTTAGGATTTTCTCCGAAGCCAACGAAAGCGAGCGATTCTGAAACGGCCCAAGCCTGTACGCTGAGCATGGTGCAGCCGCGTGCTAAGAAGCCTTAGTCTGTTGAGCTTTCTTTTGTTGTTTTTTTTGTTTGCTGCGTTTCACGCGGACTTTATGACGACGACGCTGGTGTTTGCTTTTAGAGCGAGCCATATTCCCTCCAATCTGAGATTTACAATAGAAAGCAAGCCTAGCAGATGGAGGGGCGAAGAAGCTTAAAAAAAGGCCTGGAGGGGATGCTTAGTTAAGGTTTGGTTTTTGAGGGGTTGTTTTTACAGGTTCTGTATTCTGTTCTTCTTTGGGGGAAGTGGTTTGCGCCGGCAAGTCAATGAAGTCCTCTCCCTGAGAGGCTTTGCGAAATGCGTGGATGAATTTTCCGAGTGCATTTCCAAGGGCGCTCATTCGTGAAGCTGAAAAGATGAGCGTCAAAACAATGGCAAGGAAAACAATTTCGCCGATTCCGAGGTGCATATGCGCAGCATGCGACAGTTGGGGAAAGAGTGCAACTGGGTGCTGGCCTCCAGAGGCTAAAACAGATAACCGGCGCCGAAGTTTGCCGAAAGGAGTGAAGAGGAGATGCCTTCGTCGTTATTGGAAGGGGGGGGGTTGTCCGCAGGAGCTGCCGCCGCGGGTGTTTTAAGCACGGAATAGGAGAAGCTCAGTTGGGCGAAAGCATTCCAATAGGACAGGCGAAGAGCGGCATAGAGGCGGTTATGGGAATTTGAAAAAGGTTTAAGCGAGGTAAATTTTGCTTCGCCGTCGTCAAAATTTATCCGCTGACTGGCGGCATAGACAAAAACCAAATCCCACCCGCCGAAGGCGCTGAGGATGAACCCTTTGGGCAAAGCGAAAGCATAACCAAGGCTCAAATCCATACCGCCCGTTGCGAGTTGAAGAGGGGAAGCGCCAAAGAGTTGTTGAAGGTGCACGCGAATGGAAAAGTTGGGCAAATAATCAATGCCTTCAAAAGCCCACCTCAAGTCTCCGGCCAGTGTCCACATGGCGCTTTGAGAGAGCCATTTGGCGTGGAGGCCGACTTCAAAAGAATAGGGAAGTCCTTTTCGAACAGCGATGCCCAGTTGTGTCCACAGGGGTGAAGTTTGAGAAAGGAGGGGGCCTGTGGTTTCTCGCCTCAGTTTTTCTATGGCTTCCCAGTTGGGTTTTTCGAAGGAGACAAAGGCCGTCGCGGAGGTGCCAAGCCATCCCAAGGTATGGGGGGGAGAAGGGGAATGAGGCGAGAAACACAAGGCGAGTTGACGGGTGAAGGTGGCAAACCTGTCGTTAGCGGTTTCGTCTTTAGAGGGGTTTCCGAGCTGCTCCAAGTGGATGTGACGTGGGGCAGTATGGCCCATACTCGCGAGGAGGGCGCCGGCGAATATGGCATAAGCTGCGAGCTTGTTTGGGCGGAAACGCATGGCATTCAATGGGCGGCAGCGGTAGTTTTGGCCTTGTCTTTGCGGATAAAGAAGGTTTTCCGGCTTGAAAAGTCTTCACTTTCTCGTGCGATGACGCTGATGGCGTTGTCGCCGTTTTTGAGGGGGATGCGCGTGGAGAATTCCAGGCGTGAGCTGTTTTGGGGGTTGCTTTTGAAGAACACTTTTTTGTCGTTAACGAGGACATAGACATCCAGCAGTTTTGGATTTTTCACGCTGCCTGAAAGCAGGAAGTGGTCCTCATGGCTGACCAAGCCTTCTGTACTTGAGTCGACGTTAAGGGAAATAACAGGGGGCAAATGATAGGGGAGATATTTGAGTATTTCCGATAAATCTTCTTTAACCCCCTCCTTGGAAGGGGAAGGCTCAAGTTGGGCCAGAGGGATGAAAGCGAAGCGTTCTTTGTTCCAACGCACGCGTGCTACCGAATCCGATTGGGCTTCGACAGAGACAGGGGTTGGCTGCTGGAATTGGGCGAAGGCGGATTTTGCGTCTGCACTTGAAAAGAGTTGTGCATTGGGTTGGGTACGGTGCACTTGAGAAATTCGGTTTAAAAGAATGGGTTGTTCAATAGGGAGTTGTATTTTTTGAGTAGCGCCTTCCATCAGCGTCTCATCCACGAGAATAAGTTGCAAAGGAAGCGTCAGCTGCATGGGGGCTGGTTTGGCTCTCAAGACGAATTTTGCTGTTTTGGTTTGTCCGGGGGAAATTTCTCCGAGTTTGAAGCGTCCTTGTTCAATGAAGACAGCCGCGTCTCCCAGGTTTTTGATGGTGGCTATTGCAGAGAGTGTTTTTCCTGTCCCGACGTTGGTAACATCGACGAACAGGCTCAAGGTTTCGCCGGATTGGACACGGCCGTCTTGGTTACATGAGGAGCAGTTGTCGACCACCTGATAGTCAAAAGCGAACAGAGGGCGAGGCAATTCGATGAGGCTGACTTCTCCTTGGAGTTGGATAGGCAATAGGCCTTCATCGTCTTCAAGGTTGATGTGGATGAGGTTTTTACGGGAATAAGTATCGGCGGGAACCGTCAGTTTTAGAGAGGAGCCAGCGGTTTGGCCTGGAGGGATAGCTCCGATGAGAAATTCGCGGCGATCCAAAAAGAAATTATCGGATTCTGTCCAAGCGCGCACGCGTTTGAGAGGAAGCTCGCTTTGGTTGTGCACATTCAATTTCAGGATGAATTCCTGATTTCCGTTGAGTTTTTTTGAAACCGTCGGCTCCAATTTTCCGTCGAGCAGCAAAGTTGCAGGACGTTTTCCGGGGCTCCAGTCGATGTTGCGGCGCTCAATGGCTTGCCAAATGCGTTTTTCCTCTGCTTTTTGTTTTTCTTGGACATAGCTCCGAGAGGCATTCAGCATAGGCTCTCTTTGGTTATTGGGTGCTGCAATCAACAGGCCGCGAGCGAATTCCATTTCAAAGTCTTCTTGAATGACGTCTGGATCTACAGCCTCTTCTTCTTCCATTTCAGACGAACCCTCGGGTTTGTCTTGTTCAGTTGGGGGTTCCTCTCTCAAATATTTTATGGACATGAGCGGTTTTTCTTTGGGAGCAGAATCTCCTTTTTTGCTGGGCTCACGTTCATTTTCCAAGGGGTTGAGGAGGTGGTGGTCCAAGCTGGCCTCATTGAGAGTTCGCTTAGGGGCAAACACAGAGGAGAAGGAAGCCGTTACGCGTGCAGGAATCAGCTCTATGTCAGGGGTAATTCCGACTTCTTGAATGGAGATTCCGCCCGGCGTAAGATATTTGGCGATGGTAAGTTTAAGGGCACTTTCGTCGGGGAAAGCATAAAGCTCCTGAACGGAACCCTTCCCAAAAGTTTGGCGTCCAACCACGACGGCTCGGTTTTGGTTTTTGAGTGCGCCGGCCACAATTTCAGAAGCCGAGGCGCTGCCTGAGTTGACGAGAACAACCATGGGAACAGACACATCGCTCAAACTTGGGGTAGCGCGTTTCTCATCCCGCCTTGTGTCTGAATAACCCACCGTAGAAACAATGGTGCCACTCGACAAAAACAAGTCGCTGATTTCAATGGCCTGCTCCAAAAGCCCACCTGGGTTTCCGCGAAAATCGAGAATCAAACTTTTGATTCCATCGTTTTTCCCTTTGGTTTTGGCCTGCGCATTCAGCGCTTGCAAAGCGTCGACAATATCGCGTGTCGTGTTGCCCTGGAAACTGGTGACGCGTATATAGCCGACATTTCCTGCAAGCAGTTTATGAAGCACGGATTCCACGTTGATGATGGCTCGTGTCAGCGTCAAGGTTTGAAATTTCTTTTGGCTTGGTCGTGAAATGCCGATGGTCACCTTCGTATTGGGCGGTCCACGCAGGCGTGAGACGGCTTCGTTGACGTCCATGTTGATGGTGGATTCGTCGCCGATTTTTTCGATGATGTCATGTCGTTTAATGCCTGCACGAAATGCAGGCGTGTGGCGAATAACACGGACAACGCTGAGCTTGCCTTCACGCATTTGCACGACAAAACCGAGGCCGCCGAATTCGCCTCTCGTTGCCATTTTCATGTCGCGATAAAACTCAGGCTTTAAGAGGACAGAGTGTGGATCCAAAGTCTGCAACATTCCATTGACGGCGGCATATTCGATTTCGCGGGTGGATTCTCTGGCGCTCAAATGGGGGACGATGAACTCAAAAATGTTTTTAAGTGCGGTGGACAGTTTCCAAAGCGAATCCACCGTACGTATATTGAATTCTCGGGAAGTTCCATTGACGTTGACGGTGAGGCTTCCTTCTTCTGCTGAGCCGTTGACAACAATTTCAGGAACGGCTTTCTCAACATAATCCAAGGCTCCAACCATCATTTCTTTGGGGTGGATGCGTTGAGGGTCGACATAGTTGTCGCGGAGATAGAGGATGACTTTGGTAACAATACGCAAGGCTGCCAAGTCATGGGGGCTAGGGGAGGGGTTATTTGCGAGGAGGAGGGAGTTATTTTCATAGAGGGGCAGGGGTGGCGGCGCCAAGGCGATGTTTGCCGGGGCTCTGTCTGCGCCGATATAAATCCACAAGAGCGTCAGGCCGATGATGGGATAGGAATAGTGCATAAGGCGCATGGGCCGTTGCTCCGGAGTGAGGGCGGATTTTGGAAAAGCAGGCATTCAGACGGCAATAAAACAAATTGGGTGAGGCAGGCGGGTATTTAAGTTTTCATTCTATGTTGGGGTGTAAGAATTCATTACAAAATGTACCTCAAAAAGTTCCCTTGTTGTTGGTGCACAGGTGTTATGTAGACGAGAATGTCGCTGGATGCTGAAGGAATGCACACCCAAGCCATTGCCTCTCGTTCGGAGCTGGAGGGTTATTTTAGGGGAGGGGAGAAGCCTCCAGAAAAGTGGCTGTTGGGTTTGGAGCATGAGAAATTGGTTTATACCTCGGAAGGCACCCCTATCACATATGAGGGTGAGGGGGGGTTGCTTTCCATTTTTCAGGGGTTAGAAGCCTATGGGTGGAGTCCCATTTTAGAGGTGGAGACGGGGAATGTTGTGGGAATGCGGCGGGGGGGGGCCACCTTATCGACGGAGCCTGGGGGTCAGTTAGAGTTTTCCGGGGCGCCTCGTGGGAGTGCCTGGGCGCTGCATAGGGACAACATGCAGCATTTGGAGGAGTTGGGGGCGGTATTGAAAGCACGTCGTTTGCATGCGTTGATGGTGGGCTATCGCCCTTTTGACGCGGTGGAGCATGTGCCCTATATGCCGCGCAGCCGTTATGGTGCCATGCGTGAGAGTTTGGCTGAACGTGGGAGCACAGGCGCGTTGATGATGTTGATGACGGCGACGGGGCAGGTGTCCCTGGACTATTCCGACGAAGCGGATTGTGTACGCAAGGTAGTGGTTTTAGCGAGGATGGCCCCTTTGCTGGTAGCGATGTTTGCGAACAGTCCATTGAAGGGGGGGAGGCTTTCGGGCCACATGTCCTTCAGGAGCCATGTATGGAATGACGTAGACAAGGCGCGTTGTGGTTATTTGGCCTCATGGTTTGACGGTTCTTTTTCCTATGCGCGTTATGTAGACTGGGCATTAGACATACCTTTGTTATTTTTACGCAGAGGAGGCCGTTATTGGACGCCGAAGTTAAGTTTTCGTGAATTTTGGAAGGGGGGTTTTAAGGGGGAGGAGGCCTGTTATTCAGACTGGGTAGACCATTTATCAACCTTATTCCCCGAGGTACGGTTAAAGCAACTCATTGAAATACGCAGCGCAGACAGTGTGTCCCCACAGTTGACGGCGGCTTTAGCGGCCTTGTTGCGCGGTACGGTTTATGCCCCCGGCGCTTTGGATGAAGTGGCGTTGTTGTTGCCTGCTCGAAGTTTGCAGGAGCATGTGGCTTTGCATGAGCGGGCCCAAATCCAAGGCCTGGGTTTTGAGCCTCTGGCGAGGGATGCGCAAGCGCTTGTGGCCCTTGCCTCGCGAAATTTGCAGGCGTGGGCGCCTGAGGATGCCCAGCTGTTGGAGCCGCTTGCAGCGTTGGTGCATGAGCGACGTATGCCCGCAGAAGCGCTGTCGGCATGCAAGGACATGCCCACACTCCTGAGCCGGTTTGCGATGAAGGGCTAGACCGCTTCCACTCTGCTTCAACTCCGTCGAGGAAGTGCTCGGCCTCAAGTGGACTGCGTGGCTCCTGGGCGAGCCATGAGACGAATTCGGCAAGTGCGGCAGATAGGTGCCTTCCCGGTGTTTCGAGCCACATTGCGAGAATGGAGCGCGTCTTCAGCCTGCACCATTGTGGCGCCGTCAGGGTTGCGCGCGGTGCTCAACCCTCTCCCAATTTGCTCACGAAATTTCTCGCGCAACGCGCCTTCCTCAAGCGCTGCCCACTTTATTGTTTGCTCGGAGAGGTTTTGCAAATCATCAACGAGTCCAGCGTTGATGATGGGCGGCTCAAGGTGGCTGATGAGTACCGCATATGCCCGACGTTTGGCTGGAGAGGATGATGAGCTCTTCCTCGTTCTCGGGAACGGGCGAAACCGAATAGCCCTGAGCCTTCATGCGTTGCAACACCTTCACCAGGCTGCGTGGTGCCCCGTAGGCTGGGAAAAGATTTTGCGCCTTCGGGCTGTTTTGGGGAGCTGTGGCCCGGGGCGCCCCCGCAGCAGCGGAGCGCCCATGTCAGCGAGTTATTCTATCCACGACGTATTTAACGTTTGAGAAAATGCCGAATCCGGAACATTCAGCGTTGCTGCTTC
Organism: Cystobacterineae bacterium; assembly: GCA_009781495.1. Classification (GTDB taxonomy): domain Bacteria; phylum Myxococcota; class Myxococcia; order Myxococcales; family Myxococcaceae; genus WRKR01. Next base: position 14,026 of record WQYA01000049.1, read on the forward strand.
CGCCGGAAGCATTGTGCCATCGCAAGCTTCATGGATGGAGGACATTGCCAATCCATTCCATGAAGCGATTTTAGATTCGCATCCGTTCACATCTTTCCACAAATAAACATCGCATGATTTTCCAGCTATTGTCATTGTTTCTGGAAGCTTGATGAGGCCCAATGGTCCAATGTTGATGCTGGTTTTAACAAGATATAGCATATAGGGATATTCCATTGGAGAACCATATTTTTCATATAATTCAAATCGTTTCAACATGTTATTATGTTCGGACGAGAACGTGGGTGTTGTCTCGAAATAATATTTAGCTTGTCCGAGAGTCATCGAAAACAGGTTGAAAACCTTGCAGAAATTATATGGCGACGAAACCCATCCATTTTTTGCAGTATACATCAAGCAAGTTTGTTTGGCATGATCGGTAATCAATATCGAAAGCGTGCCTTCTTTGTTTTCTTCTTTATAGGTATCATAACGAATTTGCTGTCCGTTATTGGCAAAAGTCATGATTTGAATATCCCAGGCTGCCTCGTTAGAAGTATGGGTTCTATATTTGACAGAGCCTCTTTGTGGGTCGTTAACGTTGGTTTCGTTGTTGCCGTTATGGATGTCAAAGGTATCGAATTCTTGAGTGTTATTGTCGGAGCAACCTATGGAGTTTAGAGTCAAAGACAAAAACAAACAAAAAACGAGGCCTTCTCTTTTTTTGGAATAAATTTCCTTAAAATATTTCCTTATTTCAACGCCCATCCTCATAGTCCTCTTTGGTTTTTAATGTTATTTATTCCAAAATACTCACAGGCTGTTTGTGTTTTTTTGAAGTGGACAAACTTACGCTAAACACGACAACCTATGTTTCTTAAGGCGATAGGTGGATGTGGTTGTTTCAGACTTTTTTATTTTAGGTTGTGGGGGGGATAACATTCTTTTCGCCCCTCCGGGGCGGGGTTTTTCTTGGGCCTGCGGCCCGGGCATTCCCGCTGCGCGGCTGCCGTAGGTTTCGCCTACCGGCGAGTCACTTTTTTGTGTGACAAAAAAGTAACCAAAAAAACACCCTCTGGGGCCCTGCGGGGCTCCTGCAGCACTCGCGACCCCCTCGA
>WQYA01000050.1 GCA_009781495.1 Cystobacterineae bacterium
ACACCCTCCGGGGCTCTGCGAGGCCCCCTATCGGGGTTGGGGCATTGCAGTTAGCCCCCCCTTCACCCTCCCCTAAACTAAGTACCCTTCATCGGGAGGGCATCCTCGTTTTTAATCCCTGTAGGCACTCACCTTCCCGCTATAAACTTATGCTGCCTCTACACCCAATGTGAGCGAAGAAATAATGGCCGCTGTCTTAACCTAAGAGGCAGTTGAATACCTCCTTATTCCATAAAATGGGGGCAGACAGGGGGCGGGACGCGGGCGAGAGGGGGCGGCGGACAGACACCTCCTCGCCCCTAGACCGCAGGCCTCTACCCGTGTGTCGTAGAAACCCCTTTCAACATAAAACCGGGCTAGGCATAAACCCCCCTTGCCCCTAGCTTATCAACCTCTACCCCCCCTGGGGGTGGGGGCCCTTCCCAAAAAATACCCCTGGCGCTAAACGCTGCCCTAATAAAAATTCACGACCCCCCAGCGCACTACGGCTGTCCGGCTTCAAACGGCAAACCACCAGAGAGCCTTCTTCGCACGCAATCTCCAACCCCTCAGCAGAAGCCAACAACTGCCCCGGCTCCCCGCGGCCTTGGCCTAACTTGGCTTCCATAACAATCAGACGCTGCCCCCTTAGCCACGTATAACAGCCCGGCCAGGGCCAAAAGGCACGAATGCGACGCTCCAATACATAGGCCGGTTGGCGAAAATCCAACTCCCCCTCCTCCTTCCTTAGGCGTGGAGCTAAAACCACCCCCTCCTTAGGTTGAGGCTGCGCTTCTAAACGCCCCTCTACAATGGCCGGCAAATGCTCCAACAACAGCCGGGCCCCCTCCTCGGACAAACGCCGATGCAGGCTTTGTGCCGTCTCCTGCGCGGCAATGGACACCCCACTGCGTATGAATACGGGGCCTGTGTCCAACCCCTCCTCCATCCGCATGAGACTAACCCCCGTCTCCTTGTCCCCCGCTTCAATGGCTCGCGCAATGGGTGAAGCCCCCCTCCACCTGGGCAGCAAGGAGGCATGCACATTGACGCAACCCCTACCCCAAAGCCCTAAAACCTGCGGGGGGAAAAGCTGCCCATAGGCTGCCACTACCGCTATATCCGCCTGAAAAGCTTGCAATTCCTCCACTGCCTGGGCTTGTTTTAGCCGGGCCGGTTGGAGGATGTGCAGCCGGTGCTCAAGGGCCCATTGCTTTATGGGAGAGAAATGAATTGCCCTGCCTCTTCCTAAAGGCTTGTCCGGTTGCGTAACCACGGCTAGAATTTGCCCAAGAGAGAAACAAGCTTCAAGTGGAGCAATGGAAAATTCAGGGGTGCCAAAAAACAAAATTTTCATAACCCCTAGCATATGACGAAATCACCGAAGAGAATGCTCGTCTTTCGAAGGAGAACCTGGCTATGCGTCGTTTTTGGCTCATCCTCATAACGGTTTTAATGTGTGCACTGGCTGCGTGTCCCGGCAAAACACCGGATAACCCGGATTATTGGAAAAGCGCTCTGAGCAGAGCCAATAACCCTACGGAGAAAATCACCATCCTCAGCAACCTCCGCAAACAAAAACCTCAGGACGCTGCTTTCTTGCCCCTGCTGCATGACATCCTCGCCAACGAAAAATCTCCCGACGTCAGAGTTGCCGCCGTTCGCATTCTCGCCGACATGAAAAACCCTTCGTCGTTGGGGCCCTTGCAAAATGCCTTGGCCCCTAAAGCCAGCAGCGCTCGTACGAGAGATTTAAACAGGGCCATCGTCGAAGCCCTCGTCGCCTTGAAAGCGCCTGAAACGGAACCCGTATTCCTAGAAATGCTCAAAACCAAGGACAACTTCACCCTCTTCCCCGCCATCGAAGGCCTTGTGCAATTGCGCAGCAAACAAGCCGTGCCCTTCTTGTTGGAAATGCTGGATAACCCCGCAATACCCCCCAATGAGCAAATGAAATATATTGCCGCACTGGGACAACTCGCTGACCCAAGCGCTATCCCTACCTTAGAGAAAAAACTCTTCACGCTTCATTTGGAAAATGAGGCTGCATTGGCTTTGTTTAGATTGGGCAATCCCGCCGCAGATGCCATGCTGCTCATCCTCCAAGAAAAAAATACGGGCCTCATCAAATGGGCTGTCGGCAACAAAATTTCTTCTCAAATGCTCATGGTTAACGCCACCAGCGTCCTTGGAGACATGCAAGACCTTCGCGCAGAAAACATTCTCATCTCCAAACTGACTCCCAAAAACAACTCTTTCGAGTCCTTGCGCTTGCAACAACAAGCCGTCCATGCCTTGGGGCGCATGCGCTCAACCAAAGCAACAGCCGCTCTTAGCCGCGTGGTTTTGGAACAGGATGTTCTGTTGCGAAACCTCTGTGTGCTTGCCCTCGCGCAAACAGGAGACAAAACCGCCCTCCCTGCTTTGAAAAAAGCGGCCTCCATCGGTGAGTTCGACGAGCGGCTCCGTGCCCTGACGGGCATCGCACTCTTGGGAGGCGAAGACGAATTGGCCTTCTTTAACAAACAAATGGACAGCGAACGCGCCGCTTTCGGAAAAGACCAGGCTCGCTTCAGAGAGGAATGCGGCAACAACTCTTGTGACGCACAAATTAAACGTCTGGGCGAGCAACGCATGGAAGCACTCAACCAACTGAAGGACGTTCTCGAAGCAGGCAGCAAATGTGGAGAAAAAGAAGCTTGCTGGACAGAAGTCCTCACGGATGCCAGCGCCAGCAACAGCCTCAAACGCCAGCGCGCAGCCTTCTTCTTGGGACGAAGCAAAAATCCTCAATACATCGCTGTCTTGGGAAAACAACTGATGGATGCCGACTTGGAGCTTCGAATGCAGTCCCTCCTGGGCATCTCTTGGCTTGTGCGCGACAACCCTCAAGCAGCCCAGCAGGCCAAAACACTCATTCAACCCATGCAGCAACAAATGGATGAGGAGCGCAGCAGCACACAAAAGGCCGGCATTCGAGACGAAATGTGGCGCGTGCTGTGGACACTGCAAAACCTCCCCTAGAGAGAGGCCTCTGCCGCCCAACCCAGCGCCTTGCCAACACTCATGGAAAGCCAGGCTCTGCCTTCACCTCCGCAGAGAAAATCAGGGGTCTATGCAAACAAGAGGTTGCCCACTGGTTGCTGCATAGGCCCGAACACGGCCTGCAAGAAAACCGCCATCTGTTATCGGGTTCGTCTGGGCACCATCACCCGGACCAAAGGCCAAGGCAATGCTCTGCGTCGCTGCCACTTCGTTCAGGTGCGAGAAGAGATATTCCACACGATTGTCGCGCCATGTACAATTTTGTCTACATCCTCTTTGAGAATTGCTCAGGCCCATGTGCCCCATCGGAATCTGCCACCACACCAAAGGCAATTTCACCGTGTCGGCAAGCGTTTTCCCCCACAAAAAAGTGCGGTGAAAATTCGGAAAGCTCTGGTTGTTCACGTCATACCAGCGTGTGGGTTGGTTCTGTTCAATTTCATAAAAACCGGCATCTCTGTCCGAAAATTCGACCACCAGAAAATCACCCAGGTTGGCGCCCAACTTGTTGAGGTATTCGCCTGCGCTCACAGCGACGCCTTCAATATCCATATTGGCGCTGGTATTCAGGTTGATGTCCACACCTGTGGCCCAACCCGAGGCCATGAATCCAATCAGCGCTTGGGGAGCATAGTGGCGCGCCATGCGGACCATGCATATTCCAAAACCTGCAAAGTTGTTCTCTTGCTCGGGGCAATCCCCTTCGGCGGCATATTGCACTTCCACGGGCAAATTCTCGGGCCCATTTCGTCCTGGCCCACCCTGCTGTGCAGAGCCCCATAAGTCAGGCTCTATGTGGATCATAACGGGCTTGTTTCTCTCTTTTTGATATTCGTCCACCAACGTCAGCATAAAGCGCCAGTCACGGAAATAGTCGCGAACGTTGTCCCTGTGGGTCAACCCAGCGGGCAACGCTCCCGCGCCTTCTGCTATGGTCTGATAGGAGGTATAATAGACAACCATCGGAATTTGGCCTGCTGCCTCGCTGGACGTCAGCAACCTGCGCAAATCAGCACCTGGCTTCCCGCCGCTGTTGACATCCCAACAGCCCCACCACTGCTGCCTTCCCCCTCGACAAACATGTTCATTGGTCGAACGGGTGGCGCAATAACACCTGTTGCTGCAAGTTTCAAAACAACTCGGGTCTTCAGGAGCGCCATTGGCCAAATAGCGATATTTGAGGCCATAGGGGACACCGCGTATGATGTTCTCATAGTGCTCCGGCGTGTTCGCCGTCATAATGCCCATCACCATGCGGTTGACACCCAGCCTCTCGGCCAATTTCCTTTGGGCCTTGCACACACTCTCGGAAGGATTCGGATCGAAAGGAGGGGGGGGCTCACGGGCTGTCCCAATACACCCCGCCCCAACACAAGCTACCACCGCTATACATGCCGTACCCGTGCAAACGGCTGTCCCGTTGCAAGCTGTTTTGAACAACAACAGCCAACTGAAAATCCATACCTTCAATGGATGGCGCATAAGAAACCTCAGCCTCTGTGACACCCTCTAGCGCTTTTGAGCTCGGCCCTTCTTCTCTTCGTTTTCTTGCGGCTCCGGTGTCGCTTGTGGGCGAATGATAGCATGTTTCTCCAGAAGTTGCTGCGTCAATTCTTTGGTCAACTCCGGATGCTCTCTCAAATATTCTTTCGCGCTGTCACGGCCTTGGCCTATGCGCTCGTTGCGGCAGGAATACCAGGCGCCGCTCTTCTCTATTAGCCCCGCCTCTACCCCTAAGTCTAAAACGTCCCCCTCCCGCGAAATACCTTGCCCATACATAATGTCAAACTCTACTTCCTTGAAGGGGGGCGCTACTTTGTTCTTCACTACCTTTACGCGCGTCCTGTTGCCCACCACTTGGTCGCCATTCTTAATGGCCCCTATGCGGCGTATGTCCAAACGCTGCGAAGCATAAAACTTCAGCGCGTTCCCTCCCGTGGTGGTTTCGGGGTTCCCAAACATCACCCCTATTTTCATGCGTATCTGGTTGATGAAAATAACGCAGGTTTGACTCTTGGCAATGGTGCCCGTCAGCTTGCGCAAAGCCTGACTCATCAGCCGCGCCTGCACCCCCATGTGCGCATCCCCCATCTCCCCTTCAAGCTCCGCTTTCGGCACCAATGCCGCTACGGAGTCCACCACCAAAACATCCATCGCCCCTGAGCGTACCAACATGTCGGCAATTTCCAACGCCTGCTCGCCGGTGTCGGGTTGGGACAACAGCAAGTCGTCCGTGCGTACGCCCAGCTTGCGCGCATAGGCAACGTCCATGGCGTGCTCCGCATCAATATAGCTGCAAACACCCCCCGCCTTCTGCGCCTCTGCTACAATGTGCAAACATAAGGTGGTTTTGCCCGAGGACTCCGGGCCATATATCTCTATAATGCGGCCCCGCGGTACACCCCCTACCCCTAAGGCAATATCCAATGAAATGGAACCCGTCGGAATGACTTGTATGTCCCTCGCCAAAGGCTCATCATTGCCCAAACGCATGATGGAACCCTTCCCAAATTGCTTCTCAACCGCAGCCAGCGCCAATTCAATGGCTTTCTCTTTCTCTGGGTTTAATGCCATGGCTCGCTCCTCTCCTTTAACTGAAAGCCCACCTCTTGGGCCTACCTCGGGTTGTCGTGCATCACCTTATAAGCTGAAAGCAAGGACGAGAAGTGGTTTTCTTCTCGGAACATGTTAACTCTCTTTCGCAACAACGAGGTGTCGTCTTGCAGGATATGGACGTCGAGCGCCAAATTCTCTTGTGTATACAAAGCCTGTCTCTGCCTAAACGGCTGATGCCGGCGCTTGAGGAGCTTCGTCAACACCCCTCCGAGCGGGCACAGCTGGCCGTGGCCTTGCTGGAGTTGGAGCATGCGCGCCGAGGCTCCGCCGAATCCAAAGCCAAAATTCCCGAAATCGCCAAGCTGCTCCTGCGCGCATGGCGCAATGAAAAACCCATAGCCTTGCTCAAAGGAGACCCTACCCTCCTCAAACTGTGGGACGAGGCCGTCGTCTTGCTCAAATTGTTTGAGTCCAAACGCCTCTCCAAACAACTCAATGACTGTTGGGATGCACGCGAGGATGCGCCTCGCCTCAAAGCCGCCGTCGCCGCCCTGTCCCCACCGGGCCACCGCCGCGTGGAATTCGCTATTTGCCTCTATTCCCTGCAACTGGTGCGACTCGGAATCCAAGAGGCCCAAAAAGAATTTCACCGCCGCGTCCTTCTGCTCAAAGAAGCCTTCTTCTCCCCTGCCTTGGCCTCTCAACTCCAAGGAAGCAACATCGGCCTCTCCCAGCTTTGGCAGGAAATACAACCCATCCTCACCCACTATTTCAGCCACGCCGCAAGCAAGTCCGAAGAATTTTTTGCCCCCTTCGCCTCCTTGGCAAAAACAGACGCCTCCCCTACCCATATGCCTACGCCGAACGAGGCCTCTTTTGCCGTCGAGTTTTGGCGACACGCTGAAGAGCAATTGGGACTCTTCCCCCGCCATGTGCAACAGGAAAAAAGGCCTCGTACCTTTGTCGCAGAGTTGCCTGAAGGCCGAGAGCGCCTTGGCAACTATATGGCCGAAGCCAAAACCACCTTCTCAAGCCTCCCCGTGGCCCGCGCCTTCTTCTCCATGCTGTACCTCCTGCTGGCAGCCAACTCCGAAGGCGAGGAGCACCACGAGTTTTTGCAAACAGCCTTGGAATATTTCCCCCCAAAGGCAAACCTCCTGGAGCCCATTGTCCAATTGCTGACCGAAGCAGATGCCCAAACCCAAGAGCAACTCCTCTCAGGTTGGCTTAGCCTGGCCCACTATGTGGAAAAGCTGGTGTCTTCTTCCCTCAAAGAGACGTCTTCACCTTAGGGTGTTTTGGAAATCCGGCGTCTCCACAATTTGTAGCAAACCCAAAATACAAGGGCTGCGCCCAATGCCCACGCGGCCAATGTCTGGTAGCGCTCCAGCAAACGCAACATCCGCTCTGCATTGCCCCCTAGCCAGGCCCCTAGGCCTAAAATAAACGCACTCCAGGCTAGGCTACCTAAAATACCCCAGCTTAGGGTTTTCTTTAGGGGTATCCCTGAAGCCCCCGCTGCTAAAAATACCAGGGCCCTTAACGAAGGTAAAAAACGGTTCGCCAAAAGCAAGGCCACACTGTGCTTGCGAATGCTCTCCTGCATCGCCGCTAGGCGCTCCTCCGTTAGCCCCCAGGCCCTTAGCTTCTTTAGCCCCCACCCCCCAGCCTCCCCCTGCGCCCTTCGCGCTATAACACAGCCCAGGCGGTGCTGAAGGCCTATGCCTAAAACATTGCCCAATGTCACGACGGCCCATACCCCCAGCCAGGACTGCGAGGTACGCCAGGCCCAGGCGCCTCCCAAGGCCACCACACTGTCCCCTGGAAATGGCGGAAACACATATTCTAACAAAGCCGCCAACGCCAACAACGCATAGCCCCAGGGGCCTAGGCTTTGTACCCAGCTGTCTGCAAGCTCCATCAGCTTCTCCACTGCCGTCTCCTCCTTTCTGCCGCGGCCTTCGAGGCCCTAGAGCAACTGCAAACACAAAGTGCTGTGGATGTCCATGCCACACTCGCTTAAACACAAACGCCCGGAGGCATAGGTGGCCCAACCCCCCGCCTCCCAGGCCTCCGCTAGCCCCCTCAGTTTTTTAAAATCCTTCCCAAAGGCCTCGCATAAGGCTTGTAAGTCTATGCCCTCCGCTAGGCGTAAACCCAACATGGCCCTCTCTATAAACAAAGCCTCCTTGGATAAAATTTCCCGCTCCCCCTCCGGTAGCCCCCCTCCCCAAAGGGCTTTGGCATAGTCCTCCCAATGACGGTGGTTAAACCAACGTAGCCCCCCCTCGGTATTCATAAACGCGCCTACGGCCCCCGCCCCTAGGCCTAGGTAGCTGCCCCCCTTCCAATAATTTAAATTGTGCATAGAGGCTTTTCCGGGACACGCATAATTCGACAACTCGTAGCGCTTAAGGCCCGCCTCTAAAGCCATATGCCCCATCTGCGAGCGCATGGACAAACTTAACGCCTCCGAGGGCAAACACATACGCTGCCGGGCCATGGGCACCGCTTGGGACAACACCTCCTCCTCCAACGTCAAAGCATAAAAAGACACATGCTCCGGCTCCAAAGCAAGCGCCTCTTCAACATCCACACGGGCTTGCTCCAGGCTTTGTTCCGGCAAAGCATAGAGGAGGTCCACGGAGAGGTTGTTAAACCCCGCCCGCCGCACCCTCATGGCCGCCTCCCTCGCCTCCTGCGCATTGTGGGTACGCCCAAGGCGACGCAGCAGGGCATCATCAAAACTTTGTATGCCCAAAGAGAGACGGTTGACGCCGGCCAAATGAAATGCCGCCAACTGCCCCGCCTCGGCCGCGTTGGGGTTGGCTTCTAGGCTTATTTCTATGCCTTCTATAAAACCTAGCTTCTTCTCTAAACCTTCCAGTACCCTTGCTAAACAACTTGCTTCCCAAAGCGAAGGCGTGCCCCCGCCAAAATAGACACTGCTTGCCCGCATGCCGCCTTGCCTAAACTCCGGCCAGCTTTCACAACGCCTGTCCAACTCTGTCAGCAAAGCTTCAGCATAGGCTTCGTGGGGAATGTGCCGCACAGCAACAGAAGCAAAGTCACAATAGGGGCACTTGGAGCGGCAAAAAGGAAAATGTATGTAAACAGCCAGCGGCTTCAAAACCTGCGGGGGCTTGCCGTCGCCAACAGGCGGCTCTTCAACCAACGTCAACTAGCGGCCACCTTGACGCAGCATGCTTTCAAGGCGCGCCACTTTGGACTTGAGGCCCGCGGCTGCTTCGGCGGCCGCTTCGGCAACCAACAAACGTTTTTTCAGCAATACAACCGTTTCGCGCAATTGCCCTAACTCGTTCAAAGCGCCCGCGCTTTGTTGGACAGAGTGCATATTTTCTTGAATGTAGCGCCTGGCTTCTTCAAATTCTCTGCGCAGCGACTGCAGCCGTGTTTCAAGCGCTTCTCTGTCTTGAAGAAGTTGTGCCGCTCTTTGCTCCACCGAAAGCTCTCGCCTTTGAGAGGCGGAAAGCTCAGCGCACTTTCTCTCAAACTCAGCACGTGTGTTCTCCAACTCTGTTTTCAACACCTTCTGCTCCGAAGAAGGCGCCTCCTCGGAAACCTTGGCTTGCTCCAGCAAAGCATGGGCTTCTTCCAGTTCTTGCACTCGCGTTTCTGAGCGCTCCAGGTTCTGCTCAAGCCACTTCTGCTCGCTTTCGCTCGCCTCCACACGTTCCTTGAGTTCCTTCAACTCCGCAGCCATCAAATGCAACTCGCTGCTTTGGTATTGGCCAAAACTGGACTTGTAGGCTTCTATTTCTGAGCGCAAATTTTCGTTCTCTTCTGCAAACTGCTCGGCCTCTTTCACACAACTCTCATAGCCCTCTGTCGTTGCCTCTAACTGCCCCGCCATATCCGCTCGCTCCGCCGCTAACTCCGCTACCTGCTCCTCCGTATGCACCAACTCCTCCTTCGTCCTCGCCAATTCCTCCTCCATCTGCTTGTGCGACTCCAACTCTCCCTCCATGGACTGCTTGAATTGCGAATATTGGCCCTCTACCTCAGCCAAGGCGCGCGCCAAATCCTTGCGCTCCTCTTCAAGCTCGCTTATCTGCCCCTTCAATAGCACCACCCTGTTCTCCGCTTCCTGTGTGCGCAGCGTTTCGCGCTCAAGCAACTCCTGCAATGCCCTCACCTGCACAGCGTGCTCTGCACTCGTCTGACTGGAGGGCCCCGCCATCTGCACCTGCGCAAGCTTGGCGCGCAGCGCTTGGTATTCTTTTTGAAAATTCACATAGAGCGCTCGCGCACGCTCCAAAGTCTCGCCCCTCTGCTCTGCCACCAGTTGAAAAAAATAGAGCCTGTCTTCTAAACTCGCATCCGGCGCAAGCTTGGGCTCCGGCATCTCTTGAAAAGGATGGAGGCCCGCAGAGGAAATGCTCATCAGAGGGTTCTGCATCTCCGAAGAAACAGAATGCGCTCGCTTGGGCAAAGGAGGCGGCGCTGCTGTGGATGAAACCTTTTCTTCCGCGTGAAAAAACGCACCTAAATCGCTGCCAGGGTTTGTATCGTCATTATCTGGGCACATAAACCAAGCTCTTGCTCCTGAATTCCCACTATGGCCACTGAGCTTTGAAGTATTTATACAATTTTGAGGGTCTTGTCGACCATGCCCCCGCAATATATTCGCTCTCCTCCCAACCTACCACCTTCTAAAAAACTTCAAATCCTCCCCACCCCCCTGCCTTCATGTGTTATCGTCTGAGGGTGGACTCGGTGTATCTTATAGCAGAAATAGACGAAAACCATGCAGAATTTCTCAGCGAGTCGTTCTATGAAAACGGCTCCCTGGGACAAGAATGGCGCGAAAACCACCTCATGGCCATGCCGGGCGCCCCCTCCCCACCCCCTGGAAAAATACAGATAGTCTCCTTCTTCCCAACCCTTCAGGCCGCTCAAACCGCATTGAAAATGGCACAAGCCCAATGGAATCTCCAACTCGTGGACTTGGCCCCAACCGAAAACAAAGACTGGTCCACCTCATGGAGAGAACATATCCCCGCTACCCAAACCCAACACCTCTGGGTCGGCCCCCCATGGCTTCCACCTGCCCCCAACAAACAAACCCTCTTCATTGAGCCTAAAATGGCCTTCGGTACCGGAGACCACCCCTCTACCCGACTCTGCCTTGAAGAAATCGACGCCTTCTGTAGCTCATTCCCCGGCTGTACCGTGTTGGATGTGGGTACGGGTACGGGTATCCTGGGCATGGCTGCCTGCAAATTGGGCGCCCACCACGCGCTCGGGCTCGACAACGACTCTGCCGCCCTCGGCTATGCCCAAGAAAATATTCAATTCAATAAAATTCATAATATGCAGGTTTCTAACCAAGAGATGCACCTCATTAACGAAGAGTTTGAGCTTGTTGTTGCTAATATATATGCTAATGCACTAAGGGAATTGGCCGGGGCTCTTTGTAAAAAAACGAAGAAATATCTCGTCCTTTCAGGTATTCTGGGGCCCCAATCGGCAGCGTTGGAAATGTTGTTTTCGAATTTAGGAATGCGGTTGAGTGTCAAACATGAAGTGAGGGAGTGGGTTTGCTTGGGTTTTAAAATACCGTGAAACGAGTTTATGTCCCCAATGCACAGCTGGGTATGTGTCGCCTTCAGGGGGGGGCATACCACCATTTGGCGAAGGTTCTTCGCTGCTGTCCGGGCGAAAATGTGGAAGTATTCGACGGAAAAGGAAAAAGCTTTTTGGCCCATATTCAAACGCTTGACTCCAAAGAAATCCGCCTCGCACTTACGAAGGAGTCTGTGCACACTCCAGGTGTGCCCCTTTGCTTGCTGCAAGCGCTTCTTCGGCAACCCGCGCGCTTTGAGTGGGTGCTGCAAAAAGCCACCGAGTTGGGTATGGCTGAGTTTTGGCCGCTCCTCACCGAGCGCAGCTTGCAAACCCAACCCACCTCCCCCAAACGCCAGGCGCGTTGGCAAAAAATTGTTGAGGAAGCCTCCCGCCAGTCTCAGCGCAACCACTTGCCCAAACTCCAGGCCTGTCTCCCCCTGGAAGAAGCCCTGAATCAACAACCCCCCAACTGCCAATTGCTGCTGCTCAATGAGTCGGAAACACAACTCCTCTTGAGAGAAGTTTTGAGAGAAACTTTTGCCTCCGCAAAACCTTCAGGTAAATTGGCCGTGTTGGTGGGGCCCGAAGGCGGTTGGACACCGGGCGAGGTGGCTTTGGCCCAACAAAAGGGCGCCCTGTCGGTTGGGTTGGGCCCATGTATTTTAAAAGCAGAAACAGCTGGACTTGCCGTGCTAAGCATTCTCCAATTTATGGTCGGACAATTGGGATAGGAAAAAACAACGACTCTCGTCTTATAACCGGGAAGGCGGACTGAAACGTGAGCAACAAAGAAAAAGGCGAAAAAGAAAACCGCTTGCATCGCTTTGACGATGGTTTGCCACATCCTTCAACAAAGCTGCTCCATACAGAGCTGGCGCCCAAAACACTGCCCCCAGAGGGGGAGCTTTCTTTGGACAAGGCCTCCCCTTTCTTGTCCGTCCTCCCCCCTAAACCCCCGGAAACGGCTCCACGCCCCCCCCAAAAATCCTATCCGGATTACCCTAAACCCCAACGCCCTACTGTCTCCTATGGGACTCCGGAATTCGCTGCCCTTGAGGCTGAACTCCTCGAAATCGCCCCACCCAAACCTCCCAGCATTACCCCCAGCAACATCCTCGCCGTCGTCCAAAATAACCCCTCCTCCTCGCCTCCCTCCCCTTTGCCCCTACCTACCCCCGCGGCCCTTAAAGCCAAAAGCAGCTCCTCGGAAACCTTCCCCCTCTCGCCGCCAAAGCCTGCTCCCATCAGCTATACCCCCATCCCCGACGTCTTGGGTACCCCCTCAGAAAGCCTCCTGTCCGAGGAAGACTTGGGCGAAGTCGCTGACCCCTCCGAAACCCTCAGCGCCCTGCTCGACGAAGTCTTCTCAGAAGGCCTCCCGGACTTCGAGGCCATGTTCCACTCCCAAGGCAACCCCCCTACCCCTCTGCCACCCCCTCTCTCCCCTGCCCCTATTCAGGCGCCCCCATGGGACCCTATCGCCACCCTGGCTGCAAAAGAATCCCTCGCCTATCCCCCCCTGGACATTGACAATACCCCCTCTGCCCCACCTCCGCCCTCCTCCTTCGTTATCCCCAGCGCCCGCATTACCCCTATGCCGGAGCCCGCTGCCTCCTTGTTCGAAACCGAGCCCACCGAATCCCTCGGCAGCCTCCTCACAACAACTCTGACGGAAATCGCTCAGGAGGAAGCTGTCTCACAGGAAGAATTTCCTTTCACCCCCGAGGAAACCCTCAAAGAAACCCTCCAAACCCTCTCCGCCCTCCATCCGCCTGAGCCCCCCCCCATAGACGAAAAAACCGCTGAGCTCCCCCAACCCCCTCCCCCAGAAACAGACACAGAAACAGAAACCTTTGACGCCGAGGCCCTTCGAAAAATGCTGGCCTCTGCCCCAGAAACCTTAACCCCTTCCTTCGTCCTCACGGAAAAAGAAACCGTACCCCCCGCTTCCCAACCCATTTTCCGCCTGAGCTCTCCCCCCTGCTTCGTTGACCCGGAAAATAAACCCGCACCCCCTGTAGCCCCTAGCTCCCACCCCCTCGAAAAAACACATGAGGCCCTCCCTGCACCCCTGTGGCGCTTGCTCGGAGCCTTTCATGTAGATGCCTTCCTCCTGTGCTCCGCTACACTGGCCATGCTGTGGGTCGCCAAAACAACCACGGGCGCTGCTTCCTGGCTCAACAACGCCGCTAACTGGAAAATATTGGGGCCCACCAGCTTCGCCCTGCTCGCCTTGCTCGCTTTCGCTTATACCGCTTTCTTCGCCATCGCCTGGAATGGCGCTAGCCCAGGACGTCAACTCTTCGGCCTCCAACTCCTCAACAAAGAAGGCCTCACCATCAGCTTCCCAAGGGCTTGCTTGCGCGCCTTCCTCTCCCTCTTCTCCTTCGCCTTCGTCCTCTCAGGCTTCTGGTGGGCTATTGCCGACGCACGCTTGCAAACCTTCCACGACAAATGTGTGGGCACCTTCGTTGTCCGCGTCCAACCTAAAAAGCAACCCCCCAAGCCATAGCCGCAGTAACCCATGACTGATAAGCTCCTCCAAGCCCTCTCGCAATTCGGCCTGCAAAATACCCTCCTCCATTCCTTGTCCTCCCAAGCCGCCGAGGAAGGCTCGCCCCTTGACGCGCTCCTCCTGGAAAGGGGCCTGCTCAACGAAGAAAACTTGCTCGAAGCCTTGGCCGCTGCAACCGAATTGAAACCCGTTAACCTCAACCACTTCTATCCAGACTTCTCCCTCGCTAAATTGCTCCTGCCCGAATGGTGCCAACAACATTGCTGCGTCCCCCTCTGCGAAGAGGACGAAGCCCTCCATGTCGCCGTCGGCTACCCCCCCAGGCTCGAAGCCCTGGAGGCCTTCAGCTTGCGCGTCGGACGTAAATTGCTGCCGTGGATAGCCATTGAATGCCGTATTCAACAGTGGCTCGCTGCCCTCTATGGCTTGCCCATCTCCCAACATACCTTCGCCCTCCTCGAAAAACTCTCCCAAAACCCATTGCCTCCCCCACCTGCCAGCGAAAATATTCCCCCCATACCCTCTGAAACCCTCCTGCCCCCCAACGAGGAAACCCTCCCCCCTCCCACTACCTCAACACCCCCTCTCCCCCCTGAAGTAAACCCGGCCCCTATGCCCACCGCTGCTCGGGAAAATACCGCTGCGCAAAGTCACCGGGCTCCCCCCTTTAAGGAACCTAGGCCCGTAGCCCAGGCCTCCAATGTCTTCAGAGACTTCTTCGTCAAAGTCAAACAACAACTTTGGCCCAAACGCGAAACCCCTCCCCCCAACCTAACCCCCCCTCTCACCCTACCTCCCCTGCCCCCCATAGAGCCCCCCCTGCCCCCAGCTCCACTGCCCGCTTTCTCCGCCGTCGACGAGGGCCCCTTTGGCCAAAACTTGTTCGAGGAATTCTTCGCCAATATCCCTACCCCCCTCCCCCGGCTTGAAAAAAGTACGCTAACACCCCCTGTGGAAAATGTGCCGGTACCCCCAGAGGAAAATGCGTCGACACCCCCAGAGGAAAATGCGTCGGTACCCCCTGTGGAAAATGCGTCGGCACCCCCTGAGGAAAATGCGTCGACACCCCCAGAGAGAAATGCGTTGGTACCCCCTGTGGAAAATGCGTCGGCACCCCCAGAGAGAAATGCGTTGGTACCCCCCGAGGAAAATGCGTCGGTACCCCCTGAGGAAAATGCGTCGGTACCCCTGCCTATAACGCTCGTTGAAAATACGCCGCTGCCTCCCCCCACCCTTGTGGAAAATACGTCGACACCCCCTGTGGAAAATATACCGGCGCCCCCCGAGGCAAATATACCGCCTCCCCCCCCCCCCGGCAAAGGGCCCGGGCCCCCCCCCCGGACAGCCCCCACCCCACCCCCCCCCCCACCCCCCCCCCCCTCAAAAAATCCC
>WQYA01000051.1 GCA_009781495.1 Cystobacterineae bacterium
AGGGGGCCTCGCAGAGCCCCGGAGGGTGTTTTTTTGGTTACTTTTTTGTCACACAAAAAAGTGACTCGCCGGTAGGCGAAACCTACGGCAGCCGCGCAGCGGAAACGGCCGGGCCGCAGGCCCAGCAATAACCCCGCCCGGGAGGGCAAACAACGCCCGGGCCGCAGGCCCAGCAATACCCCCCCCTCCCCGGAGGGGTAAAAAGAAATATTTTTCACTAAAACTACCCCCCTAAAAAAAGTGCTTTTACCCCCCCTGGAAGGGGAAAAGAAATGCTTTTAACCCCCCGCCCGGAGGGCGAAAAAAAATACTATGGATAAAGCAACCCCTCCTCCCATTTTCCCCCCTCTTTCTCAAAACACTGACGCTCATGAAGCCGCCCCGGACAAGCCTTCCAAAACTCGAAACGTTGGGGCGCCAGGCGGTACCCACTCCAATAGGGGGGCCGGGGAATGGGTTTATCTCCATAGCAGGACTGTATTTCCGCAAGGCGGAGGAGGAGGGTTTGGCGGCTAAGGAGGGGTTGGCTTTGCAAGGAGGCCCAGGCCCCTTCCTGGGAGAGCCTTGGGCGCGTAGCGAAATAAGCATCCGCCTCCTCACTGGAAACCCCAGACACCTGACCCTCAATACGTACCTGATGCAGGAGTGTAGGCCACCAGAAGCACATGGCCGCATAGGGGTGGTGGGCCAAGTGTTTACCCTTAGGGGAGAGGGTATTGGTAAAGAAGACGAAACCGGCCTCGTCAAAGCCTTTGAGGAGCAGCACGCGGGCATGGGGCCTTTGGTTTTCGTCGGAGGTAGCGAGGACAAAAGCGTTGTAGTTTTCAGAGTCTGCGTGTTGGGCCTGGGAGAGGAGCGTTTCGAAGCGTGCGAAGGGGGCCGAAAGAGAGGAAGGAGCCATGTTTCAAACATTGTCGAAATTTTGAGGTGGAAGCAAGTCGCAATGCAAAAGCGGGTGTCCTCTTTCCTATGCATAGGCTAGGTTATCTCCGTGCGTATTTTATTTTTATCATCAGAAGTAGCCCCCTATTCAAAGACGGGGGGGCTAGGGGATGTTTCAGGGACGCTACCGGGTGTATTAGCGGAGCGTGGGCATGAGGTAGTGGTGCTAACGCCGCGTTATGCAACGGTACCCAAGGAGGGTTTATCGCTGAGAGGGACATTGTGGCTGCATTTTCCCTTTGGAGCGCAGTGGGCAGAAATATGGGAAACCCGGGCTGGGAATTTGCGTACTTTGTTTGTACACCAGCCGGCCTATTTTGAGCGGGCAGGGTTTTATGCGGAGGGTGGCGTAGAATATGCCGACAACCACCGGCGTTTTGCTTTTTTCTCCATGGCGGCCTTGTCGGCGGCGCAGATGTTGGGCCTATGTCCGCAGGTGGTCCATTTGAATGAGTGGCAGACGTGCCTGGCGGCATTGGCGCTCAAGCGCGGCTATGAGTCCACGCAGTTGGGGCAGGCGAAGACTTTGCTGACCATTCATAACTTGGCCTACCAGGGCATATTCCCCTCTTGGGCGGTAGAGGAGTTGGGTTTGCCGTGGGAGTTGTTTTCGCCTGACGGTTTTGAGTTTTGGGGGCAAATGTCTTTTTTGAAGACGGGCCTGGTTTTTGCGGATGCTTTGTCCACGGTTTCCCGGCGCTATGCGCAGGAGATACAGACGGCCGAATATGGTTTTGGTTTGGACGGCATATTGCGAAAACGTTCAAACGTATTGCGCGGCATTTTAAACGGCATTGACAGCAAGCTTTGGAACCCTGCCGAGGACACATTTTTGCCGGCGCGCTATTCGAAGGAGGACTTGTCCGGGAAGGAGGCATGCAGCCAGGCTTTGCTGAAGCGTTTTGAGCTTTCCTCCGCGCCCAAGCGTCCCCCTATTTTTGGGATGGTAGGCCGAATGGTAGAACAGAAGGGCATAGACTTGGTATTAGGGGCCATTCCCAAGTTGGTAGAAGCCGGTGCACGTATGGTTATTGTAGGCACAGGGGAGCAGCGTTATGAGCAGGCATTTAGGGAGTTAGCAGGGCGTTTCCCCAAGCAGGTAGGAGTATTTATTGGGTTTGACGAAAACTTAAGCCACAATGTAGAGGCGGGGAGTGATTTTTTCATGATGCCTTCCAAGTTTGAGCCTTGCGGGCTCAACCAACTCTATTCCCTACGCTATGGGGCTATCCCCGTGGTAAGGGCCGTAGGGGGCCTAGAGGACTCCGTCGTGGACGCAAGCGGAGAGGGGGTTGTGGACGAGGTTTCGACGGGCATTAAGTTCCACGAATTTTCTCTGGAGGCTTTTGAGGCGGCCCTTCGGAGGGCCTTGGGGTTGTTTGAGAAGCCCAAGGTTTTGCTTGCCATGCGCAAGCGGGCGATGGGACTGGACTTCTCATGGGACTGTGCGGCCAAGGAATATGAGGCGCTCTATGAGAGCCTGCTGGAGGCAGCACCCTAGCCTCTTCAATTCAGTCCAAGCCGGCAAAGAAGAGGCGCCGGTGTTGGAATGGGCGGCATGAAACAGAAGGAGGGGCATCTTCGCTGAATAAGACGCGGGCGCTTTCGTATTTACAGAAAGGTATTATGGAGAAGCCTGAAAGGGTTTGGGGAACAAAACTCGCCCTAGGCGAGAGTTTTCATTAAATAGGTGAACGTGCAAGCGGGAAAGAAATTGGGAGGCTATCAACTTGTTGCGCGAATTGCTTCGGGCGGGCAGGCCGAAGTTTTTCGTGCCAAGGTTACCAACGCTGCTTTTTTTGGGAAGCCGCGCCAGGGGGAGTTTGTCATTTTGAAGCGTCTTTTGCCCGCGTTTCGCCGGGATTTGGTCCGTGTGGACCGGTTTAGGCAAGAGGGGCGTCTAATGGCGCGTTTAAAGCACCCCAATATTGTACAGACGATGGGGTGTTTTGAGCAAAGTGAGGATTGCGTATTGGTACAGGAGTGGGTGGAGGGGCAGACTTTGGAGAAGCTGCAGGAGGACTACCGCAGGCGCGAGGAATTTCTCCCGCTGGATGCCGTGGTATTTATATTGCGGCAATTGCTTTTTGCCCTTTGCTACATACACGAGTTGTCGGAAGAGGGCATTTGGCGTGGCCTGGTGCACTCGGACTTAAGCCCCACCAACCTGCTTTTGTCCAAGAGGGGGGAAGTCAAGCTGATAGACTTTGGGGTTGCGCGTCTGTTGAATGAAAAGGTTGCCAGAGAGAATGAATTGCACGGCACCCTTGCCTATATGAGTCCTGAAGCCATGCTGGGCCACTCTGGGGATGAGAAGGTGGACCTCTATGCTGTGGGGGTATTGCTGTGGGAGCTGATAGCCAACCGCCGTCTCTTCGAGGGCACCTCAGAGGTGGAGCGCATGCACAAGGTGAAGAATGCGCAAGTCCCCCCTATAACGAAATATAACCCCAACGCTCCCCACTTTGCTGAATTGCTGTTGCGCAAGGCTTTGGCCGTACACCCTGAAAGGCGCTTTGAGTCAGCGAGGGCATTCTTGCAGGCCATGAACGCATGGGTATACCGCATGGGGTTGAAGCAGGAGCCGGCATTGCTGGCGCAGTTGTTGGCGGATGGAGACTTGCCTCAATAACCAAAGCTGCCGCTGGCCCCTCCCATAAAACCCCCTCCAAAGAGGTGGAAAATACCCACAAATTGTGTGTCACAGGCCTCAGGTTTTTCTATCACGCTATTTGCAAATCAATGAATGTTGCAATGCAGAAATCCACAGTTAGAAAACATGAAACGACATTGTGAAGGGAACCTCAATGAAGACATGGAAACTGTGGAGTCTGGGGGTATTCCTGGCCATGGGCATATCTTGTGGAAAAACCAACCCTTCACCCCCAAGTCCTGAGGGGTATGCAAAGGGCAAAAGCACGTGCGGCACAACGTATTGCGACGATGCAACCCAAACTTGCAACACCAACACCTACAGCTGCGAGCCCAAGGGGGGCCCCAGTGTGAGGTGCGTGGCGGGCCAAAGCATGTGCGGCGCCGTATGCTGCAATGACGCGACGTATGTTTGCAACATCAACGTCAGCATTTGCGAGTTTGGGACAAGGCCTGGCGCGTGCGAAGGCACGCCCAACGACACAGCGTGCAACGACGGTGACGGTGTTTGCAAGGAGGGCGTGTGCAGAAACCCGGCGGATTTTTTATGTGTGAATGGTGGAAGTTTATGCGAGGGGGGTGAGGGCTATGTCTGTATGCCTGCAACAGGCACATGCCGGGACACCGCGGAGTGCCGTGTCGGCAATGACGCTGTGTGCGGGGGCAACGGCTATGGGTGTGTGGGCACTTTCAGCAAGCAAACCGGCGTCGTGGGCACATGCCAAGACGTGGCCGAATGCCGTTTAGGCGACAGCCCATGTGACATTGCCGACGACTATGCCTGCGTGGGCATTGGCGGCAGCACACAAAACGGCGCACCGGGCACCTGTGAGGACATGGCTGAGTGCCGTGTGGGCGACAACAAGTGTGATATGAACAAGGGCTATGCCTGTGTAGGCATTGGCGGCAAGACTCAAGTTGGCGCCGCGGGCTCCTGTCAAATTCCGCTCCTGCATCCTCTTTTGAGCAGTGCCATGTTTTCGAGTGGCTGTACGTCCATTCAGTTGACGGGCGATCCAGGCATTCCATTTCTTTTGTTTTATGCGAGCAGCACAGGCTTCATCAGCACCCTATGCCCCGGAGGCGTAAGCGGAACCCATACAGGCTTCAGCTGTGCTTTGCGCAGCAGCCACTTTGTGCCGGGCGCCTATGCCGCCAATTGGACGGTACAAGACGACATGGGAGATGCCTTCACATCTCCTGCTTATGTTTTTAAAACCACACTGAGCCATATGCTGTCGTTGTTTCCGTTGGAGCGATGGAGTCCTTCGGCCATTTTGGGCCGCGACGCCATGGTGGGCCGTCAAGTGTTGACGTCTCAAGTGATGGGCACGCCTCACCCCTCCGGAGGCTGTTGGGGGGGCACAACTCTGCGTGGAAGCCTTTCGGCTGGACAACATCACACCTGCGTCTTGCAGGCTGACGGCACAGTACGCTGCTGGGGGATGAATACGCATGGTCAGGCAAATCCCCCAGCGGATTTGGGCACGGCAGCAGCTGTTTCTGCGAGTTATTTGCACACTTGTGTTTTGCAAACGAACGGTACGGTGCGTTGTTGGGGGAACCAGTCACCCCCCCCAACGGACCTGAGTGCAGTGGTGGCTGTTGCTGCAGGCGGTGAGCACAGCTGTGCCTTGCAAGGTGACGGCACAGTGCGTTGTTGGGGGAACAATGACGATGGCCAATCAACCCCCCCAACGGACCTGAGCGCGGTGGTGGTTGTTTCTGCGAACCATCGTCATACCTGTGTCTTACAAAATAAAGGTGGGGTACGTTGTTGGGGGAATAATGGCTATGGTGAAACCCATGTCCCAACGGATTTGGATGCTGTGGCAGCTGTGGCTGCCGGTTGGAATCACACCTGCGTCTTGCTGAGCAACGGAACGGTGCGCTGTTGGGGAAGGGACGAGCATGAGCAGACACATGTCCCCGCGGACTTGACTGCTGTGGTGGCCGTTGCTGCGGGCGGTGAGCACACTTGCGCCTTGCAGAGCAATGGCGCCGTGCGTTGTTGGGGGAGAAATAACCGTGGCCAGACAAATGTCCCGGCGGCTTTGAGCGGTGTGGTGGCTGTGGCTGCGGGCGGTGAGCACACCTGCGCCCTGCAGGCCAATGGCGTGGTACGTTGTTGGGGGCAGAATAACCATGGCCAGACAACTGTCCCCACAGACTTAAACGCGGCCGTTCAAACCATAGGCCAACTAAGCATTCAGCAATAAACCCTACGAGGGGGGGACGTGCGGGCAAAAGAGACTTTTTGCCTTGCAGCCGGGCCACAGCCCCCCCGTTTCCTCTATTCACTTGGGGGTGGGGGGGCGGGGAGGGGTGCCAGGTTACTGAGGGAAATCCCTTTAGCCCTCAAAACACGAATGCGCTCCAAGCGTGGCCCGTCTTTGGAGTGTACCACCAGGTGGAGGTGGGCGAGGCCAAATTTATCGCCGATTTCAGGCAAGGCGCCCGCTGCCCAGCTGAGGTAGCCGCCGAGGGTTTCAAAATCCCCCGAAGGCAACTCCACGCCGAAGTGCTTGGCAAACTCTTCGGGCGACAAAGTAGCGTCCACCAAGAAGCTGCCGTCATGCATTTTCTCAATGGACTTTTCGTCCTCTTCAAACTCGTCGCCGATGTCGCCCACAATTTCCCGGAGGATGTCTTCCAGCGTCACAATGCCGATAAAGCTGCCATATTCATCCACCACAATGGCCATGTGGAT
The DNA here is from genome assembly GCA_009781495.1 of Cystobacterineae bacterium. GTDB lineage: Bacteria > Myxococcota > Myxococcia > Myxococcales > Myxococcaceae > WRKR01. The sequence goes on from WQYA01000051.1 coordinate 6,305, forward strand.
GCGCTGCTTTTGCATGTCGCTTAGCAAGTCCCCAATAGGTTTAAACCAGGGCACATAGACGGCGGGGCGTATCATCTCCTTAAGGACAATGCCCTCCGGCGTATGAATCAGCGGCAGCAAGTCTCTGACGTGCAAAATGCCGAGAATGCTTTCCTCGTCATCGCCGAGGACAGGCATACGCGAGTGGTTTTGAGTGGAGAGGACTCGGAGAATTTCCTGGGTAGGGGCGTTCAAGTCAACGGAGACGACATCCGTCCTGGGGACCATGACGTCGCGGCAGCGTTTGTCGGACAATTCAAAAATGGAGTGGATGAGCTCGGGGGCGACTTTGTCCACTTCGTTTTTAGCGGCCTGGGCGGCCAGGAGTTTTTCCAAGTCCTCCAGGGGGAGGGGGGGGGCCTCAAAGCTGGCCTTAAATCCCATAGGTTTAAGGAGGACATTAAGGGGGCCCGCTACCATATATACGAGGGGGGAGGAGAGGAGGCTTATTGCCCGGAGGAAGCCCGAGAGGGCCTTGGCCCAGGCCTCGGGTTTGGCCATAGCGGCCGCGCGGAAGCTGGTTTCAATGGCGGTTGCGAAGAGGGCGGTTGCGAGCGCTGCGGCGACGCCCAAAATCCAATCCATGTTTTCCAAAAGCCAAAGGGCTGAGGCCTCGCTTGGGGCATAGAGTACTTTCAAATAGGCGGCCAATGGAGGGGCGTAGCGCAAAGCGACGAAGGCCATAGAGAAGGCGGCCAGCACATTGGCCAGCACCATTCCGAAGCGTACGGAGGCGGCGGTTTTTTCGCGGTTGACTTTGCAAAGCCAGAGGCGTTTCCCCGGTTTAGGAAAAAGTTGCAGCAACTCCCGTGCACGCGAGTCGGAGATGCCATATAAGCCCGTTTCGGCGGCCCCCAGAAGGCCGCGCAGAAAAACCATGAAGAAGCCGATAGAAATAAAAAGCCAGCTGGGCATGCATTTCCCGTTCTAAACCAAAAAGGTGTTCTATGCGCGTTCGTGTTGTTGTCAGCTTAAAAAACGGTGTTTTAGATCCACAAGGGCAGGCATTGAGGAAGGGTTTGCACCAGCTGGGTTTTGATGAGGTACAAAAAGTACAAGTAGGCAAAGTGGTAGAAATAGAGTTAGCCGAGGAGGGGGAGGCCGCTTTGCAGCGCATACGCCAAATGTGCGAGAAGCTGTTGGTGAACGACGCCGTCGAAACCTATAAAATATGCCAGACAGAGGCCCTCCCATGAAGTGCATAGGCATAGCGCTTTTCCCCGGGGGGCAACTGGACTCGGACTTTGCCTTTGCGATGGAGCGCTTGGGGGTAGCCACCAAAACCTTAGGGCATACGGAGAGTGACTTAGGGGGGTGTGAGGCGATGGTATTGCCCTCTCCCATGAGTTTTGGCGGCTATTACCGTCCGGGCGCTTTGGCTGCCCACACGCCTCTGGCCAGGGCCATTAAGGGCTTTGCGCAGGAGGGGGGGCGGGTGGTGGGCATAGGCGACGGTTTTGCGGTGTTAACGGAGTTAAAGCTTTTGCCGGGCGCCTTGTTGCCCAACACGGGGGCGCAATTCCTCTCCACGGAGGGGGTGTGCCGGGTGGTGGACAACCGCCACGCTTTTTTCCAAAAGCAAGCCCCGGGCAGTGTTTTAAAACTGCATATGGCTACCCCTAACGCTAATTATATACTCCCCCCTGACATAGAGCCCTCCGCCATACGTGTGGCCCTGCGTTTTGAAGAGGGGAATGTTTTTTCGAAGAGTGGCGTTGCGGCCGTTGTCAACACAGCCGGCAACGTTTTGGGGATGCTGCCCATTCCGGAAAGAAGCTGGGACGCAGACGGCGGCAGGCTTTTGGCTTCCATGTTTTGCTAGGTTTTGAGGGCGCCATGTCGGCACAAAAGTTGGCACCAAAGCGGTATTTGCAACGCGGTTGCCCGCAGTGTTTGGGGCTGCTTGTATTGTGGGTATTGCCGCTGATGTCCTGGGCCTGGCCCGTCGACATGGAATTTGTATTGGAGAAGGGGCAAAACCGGTTTGTCAAACTGGCCGCGGCCGAGTGGCTGGAGGTGGACGACGCTTCTGTGGCCACGGCTGAGCTTTTTGAAACCCAGGAAATTTTATTGGAGGGGAAGAAGCCGGGGGTGGCTTTGGTTTTGGTTTATGCCGAGGGAAAAATGGGAATATGGCGTGTAAGGGTAGAGGAACCCCCCCTGCCCCCCCTACCCTCACCCAATACCCTCGCCAAGAAAAAAGCGGCTGCCCCCCTGCCGATACCGGAAGTTGAGAAAGAAGCCAGGCAAGCCTGTCCCAAACTGAATTTTCAAAAGGACAAGCTGCCCAAAATAGCCGGCGACGTGGACACGGAGGCTTGTCGCCAGGCTTTGTTGTTTTTGTTAATGCAGCCGGGGTGGTTAGGGAGGGAGTTGGAGTTGGTGTTTGAGGGCAGCGTGCTTGCTGCGCAGTTGACGGCCATGCAGAAGGCCATGGATGAGAGCCTTGGCAAAGGCAAGCTGAAACTGCGCTATGTGGGCGCCACCTTGGAAATGGTTGGGAAGCTAAGCCCCAAGGAATACCGCAAGGCTTTGTGGGGTGTTTTTTTTCAGTCCGCCGGGCGTATTGCCCTGGACGATAGCATACAAGTGTTGCCGCCTTCCGAGGCGGTGGCGCCAAAGGAGAAAAAGCTGTGAGTCATTCGCCGCAAGTCCTCGCTGAACATGGGTTAACGCAAGAAGAATATGCCAGCATTCGGCAGCAAATAGGGCGCGAGCCCAACCTGTTGGAGCTGGGCCTCTTCTCCGTATTGTGGAGTGAGCATTGTTGCTACAAGTCCTCCAGGAAACTGTTTAAGCGTTTCCCCACGCAGGCCCCCCAAGTATTGGTAGGCCCCGGGGAGAATGCCGGGGTAGTTTCCATAGGGGACGGGGATGCGGTGGCCTTTAAGTTAGAGTCCCATAACCACCCCTCCTATTTGGAGCCCTTCCAAGGCTCCGCCACAGGCATAGGCGGCGTTGTGAGGGACGTATTCACCATGGGCGCGACACCCATTGCGGGGATGAGCTCTCTGCGTTTTGGGTTGCCGGAGCACCCGAGGACGGCGTTTTTGGTGAAAGGCTCCGTCTCCGGCATGTCGTTTTATGCCAATGCCATGGGGTTGGCTTGCGTAGGCGGGGAGTTGGGTTTGGACGCCAGCTACAACGGCAACTGCCTGGTGAATGCTTTTGTGCTGGGCCTTTTGCGCGCCGACAAAATTTTCAAGGGGACGGCCTCGGGCATAGGCAATGCCATTGTTTATGTAGGCGCCAAAACAGGAGCCGACGGCATACACGGGGCGACGATGGCTTCGGCCGAGTTTGGGGAGAAGGGGGCCGAAACCATTCCGACGGTGCAAGCCGGAGACCCCTTCGTCGAGAAGATGTTGATGGAGGCCTGCCTGGAATTATTCCAAACCGAATTGGTGGTAGGCATACAGGACATGGGGGCGGCGGGCTTAACTTCCTCCTCCATTGAGATGGCCTCCCGCGCCGGCAGCGGCATTGAGTTGGAGCTTTCCAAGGTACCCACACGCCAACCCCTAACGCCCTATGAGATTATGCTTTCCGAAAGCCAGGAACGCATGTTGCTGGTGGCCCACAAGGAGAAGGCCGATGAGGTATTGGCCATTTGCAGCAAGTGGGGGTTAGAGGCCGCTGTTATTGGACAGGTAACGGATACAGGGCGGGTGGTTATTTATGAAGCCGGCACGCAGGTAGCCGACTTGCCCATAGGCCCTTTGACGACGGGTGCGCCCTTGTTGGATCGCCCCACCCAAAGGCCCAAGCGCCTGGACGAGGAGTGGGCCGAGGAAGTGGAAACCCTCCCCGCCCAACCCGTAGAAGCAACCCTCCTGGGTTTGCTGGCCACCCCCTCCATTGCCGACAAGGCCTGGGTATACAACCAATTTGACGCGGGCATAGGCCTGGGCACGGTGCTGGGGGCCGGAAAGGCCGACGCCTCGCTGGTGCGTGTACGCCGCTCCCAGAAGGGCCTGGCCATTTCCATAGACTGCAATGCGCGGCATGTTTATGCGGACCCCTTTGAGGGGACGCAGCAGGCCGTGGCCGAGTGTACCCGCAACCTTGCTTGTGTGGGGGCCGCGCCTTTGGGGTTGACCGACGGCCTCAACTTCGGCAACCCTGAGAACCCCGAAATTATGTGGGAGGTTTCAGAGGCCATTTCCGGTATTGCCGAGGCCTGCAAAGTTTTAGAGGTGCCGGTTATTTCCGGTAACGTTAGCCTCTATAATGAAACCGACGGTAAGGCTATTTTCCCTACCCCTATTATAGGAATAGTAGGGTTGGTGCCCGACATAGACAAAGCGGCAGGCATGGGTTTTAGGCAAGCAGGGGACGTGGTGTTATGGCTGGGCCCCGTGCAAGGCGCATTGGGCGCCAGCGCCTGGCTGCAATGGACGCACGGCAAAAGTGCGGGCGGAAAGCTGGCCCCCATGGACTGGAAGCTGGAAAAGGCCCTGCAACAGGTGCTGCGCCAAGGCGTACGCGAAGGCCTGTTGGCCTCTGCCCACGACATGGCCGAGGGCGGCTTTTTGGTAACGCTGGCCGAGTGTTGCCTTGCCGACAAGGCGTGCCCCATGGGTGCGCGCTTGCTGTTGCCGCCTCAAGGTGGGCTTTCGCTGACGCAGTTGTTGTTTGGCGAAGCCCCCTCCCGGGCCCTGGTAAGTTGTCGCCCGGAGAAGCTGGCAGCCGTTGAAGCCCTGTGCCAAAGCCAAGGCCTGCCCTGTTGGCGTCTAGGGGAGGCAGGGGGGGATAAACTCCACCTAGGGGAGGGTATATTAGAGGTATCGCTGGCTACATTAAGTGAAGCCTTCCACGGTGGTTTTGCGAAGGCCCTGGGTTTATAGCCGTCCCGCATACAAACAGCCTAGGGGCCGCCCTCAGCGTCCCGCATACAAACAGCGGTAGGGGCCGCCGCCCTCGGCGGCCCGTGCCCTCGGCCAAACCAACTCCCCTCTATCGTCCTAGCCCCATGGGGGTAGCCCCCAGTTTGGAAAGCAACTCCAAGTCCGTTTCCGCGGGGCTGTTGGGGGCTGTCAGCAGTTGCTCGCAGAAGAAGAGGGAGTTGGCCCCTGCCAGCATGCAGAGGGCCTGCGCCTCCATGGACATGTTGGAGCGTCCCGCCGCCATGCGTATTTTGGCCGTAGGCATGAGGATGCGCGCCACGGCAATGCAGCGCAGCATGGCAAAGGCGTCCACAGGGGGGCGGCCCTCCAGGGGGGTATGAGGGAGGGCAATAAGGGCATTCATAGGCACAGACTCGGGGTGTAGGGGCTGGTTAGCCAGCGTCAGCAGCAGCTTGCACCTGTCCTCTGGGGTTTCGCCCAAGCCGAGGATACCGCCGCAGCACACATGTATGCCGGCATTGCGTACATGCTCCAGGGTTTGCAGCCGCTCCGTATAGGTACGGGTAGAAATAATATGGGAATAAAACTCAGCCGAAGTATCGAGGTTATGGTTATAGGCATGGAGGCCGGCCTCTTTGAGTCGCTGTGCCTGGGAGGCCGTCAGCATGCCCAGGGTACAGCATACTTCGAGGCCGAGGGCGCGGACTTGGCGAACCATTTCCAGGACGGACTCGAAGGCGGCCCCCTCCCTCACCTCCCTCCAAGCGGCCCCCATACAAAAGCGGCTGGCCCCTATCTCTTTGGCCTTGCGCGCCGCTTCGAGGACTTCGTCGAGGGGCATGAGTTTTTTCACATTGTCTTTGCCCCCGTGGTGTACGGACTGGGAGCAATAGGCGCAGTCTTCGGGGCAGCCGCCGGTTTTAATGGAGAGGAGGCTGCACAGTTGGACGGCATGTCCGGCGCCGAAGACGGCGCGGTGTAGGGACATGGCCTCAAAAACCAAGTCCATGAGGGGCAGGTTATGGAGGGTGAGGACTTCATCCAAGCGCCAGTCATGCCGTAGGGGGAGGTTAGGGGGGGCTTGGGCATGGCTATGCAGGTGGGGGTGACCGAAGAAGGCGGCGTTGGAGGGTCCGGCAGTGGGTACAGAGGCAGGGGAGGGCGGCAATCCAGGTAGCATATATGAGAAGGGGGTTAAGGGCAGTCTGAGCGGAGGGGTTTCCAAAGTCAACCCTCGCGGAATAAAAATGACATAACCCAACAGAAGCTGCTTCCATCTGCCCCCCCGCGTGGTAGATGTTGGTACTTATGAGCGAACTCGAAAAAGACCCACTGCGCCTGCGCTTGAAGAAATTGGAGGAAGAGGCCGAGCTTGGAGGCGGCCTTGACCGAATTGCAAAACAACACGAAGCTGGGAAGCTGACTGCACGTGAACGCATTGAGCTTTTGCTGGACCCGGGCAGCTTCCAGGAGGTTGACAAATTCGTCACCCACCGTGCCACCGACTTTGGCATGGCGAAGAAAAAAATCCCCGGAGATGGTGTCGTCACAGGGCATGGCACCATTGAAGGCCGTACCGTTTTCGTATTCGCCCAGGACTTCACCGTTTTCGGTGGCTCCCTCTCGGGCGCATATGCACAAAAAATTTGCAAAGTGATGGATTTGGCCACGCGCGTTGGAGCCCCCGTCATCGGCATCAACGACTCGGGTGGCGCGCGCATTCAAGAAGGTGTGGAAAGCCTCGCGGGCTATGCCGACATTTTCTTGCGCAACACCCTCTGCTCGGGTGTTGTTCCGCAACTGTCTCTCATTATGGGCCCGTGTGCGGGGGGTGCTGTCTATTCTCCGGCCATTACGGACTTTATCATTATGGTAAAGTCCTCCTCCTATATGTTTATTACGGGCCCCGACGTCATTAAAACCGTGACGCACGAGGAAGTCAGCAAGGAAGCCCTCGGCGGCGCGCTTTCCCACAACCAGAAGTCAGGTGTGGCCCACTTCGCGACGGAGAACGAGCAAGCGGCCATTGCCTATACGCGGGAATTATTCTCCTTTATTCCTTCCAACAACAAGGAAGACCCGCCCTACAAACCCACGGATGACAGTCCAACGCGCCAAGAAGCGGCTTTGGCCACGCTGGTGCCTTCCAACCCCAACAAGCCCTATGACATTGTGGAACTCATTCGGCTTGTGGTGGACGACAAGCACTTTTTTGAAATTCAAGAGCACTATGCCAAAAACATTGTCATTGGCTTTGCACGGCTGGGCGGCCGCTCCGTCGGCATTGTTGCCAACCAACCTGCGGTGCTTGCCGGCTGCTTGGACATTGACGCCTCTGTGAAGGCAGCACGCTTTGTGCGTTTCTGCGACTGCTTCAACATTCCTCTCGTGACGTTGGTGGACGTTCCCGGCTTTTTGCCCGGCACCAACCAAGAGTGGGGCGGCATTATTAAACACGGCGCCAAACTGCTTTATGCTTTTGCAGAAGCCACGGTGCCCAAAATTACGCTCATTACGCGCAAAGCCTATGGCGGCGCCTATGACGTTATGTCGTCCAAGCACATTCGCGCCGACATTAACTTTGCCTACCCAACGGCAGAAATTGCCGTCATGGGGCCGGACGGCGCCGTCAACATTATTTTCAGGAAGGAGCTGGACAGCGCACAAGACGCTGTTGCCGAAAAAGCGCGTCTCGTTGCTGACTACCGCGAGAAGTTTGCCAACCCCTTCAAGGCGGCCGAGTTGGGCTATATTGACGAAGTCATCCGCCCCGAGGAAACCCGCCTCAAACTCATTCGCGCCCTTGAGTTGATGAAGGACAAATTCCAGGAAAACTTGCCGCGCAAACACGGCAACATTCCTCTCTAAGGTTTTGTCTTCTTGTCTTTTAAAAACGCCCAGCCTTTGTGGCTGGGCGTTTTTTTTTCTTTTTCTTTAATTGAGAGAGGGGGGGGTCGCCTGCGGCGGGCTTGCAAAAGAAATTCCCCTCCGGAGGGGGTTATTGCTGGGCCTGCGGCCCGGCTGTTTCCGAAAACAATTCTTCTGCCCCCCCGGGCGGGGTTTCTCCTGGGCCTGCGGCCCGGCTGTTTTTAAAAACGGTTTTTTTCACCCCTCCGGGCGGGGTTATTGCTGGGCCTGCGGCCCGGCTGTCTCCGCTCCGCGGCCGCTGCAGGTTTCGCCTACCGGCGAGTCACTTTTTTGTGTGACAAAAAAGTAACCAAAAAAACACCCTCCGGGGCCCCGCCGGGGGCTCCTGCAGCACTCGCGACCCCCTCGAACTC
>WQYA01000052.1 GCA_009781495.1 Cystobacterineae bacterium
GCCGCCACCACTACCTGCCGCCACCACTACCGGCCGCCACCACTACCTGCCGCCACCACTACCTGCCGCCACCACTACCTGCCGCCACCACTACCTGCCGCCACCACTGCCAACTCACCACTGCCAACCACCACACAACCATGGCTTCTGCAGAAAACATGCCAACGAACTTGACTTCCAAACCCTATAAAATACAGCCTGCCTCCAGCTTCGGGCGTCTCAAATATGCTCGACTCGTCTCCATTCCGAGACGGTCCGTCTCCAAAGGAGTGATTCATGCGTACCATGGGGCTTGACGTCGGCAGCAAAACAGTAGGGGTGGCCGTCTCGGACTTGTTGGGTTTGACGGCCCAACCCCACAGCACCCTGCGCCGCCTCAACATGCAGGCGGATTTGGAAGCCCTGTCCACCTTGGCCAAAAACCATGAAGTCCAACAATGGGTGATAGGCCTGCCCCTGCATATGAATGCAAGCGAAGGCGCTTCAGCACAGGCCGCACGTAAACTCGGAGAGCGCCTGCATGCATACACCGGTTTGCCTGTACACTATTGGGATGAGCGCTTAAGCTCGGTTATGGCGGAGCGCGTCTTGCTGCAAGCCAACTTGTCGCGCACTAAAAGGAAACAGGTTATTAACCATGTAGCAGCCGCCCTCATCCTCCAAAGCTGGTTGGATGCGCAAGAAAGCCAGGCCCTATGAAACGTATTTTTGTCTATGTCCTGCTGTCCCTGTCCTTGTTGGCTGTTTTAGCCCTCGGCTATTGGCTTTTTAAACAGAGAAAACTAACCGAATTCGCGCAAACCCCTTTCGGGGATGAGCAGCCCAAAACCGTCCTCATTCAACGCGGCACCGGCCCCCGCGCCCTCGCCCAGTTGCTCAAAGAGGCGGGGGTTGTCCAGGAGGCCTCCCTCTTTTATGAGTGGGTGAGGAGGGAGGGGGTAGCTTCGCAACTGAAGGCCGGCGAGTATGAGTTTATAGGCCCCCTTAGCCCTGCCCAGGTGAGCCAACAAATTATTCATAACCAGGTTAAAACCTACCGTTATACCGTGCCCGAGGGCCTGCGTATGGACGAAATGATACCCATTATGGCCGGTGCAGGGCTGGGGTGGAACCCCGAAAAATTGCAGGAGTTGATGAGCAGCCCCTCCTTCGCCCACAGCTTGGGCGTGCCCGCTGCCCACCTCGAAGGCTTCCTCTTCCCGGATACCTATCTCTTCTCTCGCAGCACCACCGAAGAGGCCGCCCTTAAAAAAATGGTGGACGCCTCCCTCGCCGCCTATGCCGCCGCCCCCAAAGCCCCAGGTGTCCAACTCAACCTCCTGGAAACCATGACTTTGGCCTCCATTATTGAAAAGGAAACGGGCGCCCCCGAGGAGCGGCCCCGCATCTCCTGCGTCTTCCACAACCGGCTTCGCCTCAAAATGTTGCTGCAGACGGACCCTACGGTGCTCTATGCGAAAAGGCTGCGGCTTGGGCATTTTGAAAACAACATTACGCGGGAGGACTTGAAGACCCCCCACCCCTATAATACCTATACCACCAAGGGACTGCCCCCCGGGCCTATTGCCAGCAGCGGCAAAGCCGCCCTTGAGGCCGCCCTCATGCCCATCGACTGCAAAGAGTTATATTTCGTCTCCAAAAATGACGGGACGCATGTCTTCTGCGAAACCCTCCAGTGCCATGAAAAGGCCGTCGACAAGTGGCAAAGGCAATTCCATAAAAAGAAAAACACGCCCAAAGAAACCCCACCCCACTGAAAAGGGTTGTCCACTTAGGGGGGGGGGACGGCCTTCTGCCTGTTTCGCGCTGCCTGTACCATCAACGCCCTCGCATTGTCCGGGGGGGCTTGGGGGGCATAGGGGGTTTCTAAATCCCCTACCCTACCGTATTCCCCTAGGGCTAAGGCCGCCAGCTCCGCCCCCCCGAGTACATAACCTACCCTGCTTTTGTCAGAGAGAATCTCCTCATTCCTCAATAAACGCTCCCCTAAAGCCAAAACTGCCGCATATTCCCGCTTCGCTAATGCCCCTATAAAATCCAAATATTCTTTTGCCGTCGCGTCTTGTAGCTCGCAGGACAACCAGGCCCTCTCCCCCCAAAGCCCCTCCAAATCCTCCGGCCTTAAAAAAGGAATGCTGAAACGCGCCAGCTGCGTCAATGTGTGCAGGCCCTTGCGCTCCCTCTCATGGAAACCGCAGTCCCTCCCCAAGGCCTTCACATGCTCCAACAGCAAAACTTCCTGAAATTTGAAGGGCGCCAGACGGCTTTCTTCCTGCTGGGGCCCCCCCAACAACCACCTCCTCGCCTCTTTCGCCTTCGTACGCATCGCTAAATAGTTGGAGCGCAGCTTGTCCGGCGCCCCTCTATAGTCCAAGGGCGGGGCTTCCAAGCCTGTCAACACTTCCAACACGGGCCAATCCGCATTTTTGATGTCGGCGAAAAAAGGCGTCTCTGAGGACTTGAAACGCGCCTTGGGGGCCTCCAACTGCAAAATGGGGGCAAAATCCGAATTCTTCGGGGCCAGAGGGAAAAGGCCGGCAAAAGCTTCCAACACCTCCTTGTTCCCCAAAAATAAACTTGAAATATCCCTGTCTTCTCTCAACCCACGAAGGGCCATCTCTTCTCTGAAAGCCTGCGGCCAGCTTGGGGGAAAGGCCAACCCATCCACTTTGGGCAACTTCTGCCGGGGGCTGGCCAGTATAATCAAATCTCCATCGGAGCCGTGGAATAAATGTATGTCCGTAAAATAGGGGAGTAGACCCTTAGCTACAGAAGCTACCAGGGGGGGTGTTATTTCATAAAGCTGTAGCCATTGTACAAAAAGACCCCCCTCCGAAAGGTGCTCTGGAATGAATTGGTAGAATTCTTCTGAAAAAAGCGCCGCCACCCCGCTGACCCAGGGGTTGGAAGGCTCGGACATAATGATGTCATATTTCTTACGGTTGGTGCTAAAATAGGATTTAGCGTCATCGATAATAATGTGGGAGCGTGGATCGTCATAGGCACGCGCCACTTTGGCGCCAAAATGGCGGGCCCCCTCCACCATAGCGGGCTCAATCTCTACGGTGTCCACCTCCCTTATGCCCGGGTTACCCAAGACAAAATGCGTGCTCATACCCGAGCCAAAACCAATAATCCCCACACTTTGGGCCTCCGGCCTATAGAGCATCGGCAAGACGGCTGCTGAGATCATCGTCATTTCATCCGCAGAATTTTCTTCACGCATCCCTATGGAGGCATCCGGCTTTCCATTGGTAATAATACTGAGAAGTTCCCCTTCTTGGGTTACCGTTACCGAAGCGGTACGTCCATCTTTATGGTAAACCAGCTCACGCCCTAAGGTACGAATGCTGCCATAGCGAAAAACGCCGGAGCTCATGAGTACCGCGTCAAATCGACTGCTCAACACGCTCAACACCAATACCAAAACACAGCCCAGCGAGGCCAAAACCCTCTTCCTCAACCCTAGGGGCTTGCCCTTCCATGCCAGCCCTAACAAAAGCAAACCTAAAACCATGTCTGCCGCGGCCGCCCCCCATAGCGAAAGCCTAAGGCCTAACAGGGGAATAAGGCCATATACCGTTAGGACGACACCTATAATGGAGCCTAAGGTGTTAACGGCATAAACCCTTCCAATAGCCCTTTCACCCAACTTTTTCCGAAGCAATGTCAGCGTAAACAGGGGCAAAGTCATTCCGGCAAAAAACGCCGCGGGAAACATCACCGCCATGGCTATCAGCGCGCTGGCCACGTTGTAGAGCGTATAGGCCGAGTCGGTATTCCGGTTGAGCGTCTGCAACAACCACGCAACCCAATAAAAAGAGATATTGTATACAAATAAGGTGCCGATGGCGGCAAAACCCTTGGCCATTTGCGCCCAGCCCGAGGCCTTCTGCGAAGAGCGCAACTTGTCCGCCCTCCCCCGCAACCACCAACCCCCAAAGGCAATACCCGCTATAAACGCCGCCAACATTAACTCAAATGCGTGGAGGGTACTCCCCAACACCATGGACAACATTCTGACCCATACAATTTCATAGACAAAGGAAGTGGCCCCCGTCACCGCTGCCGCCCAAAGTATAAATTTGGACGAGGCCTTCTCCTCCGTTTCTTCCCCCCTCTCCTCCAAAACCACTGCCCTCGGCTGCTCTAACCTGGCCAAGGGCCAAACCAAAACCGCTACCATGAGGTTGATAATGCCGGCGGTTAAAACCGTTCCCGCTAAACCTACCGTCGGTAAGAGTAAATAAGTCGAGGCTAAAGCCCCTGCCGCTGCCCCTAAACTGTTGCTAAAATAAAGCCCCGCCAATACCCGACCGCCCGCCTCCGGACGCCAGCGTATATAACCCGCACTCATGAGGGGAAAGGTGGCGCCCAGCAGAATACATTGTGGGAAAATGAGCAGACCCGCTACCCCCCAGCGCCCCACCTCCAAGGGAAGGCCTGAGGACAACAGCGGGAAAAAAGAAGCATAGGCCCAGCTGCTGATGCCTTTGTAGTAGCCATGGAAAACCATGCCGAAAAGGCCTATCAGCAACTCAATGGCCGCATAAAGCATGAGGGGTTTTTTCAAAAGCTCGCTGCGGCGGCTTATCAGCCACGCCCCTAAGGCCATTCCACCCATAAAAAGTGCCAATACCAATACTTGGGCATAGGCTGAGTGCCCTAATATGAGCCCGAGGTATTGCGCCCAAATGGACTGATAAATGAGGCCCGCAAAACCAGAGCATACAAAAATCCACAACAGAGAAAAACCTTGCTTCTGTTTCGCTTGGCCCATGGAAAAGCCTTCTCTCATGCCGGCTCCAACTTGTTGAGTGAATTTCGCAGAATAAAAAAAGAGAAAGATAGGCTTAACTTAAAAGCTAAACCTAAACTTAGGGTTGGCTATCATTATCTTTTTTTTAAGCCTTTAGAAAAAAAATAAAAACGCCTTACTCTTCTCTCATTGACTGTTTTGGTTTGAGAGATATATTGGTATTCGCATTAATTCGAAGATAGTTTGCGGCTGAAAACCATGGGGTAGAAAAGGGGAAGAAAATGCGTATTCAAGAGAAGAGAAGCGGTTCCCAAAGAAGGCAAGGCCTCGCTTTGGGCTTGTTGTTGGCTTTGGCAATAACGTCTGTGGGCTGCACCTCTGAGAAGACGACGGGCTTAGAAGATATTGTTGAGCAGGAAAAAAACGAGGAGAGTGAAAACAAGGCAGGTGAAAACGAGGAGGTTGAAATCGCCTCCATGCTGCACGGCATGGTTCTTGACAGCTTTGGCAAAGCCCTGAGGGGTGTGCGTGTAAGCAGCGGAACAGTGAATGTTACCACAGACTATGCGGGGAAATTCCGCATTGAGAAACCGGCTATTGTCAACAATCGCAGCGTCATCCAATTTGAGAAGCCCGGCTATTTCACACTGACACGCTCGGGTGTAAAACAAGAAGAAACCTATCTTCGGGTGATGTTGCACCCCCAAGGCAACAGCAACACCAGCTTAAAACACACTTTCAACGCCCAAAACCCAACGAGTTTAACGATAAGAGGCAACGGGGCGCCCAACGCCATGCAAGTTCATTTGCAGGCTTCGGCTTTGGCGCGTGCGGATGGTTCGGACTATACGGGTATGGCGACAGCCGACATGGTTTATTTGGACCCCAACAACGAGCATTTTGCAGAGTCGATGCCGGGAGGGGATCTCGCCGCTATCAACGGTGCAGGCAATGAAGGGGTGCTCATTTCCTATGGAATGGTTGACGTCAACTTTTCAGACGATGAAGGCAATCCGCTGCAGTTGAAAAATGGCTCTCCTGCTCAGATCGTTTTCCCCCTTCCCGCTGGCATGGAAAACAATCCGCCAACCAGCATTCCACTCTGGCATTTCGACGAAGAGCAGGGGGTTTGGGTTGAAGAAGGCGTGGCCCAGCGGGTTGCAGGGGCCAACGGCACCTATCTATACCAAGGCGAGGCGAAGCATTTCTCGTGGTGGAATTTGGACATTTATGCGGAACCGGCCACTGTCGAAGGCAGTGTTGTCGATTGCAAAAGCAAACCCGTACCCTATCTCTTGGTAACGGGCCAGGTCATCGCCACGGAAACAGCCACAGGAATAACACAACTGGCCTCAAAAGTAGTTGCGTTTACCAACAGCAAAGGCAAATATTCGCTTCTCGTTCCGATTGGGCTCAACTATGTAGGTGCAGACTTGTCCTACACCTTGGACATTCGTGTCGAAGGCAATGGTGAAATAAAGGGGGGGGTATCGGGAATTAGGCTGCAACCAGGAAATGTAACAATAACCAACGATATATATGTGCCCTGCATCGATCTCTCCGGAGAAAGCGGTGGTGAGATGGGAGCTTTCTTCGACATAGAAAAAGGCTCTGTCGGGTATTCGATATTTTATGATGGTTATTATTATAACCAAAACCAAGAAAATCCAATTATTAGCTTTGACAACAATGGGGAGCGGATTCGCGTAGACATTATCAATTCCTGGAACGACGCAATCAGTGAGACAATCATAAAGGATGGCGCTGATTGTTTCATATACGCTGATCATTCGGGCTGGTCAAACCAGAGTCATAGCGTCTATTGCCACGGATCCGCTCTTGGATATCTGGAAATGGCCAAAGCTTCTCCCTATGGTGTTTTTGCAACATCGTGTTCCGCTGAGCCCATATGCTCCATGACTTCTGGTATACCCATCGCTGGAAAATTATGTGACTTTTATGCCTTTGAAAAGGGCAGCATAGCCACTTCCATAGATGACATTGGCCAAGAAAAACAAAACCTTGCTTTTTGGAATGGGTTTCGGATGTTGCATGAATATGATGCGAATGGCATCGTTTTGCTAGCACAGTCAGCCACCCTTGCGGTTCCGACTGAGGCCTTCAATCACCAGTCGGTTCCTCCAAAAAATCCATGTGATTGGCTGCCTTCATACCGTACGTGCCCTCTTGAATGGGAGAGATGGGGGCCTAACGTGCAAGACGCTCTTTGAGGGCAGTGCAGTATGTGCCCTCTTGAATGGGAGAGATGGGCGCCATAGCGCAACAACACCCCAACTTAAGAGGCTAAAACGACAAGGTTTTAGCCTCTTTTTTTATGTTATTTTTTGGGTGGGGGGTTGGTTTAGAGAGTCGAAAAACACCTCCCAAGGGACAAAAAAAAAGCTCCAAAGGAAAACCTTTGGAGCTAAAAAAAACCGGCAGCGACCTACTCTCCCACGCGGTCTCCCGCGTAGTACCATCGGCTCTGGAGGGCTTAACTTCCGTGTTCGGGATGGGAACGGGTGGGACCCCTCCGACATAGCCGCCGTTAATTCATATGAAGGAAAAAATTCGTTTCAGAAGCGAACAAAACAGTCTGTCGGGCATCCATTCCACGAATGGAGGGCCCAAGCAAGGACTTTTGAGCAAACTTCGATTTTGGTTTCAAACTGTGCTTTATGAGAAGAAAGAAAACAACCAAGCCTCACGACCGATTAGTACCGGTTAGCTAAGAGCATTGCTGCCTTACACATCCGGCCTATCAACGTTGTAGTCTTCAACGGGTCTTCAGGAGGGTTTACCCTCGGGATACCTTGTCTTGAGGTCGGTTTCCCGCTTAGATGCTTTCAGCGGTTATCCGATCGACACATAGCTACCCAGCGATGCCACTGGCGTGACAACTGGTACACTAGAGGTGTCTCCAACCCGGTCCTCTCGTACTAGAGGTCAGATCCTCTCAAGTATCCTACGCCCACAGAAGATAGGGACCAAACTGTCTCACGACGTTTTGAACCCAGCTCGCGTACCGCTTTAATTGGCGAACAGCCAAACCCTTGGGACCTGCTACAGCCCCAGGATGCGATGAGCCGACATCGAGGTGCCAAACCTCCCCGTAGATATGAACTCGTGGGGGAGATAAGCCTGTTATCCCCGGAGTACCTTTTATCCGTTTAGCGATGGCCCTTCCATTCAGAACCACCGGATCACTAAGACCTGCTTTCGCATCTGCTCGACATGTCTGTCTCGCAGTTAAGCTCCCTTATGCCTTTGCACTCGTCGCCCGGTTTCCAATCGGGCTGAGGGAACCATCGCGCGCCTCCGTTACTCTTTGGGAGGCGACCGCCCCAGTCAAACTACCCACCAGACAGTGTCCCTGTCCCGGTTAACGGGACGAGGTTAGACACCAAAAAGTCACAGGGTGGTATTTCACTAATGCCTCCACCAAACCTAGCGGTTTGGCTTCAAAGGCTCCCACCTATGCTACACAGTAAATTTCTAGTGTCACTGTCAAGTTGTAGTAAAGGTTCACGGGGTCTTTCCGTCTTTCTGCGGGTAAACTGCATCTGCACAGCTATTTCAATTTCACTGAGTCCCTCTCCGAGACAGTGCGGAAGTCGTTACTCCATTCGTGCAGGTCGGAACTTACCCGACAAGGAATTTCGCTACCTTAGGACCGTTATAGTTACGGCCGCCGTTTACTGGGGCTTCGGATCATCGCTTCACCTTGCGGCTGACGAATCCCCTTAACCTTCCAGCACCGGGCAGGAGTCAGACCCTATACATAGGCTTGTCGCCTTTGCAGAGTCCTGTGTTTTTGTTAAACAGTCGCTACCGCCTATTCTCTGCGACCCCTTTCAGCTTTGTCTGTACGACTGACCAAAAAGGGCACACCTTCTTCCAAAGTTACGGTGTCAATTTGCCTAGTTCCTTGGAGGAGGGTTCTCTCAAGCGCCTTAGGATTTTCTCCTCACCCACCTGAGTCGGTTTGCGGTACGGACACCCTATAAGCTCCACGCGAGGTTTTTCTTGGAAGTTGAGTATCAGCGAATCGTACTTGCGTACTTTCACTCGGCTCTCGGGGATAACTGCCTTGCCTTTTATTCGTACAAGACACCCCTACGACCTTGGACCAGACACCAACTGCTGGCATCGCCTAACTTCCTCCGTCGCCCCTCGTTTCAACGCTTATAAGATGGCGCAGGAATATTAACCTGCTTTCCATCGCCTACGCCTTTCGGCCTCGGCTTAGGACCCGGCTAACCCTGGGAAGTTTAACTTGACCCAGGAAACCTTGGGTTTACGGCGAGAGTGTTTCTAACACTCTTTATCGTTACTCATTTCGGCATCAGCACTTGTAACCGCTCCACCAGCCCTTCCGGTCTGGCTTCACCGCTGTTACAACGCTCCCCTACCGCCATACAAGCCTTCTTGTATGACCCGAAGCTTCGGTACCAGACTTAGCCCCGTTACATTTTCGGCGCGGCTTGTCTTGACCAGTGAGCTATTACGCTTTCTTTAAAAGATGGCTGCTTCTAAGCCCACTTCCTGGTTGTTTGTGACCTACCACATCCTTTCTAGTGTTCACTTAGTCTGGATTTGGGGACCTTAGCTGTCGGTCTGGGTTATTCCCCTTTTGCCAATGGACGTTATCACCCACTGACTGCGTCCCGAGTTAACAGTTACTGGCATTCGGAGTTTGGTACGGTTTGGTAATCTGGTGAGACCCCTAGCCGTTCCAGTGCTCTACCTCCAGTACAGAATTCCTCGAGCCGATACCTAAATATCTTTCGGGGAGAACCAGCTATCACGGAGTTTGATTGGCCTTTCACCCCTATGCACAGCTCATCTCAGAGATTTTTAACTCTCACGAGTTCGGTCCTCCACGTAGTTTTACCCACGCTTCAACCTGGCCATGCATAGATCACCCCGCTTCGGGTTATAATACACGCAACTGACGCCCTATTCGGGCTCGCTTTCACTACGGCTCCACCTATCGGCTTAACCTCGCTACGTATATTAAGTCGCCGAATCATGATGCAAAAGGTACGCTCTCGGGCCTTCATGCGCAAGCGCACGCGTAGCCCTCGAACTGCTTGTAGACATGTGGTTTCAGATTCTTATCACTCCCCTCACCGGGGTTCTTTTCACCTTTCCCTCGCGGTACTTGTTCACTATCGGTCGCTGAGTAGTATTTAGCCTTACCAGATGGTCCTGGCAGATTCAGACAGGATTTCACGTGTCCCGCCCTACTTGGGTACCCCGCTTTGGCTTCTTCAGTTTTCGCATACGCGGCTTTCACGCTCTATGGCTCGCCCTTCCAGGCGATTTTGCTAACCTCCAAAGTCCTCCCGCGGACCCGCAACCCCGATGCCACTTTCGTGGCATTGGTTTAGGCTGTTCCCGGTTCGCTCGCCACTACTACGGGAATCACTCATTGTTTTCTTTTCCTCAGGGTACTGAGATGTTTCACTTCCCCTGGTTTGCTTCTCCAACCCTATGTGTTCAGGTTGGGATACTGCGGCATAACCCGCAGTGGGTTTCCCCATTCGGAAATCTCCGGTTATAACGATTGGTAGCATCTCGCCGGAGCTTATCGCAGCCACCCACGTCCTTCGTCGCCTCTCAGCGCCAAGGCATCCACCACACGCCCTTAGTAGCTTGGTTGATTTTCATTCCTCTCATGGCTTTGCTTCCAAAGAAACAAAACCCACGTTTGAAACCAAAATCCAGGCTTGCTACAAAAGCCTGTTTCATTGCTTATGAAATTGAAATTTTAACCTTCATATGAAATTGTCAAAGAACAAAAATGGAGCTGATCGGGTTCGAACCGACGACATCCAGCTTGCAAAGCTGGCGCTCTCCCAGCTGAGCTACAGCCCCTCAACCGCCTCCTCCTCCAGGACTCTCTTTCAAAGTGGTGGGCCTGGGTGGATTTGAACCACCGACCTCACGCTTATCAGGCGTGCGCTCTAACCACCTGAGCTACAGGCCCAAGAGGACCTTCCGTCGAACCATCAACATTTTTCTTTAGTTTCCAAAGAGCTTCTCGCTCCCTCAAAACCAAACAGCAAACTTTAGGACCGCAAAAACGTTGACCTATTGAGACTTTGGAGCTTTCGCTCCTGAAATCACCTGATATGACAAGCATATCCTGATTTCCGGTCTCCTTAGAAAGGAGGTGATCCAGCCGCAGGTTCCCCTACGGCTACCTTGTTACGACTTCACCCCAGTCACCAACCGCTCCTTGGGCGTCTACCTCCCTTGCGGGTTGGCACAACGACTTCTGGTGCAGTTGACTCCCATGGTGTGACGGGCGGTGTGTACAAGGCCCGGGAACGTATTCACCGAAGCGTGCTGATCTTCGATTACTAGCGATTCCGACTTCATGGAGTCGAGTTGCAGACTCCAATCCGAACTGAGACCGGTTTTGTGCGATTAGCTCCCTCTCGCGAGTTGGCAACGCATTGTACCGGCCATTGTAGCACGTGTGTAGCCCTGGTCATAAGGGCCATGAGGACTTGACGTCATCCCCACCTTCCTCCGGTTTAACACCGGCAGTCCCTCTAGAGATCCACTTGCGTGGCAACTAAAGGCGAGGGTTGCGCTCGTTGCGGGACTTAACCCAACATCTCACGACACGAGCTGACGACAGCCATGCAGCACCTGTCTCTTCGCTCCCTTGCGGGCACCCCACCTTTTCGGGCAGGTTCGAAGGATGTCAAGACCAGGTAAGGTTCTGCGTGTTGCGTCGAATTAAACCACATGCTCCACCGCTTGTGCGGGCCCCCGTCAATTCCTTTGAGTTTTAGCCTTGCGGCCGTACTTCCCAGGCGGAGAACTTAATGCGTTAGCGACGGCACCGCAGGGGTCAACACCCGCGACACCTAGTTCTCATCGTTTACAGCGTGGACTACCAGGGTATCTAATCCTGTTTGCTACCCACGCTTTCGCGTCTCAGCGTCAGTTGCTGTCCAGATGGCCGCCTTCGCCACCGGTGTTCCTCCCCATATCTACGAATTTCACCTCTACTTGGGGAATTCCACCATCCTCTCCAGCACTCAAGCCTACCAGTTTCGAGCGCACTTCCTCAGTTGAGCTGAGGGCTTTCACACCCGACTTAATAGGCCGCCTACACGCGCTTTACGCCCAATAATTCCGAACAACGCTTGCACCCTCTGTATTACCGCGGCTGCTGGCACAGAGTTAGCCGGTGCTTCATTCTTTCGGTAGCGTCAAGGCCTTGGCTATTCACCAAGGCTTTTTCTTCCCGAACTGAAAGTGCTTTACAATCCGAAGACCTTCCTCACACACGCGGCGTTGCTGCATCAGGCTTTCGCCCATTGTGCAAAATTCCCCACTGCTGCCTCCCGTAGGAGTCTGGGCCGTGTCTCAGTCCCAGTGTGGCTGATCGTCCTCTCAGACCAGCTACCCGTCGTTGCCTTGGTGAGCCATTACCTCACCAACTAGCTGATGGGCCGCGGGCTCATCTCGAAGCGGCAGCTCATAAGAGCCACCTTTCCCAACAAAGTCCATGGACTTCGCTAGACTATCCGGCATTAGCCAACCTTTCGGAAGGTTATTCCAATCTTCGAGGCAGATTACCCACGTGTTACGCACCCGTGCGCCGCTCTACTCGCATTGCTGCTTTCGCGCTCGACTTGCATGTGTTAAGCACGCCGCAAGCGTTCGTTCTGAGCCAGGATCAAACTCTCCAAATATATTTATAAATTCGGATAGTTATTCCCGACGCGCTGCCGACGGCTAAGGTCGACAGCTACAAGTTATGAACTCACTTGCTCGTTATTATGTTTTGTGTGTCCTCCGGCTTAATGTCGTTTCCAACACCTTGCCTTCATGGACACAGAATTGACTGCGGTTTCCGCAGTACCATAAAGTTTGCTATCTGGTTTTCAAAGAGCGAGCACTGCAACTGCCAAAACTTAACTGCCTCAACACCGCCCTGCATCCTTAACCGCTTCACTGCGTCGCGGCTGTCTACTCCTTTTTTTGAGCCTTGCAAGAACTTTTTTGCAACTTTCAAAAAACCCCAAAACCACCTCCAAAACCGCCCGGCAGAAGACCCATCTTTCTGCCAAATCCACCGCCAACCGTCAAGAAATTTGTTCGATAAACTTATAAGTCTAGGTAAATATTCTAAAAAACCTAATGGCCTCCGCCACCGCCCTTTCTCCAACAACCCCTCCTCTCAACCAGGGCGGCGCTTCTAGGTGCTTGGGCCGCGCTTGTCAATCTACAAAATGCCTTTTTTTTTGCGTCAAGGATTTCCAGTGCTTGGCCATTGTACCCCGCGGCTTGTGCGACAAGTTTCGGCCGTGAGTATGGCATTCAGGCGGCTTAATGCTTTGGGCACCTCGTCGTTGATGACAATGTAGTCGTAGAATTGGAGGCCTTGGTGGATTTCCGTCTTCGCCGCCTCCAAACGGCGCGCAATGCTGTGCGCGTCTTCGGTGTGGCGGCTTCGCAGGCGGCGCTCCAACTCCTCCAACGAGGGCGGTAGAATGAAGACCAGCACGCAGTCGGGCTCCCTCTCGCGCAGCCTTCGGCCGCCCTGCACGTCAATGTCGAAAATCACCAGGCTGTTTTCGTCGCGCGCAAAGGCCACTTCGCTTTGCGGACTGCCGTAGCAGTTGCCGTGCACTTTGGCCCACTCTGCAAAATAACCCGCCCCTGCCTTCTCCATAAATGCCCCCTCATCCAGGAAAAAATAGTCCACACCCTCCCTCTCCTTTGCGCGTGGGGCGCGCGTCGTTGTGCTCACGGAAAAACGCGCGCCCTTCGTCTGCGCCAGCAGGGCGCGCGCAAGCGTCGTCTTTCCTGCCCCTGAGGGGGCGGATAATACCAACAACAGGCCTCCTGGAAATGTTGCCATAGTCCTTCTCTCTCCTCCCCCCCAATGCCTTAGTCGCCATGTTCCGCGTCTGCACTTCAAAACACAAGTTTCAGACTTTTTTCTTGGGTGTTTTTTTTGAGGGGGGAAATTTTGGGCCTGCGGCCCGGCTGTTTTTTAAAACGGTTTTTTTGCCCCCCCGGGCGGGGTTATTGCTGGGCCTGCGGCCCGGGCGTTTTTTGCCCTCCCGGGCGGGGTTTTATTGCTGGGCCTGCGGCCCGGGCTGTTTCCGCTGCGCGGCGGCAGTAGGTTTCGCCTCCCGGCGAGTCACTTTTTTGTGTGACAAAAAAGTAACCAA
>WQYA01000053.1 GCA_009781495.1 Cystobacterineae bacterium
AAGTAAAGAGTTCGAGGGGGTCGCGAGTGCTGCAGGAGCCCCCGGCGGGGCCCCGGAGGGTGTTTTTTTGGTTACTTTTTTGTCACACAAAAAAGTGACTCGCCGGTAGGCGAAACCTACGGCCGCCGGAGGCGGAAACAGCCGGGCCGCAGGCCCAGGAGAACCCCCGCCCGGAAGGGCAAAAAAACCGTTTTAAAAACAGCCGGGCCGCAGGTCCAGCACCAAAAACCCCGCCCGGAAGGGCAGAAGAATTGTTTTTAAAAACGGCCGGGCCGCAGGCCCCAAAAACCATACACCACCCCCGGTGTAACCCCTAAACACTTGTTATCACTACTCGTTTTTTTATTTGGGTCTGGCCATCCAACCCCATTTGGCATAGCTTTCTCCCATAGCACCCGTTCTGCCGGAGAGCTGTTGCCCAAAAGCGAGGGGGGGAGGTTTTCTGTGAGGAATATATGGGCATAATACTTGCCATTCTAGAGGGGGGAGACTTAGGTCGGCAGTTCGTCTTCGAGCGCTTGCCCATGTTGATTGGGCGTACCCAAGCTTGTTCCGCTGTCCTCTATCACCCCTCTGTCTCCCGTAAACATTGCCGCTTCTATGCCAAAAACGGCCAAGTCTTCATTGAGGACTTGCACAGTACCAACGGTACTTTCGTCAACGGCCTCCCCATCCTCCTGCCTGCTGCCCTTTACCCCGGGGACGTCGTCGCCTTCGGGCCCATACGGCTGCGCTTTGACACCCTCCCGGCCACTCTACCCAGGGCCTGCCTCTATACCCCCTCTGAAACTTTAAACCCTACCCCAGAGTTAACTACCCTGGGACGCCTCCCCTCCCCCCTCGCTGCCCCACCCCACGCCTCCTGCCTACAAAACCTCCTGCGCCGCCTCCACCGCCTCTAAACCCGTTTCTACTCCCCCCGTACAAGGGGGCATGGAGATGTTTGACGGCATTCTCTTCCATTTAAAATCGCTCTCCAGCAGGGGCCAGGGGAAAGAGGGAAACCCATAGGGGGAGGGGGGGCCTAGAGGCTTTAACTGCGGGCCCGAAAACTACCCCCCCGCGCGCCGTGGGCTTTTCCTCACCTGGAGGAAGGAAAGGGGAGGCGCTTGACTGTGTCCTTTTCTATCCCCCTAAGCTGTGCTTAAAATATACCGCCCTGCTAGAAATAATTCTCCCTACTGTTGCATTTCGCCCTAGGGCAAGTGAAGAAAGCAAGCCATGGCCCCTTCAATTCAGAAACTTCAAATTGGAAAAAATACCTTCTTCGTCCACAGCCTCGCGGAGCTTGCCAAGCACGCCCCCCAACTCAATAGCCTCCCCTTCTCCCTTAAAATTCTCCTCGAAAACCTCCTGCGCTTCGAGGATGGGCGCGTCGTCAAAAGAGAGCACATTGAGGCCCTCCTGGCCTTCACCCCCGGCAAAACCAACAACGCGGAAATTTCTTTCACCCCCGCACGCGTGCTGCTTCAGGACTTCACCGGCGTGCCTTGCGTCGTTGACTTGGCCGCCATGCGCGAGGCCCTGCAAGCCATGGGCAAAAACCCTCAGAAAATTAATCCGCTCAGCCCGGTGGATTTGGTGATTGATCATTCCGTCATGGTGGACAGTTTCGGCTCTACCCAAGCCTTCGACGACAACGTCGCCCTTGAGTTTGAGAGGAACCAGGAGCGCTATGCCTTCCTCAAGTGGGGCCAAAACACCTTCAAAAATTTCCGCGCCGTCCCCCCGGACACCGGTATTTGCCACCAGGTAAACTTAGAATACCTCGCGCAGGTAGCTTTTGAGGGGCCGGGCAACCAACTCTATTGCGACAGCCTCGTCGGTACCGACTCGCATACCACCATGGTCAACGGCCTAGGGGTATTGGGCTGGGGGGTAGGGGGCATAGAAGCCGAAGCCGCCATGCTCGGCCAGCCCATTACCATGCTGATTCCCGAGGTGGTGGGCGTGCGCCTCAAAGGCCAATTGCCCGAGGGGGCCACGGCCACAGACGCGGTGCTGACGCTGACACAAATGCTGCGCAAAAAGGGCGTCGTCGGCAAGTTTGTCGAATTCTTCGGCCCCGGCATGCATGCCCTGGCGCTGACGGACAGGGCCACCATCGCCAATATGGCCCCGGAATATGGCGCTACCATGGGTTTCTTCCCCGTCGACGAGCGTACACTGGAATATTTGCGCCTGACGGGACGCAGCGCGGAGAAGGTGGCCATGGTTGAAGCCTTCTGCAAATACCAGGGCCTCTTCGCAAGCCCTCAGCAGGAGCCCCTCTTCTCGGACACCCTGGAGTTGGATTTGGGCAGCGTCGCCCCCTGCCTGGCCGGACCCGCACGCCCCCAGGACAGAGTCCCCCTGCCCCAACTCAAAACCACCGCCGCTACCGCCATCCAAAATTTGGCTAAACCTGAAAACCCCTCTACCTCCCCCATCACCCTGCAACAGGGGGAGCAAAGTTTTGAGTTGCAACACGGCAGCGTGGTGATTGCGGCCATTACTTCCTGTACCAATACCTCCAACCCCTCGGTGCTGCTGGCTGCGGGCCTTCTGGCCAAAAAGGCCGTGCAAAAGGGACTCGTCACCAAACCCTGGGTGAAAACTTCACTCTCCCCCGGCTCCCAAGTCGCGGTGGACTATTTGAGTCAGGCGGGCCTTTTGCCCTATTTGGAAGCGCTGGGTTTCCACGTGACGGGCTTTGGCTGCACCACCTGCATCGGCAACTCGGGCCCCCTCCCCCAAGCGGTTTTGGAAACCATTTCCAAGGGCAACTTGAGTGTGGCCGCCGTGCTCTCGGGCAACCGCAACTTTGAAGGGCGCATTCATGCCCAAGTCAAACTCAACTTTTTGGCCTCGCCTCCCCTCGTGGTGGCCTTCGCCCTGCACGGCAACGTCAACGTGGATTTAAGCACCGAGGCTGTGGGCACAAGCCGCGAGGGCAAGCCCGTTTTCCTCAGGGACATTTGGCCCAGCAATGAGGAAATTCAACAGGCCGTGGCCGCTTCGGTGAAGCCGGAGCATTTTCAAAAACGCTATGCCGAAGCCCTGGAGGGCAATGCGTTGTGGAAACAACTCCAAGTCCCCGTGGGCGACACCTTCGTTTGGGACAACAGCTCCACCTATGTGAGAAAGCCCCCCTTCTTCGAGGGTATTCCCCCCTCCCCTGCCCCCCTCGTCGACATTGTGAATGCCAGGGTTTTGGCGGTGCTGGGGGACTCGGTGACGACGGACCATATTTCGCCCGCAGGCAACATTGCCAAAAACAGCCCGGCGGCCAAATACCTCATGGAGCATGGCGTCCAACCTGCGGACTTCAACTCCTATGGCGCCCGGCGCGGCAACCATGAGGTGATGGTGCGCGGCACTTTTGCCAATATACGCCTCAAAAATTTGCTGGCGCCCGGCAGCGAAGGCGGCGTCAGCGTGCACCTGCCTTCGGGAAAACAGATGAGCATTTATGAGGCGGCCATGCTTTATGCGGAGGAGAAAACGCCGCTGGTTGTCCTCGCCGGTGCGGAATATGGCACGGGCTCCAGCAGAGACTGGGCGGCCAAGGGGCCTTGCCTGCTGGGCATTAGAATGGTGGTGGCCAAAAGCTTTGAGCGTATTCACCGCTCCAACCTGATTGGTATGGGCATACTCCCGCTACAGTTTATGCAGGGGGAGGATACCCAAACCCTAGGCTTAGACGGGACGGAGTTTTTCTCGCTTAGAAACCTCTCCCAAAACCTAAAACCCCAGGCTAAACTTTCCCTGATTGCCCTCCACCCCTCCGGCAAGGAAACCTCCTTTGAGGTGCTCGCTCGGATAGATACCCCCAACGAGTTGGACTATTATGCGCATGGGGGTATTCTGCAATATGTCCTTCGCCAACTGGCCGCCGGGGCCTAGCGAGGCGTTGGAGGTTTCTTTCTCAAAAAGACGAGGCGCTTCTTGAGCAAGTCCATCGCCTCTTTGTGCTGTGCAGGCGTCAGCTGCTCACCCAGCAGCTGCTTGTCCGTGATGGCTTCGCGGTTGCCTCTGTTGGCGGCGTGTACGGTCCACACATAGGCGCGCACCATGTTTTGGGGCAGGCCCTCGCCTCGGGCATAGGCGATGCCGAGGTTGTTTTGCGCGGCCGCATAGTCCTGCTTGGCCGACTTTCTGAAGCAGCGGGCAGCCTTTTTGTAGCTTTGGGAAATGCCCTGGCCTTTGGCATAGGCCAGGCCCAGGCTGTTTTGCGCAGCAGCATGGCCTTGCTTGGCCGCCTGTTGAAACCAGTGGGCGGCTTCTTGGAAATTTTGAGGCACACCTTGGCCTTTGGCATAGGCCAGGCCCAGGCTGTTTTGGGCCTCAGCATGGCCTTGCTTGGCCGCCTGTTGAAAGCAAAGGGCGGCCTTGCTGGAGCTATGATGAAGGCCTTCTCCTTGCTCATAGGCAACGCCCAAATTGTATTGAGCGTCGGCATCCCCTTGCACGGCCGCCTTTTGAAACCAGAGAGCGGCCCGGCTGGAGCTTTGCTCCACCCCCCTCCCATGCACATATAAATAACCCAAATTCACCTGCGCCTGACTGTCGCCTTGCTCGGCCGCTTTGTGGTACCAGTCGGCGGCCGTTTCATAACTCTGCGGGACATTCTTGCCGCGCTCATACATGAGGCCCAGGTTGAATTGGGCTGCCGCATAGCCCGCTTTGGCTTGGCGGCGAATCGTCCTGAAGTCGAAAAGCGTTCTCGCGAGACGCCGCATTTTGTTCTGAAAGGTGTCTCTCTGCAGAAGATAGAAGAAAATGAGAAAAAACGCCGTCAGCGGAATTATCAACACCGAAATAATCCAAATGAACATGCTCAAACTCCCAGAGTGTCTCCATACTACTCTAACGCATAGCAGCTATTGTGTAAATTACCGCTATGGACGAAATAAAATACCTGGGGGATAGGCTTAAACCCTCAGGAGCCTAGGGGTAAAATAAATCTCCTCCCACCACTTTTAGGTTGATTTTTTTCTACTCTTTACACCTAGTTGGGGGATGAGCGACGTTCCCCCCACCCCTTGCCCCTTCCACCCCTCTGCGGCAGCTACCGACATCTGCCAACGTTGTGGCAGCTTTAGTTGCGTCCAATGCAAACAGCTTCACCCCAGTTTGTGCCCCAAATGCGCACAGCGCCACGTCGCTTTCTCCTTTAACCGGAGCAACCTCCATCTCTTCGACTTGCTGTCGGCAACGTGGAACAACGCTTTCAAACCCTATTGGTTGGAGCTTTCGGTAGCAGCCTTGTTGATGTTTCTCATCCCGTCCATTGCCGGCTATCTGCTGCGACTTCCGAGCATCTTCTTCTCCCCTCTGTTTGTAAACAACTTCGGTAGTTCCTTCGACATTGCCAACATCCTCACCTCGTTTGCCGGTCTCTTTCTTTTCCAGTTTTTGGCCATGGTTGTCCAACTCTTTCTGCAATGTACTCTGCAGCGCGGCCTCGTCGAAATGTCACATGCGGCTTGGAGCGGCCAGCGGCCCACATTTAATATGCTTTTCGACTTCAAGACAGGCCTCAAAACCGTCTTGGCGGCTTTGCTGATTGCCCTTCCCGGGGTGGCGTCCGCAGGCCTTATTGCCGGCGCCATTACCCTCCTAAGCAAAACCGGCAGCTTGCCCATTTCAGCCCTCAGCCTCGCCTTTATCACGTTGATATCGATTGCCACGTTTGTTGCCTTGGGAATTTGGCTTTTGCCTGCGACGCTGCTGTTTCAACCCTTTGCTGAAAACCCCGACGTTGGCGTTATGGAGGCTGTGCGGTTGTGCTTTGAGCGCTGCAAGGGGTTTCGCCTCCAGCTTGTCGGCTTGCTGCTGATTTCCATGGCCATAAGCTCGCTGGGAATGATCCTTTGCTGCATCGGCATCGCTCCTGCCATGGCCCTGGTGAACACCTATCAAACCGGTTTTTGGAAGGCCCTTTCAACGCCCGGCGCCGGAGAACCGTTTCACTCTCAGCTTTCCTAAGTCAATTGCCCGGGGTGGGGAGGAAAAAAGAGAAGGAGCTTTCTCCCGGGGAGGGGAGAGGGGGCTAAGCTTTGGCTGTTTTTATAGAGAGCCTCTACCCAGGAAGTATAGGAATAAATGTATTCCAGCTAACTCTGAAGATAAATGGGCTAGGACCATCTCCAAACTAAGGTATTCTACTTCGCAACACACACATCAACTCCGGGTAGTCGCCATGACAAAAAAATCGGACGAAGCCGACGGAACACGAAACGAAGGACGACGGGCCTTGGCAACCCTCAGGTGTGGGTTGCTTTATGCTGTATTTTTGGGCCTGGGGGTGGGGTGCGCCATGCCCAAGGGCCATTGCCAAGAAGGAGAGGAATGTCCCAACGGCAGCCACTGTATTACCAAGGACAGTGTCGGCGTATGCGTATGGGGCAAGCTGGGCCCCAACGGGGCAACGGTTCCGGACATACGTTTTCAGCTTGTGCACGGGAGGCTGAGCGCACGCAAGCGCACGAGCGATTCTGCTTTGGAGATTCAAATAGAAGTCTATGGCGCTTCCGGGGGCATAGACGGTGGGCTGCTGAAAGAAGGCGAGGGCGGGAGCGGTTCTTTCCCCTGTGAAGAAGTCGGCTTCTATGCAAATGGGGAGCGGCGGCAGCTGCGGTGTTTGCCTCAAACCCACTATACAGGTGAAGGAGACTATCAACTGGAGGTGAATGCCCATGGAGCTGAAGGCAACGCGACGGAGGCATTTTCATGGACTTATGACATAACGCCTCCCGAGATACATATAGAGGTTGGAGCGCAAGGCAAATGGGGTCGGGACGAGGTGCTCTATGTGCAACTGCAGAGTGTCGACGAGGACATCGACTGGGAACAAACAGAGTTGTCGGCAGGAGATTACCGTGCCGCGCTCGCAGCCTGTCCGCGGAACTTGCCCCAAAAAACGAATGCCCGATGTTTTGAAGTGTCGCTTTCTAAGCTGCCCTCTTTGCCGCACGGGGAATATGAGCTGAATTTGTCAGCCAGGCCTGCGGATGAAGCCGGAAACCAAGGCCAGCTTGAGCACCAAGAGCTGATAAGAATTAGCCGTGAGTTGTGGACTTTGCCGTTTCATGCCCTTCCGGACGGCGTCACAACACGCGAGGGCAACTTGTTGCTGTTGGCGCCACCGTGGAACGGAGCCGATGAACACTTTCTGCTGGCTCTGAACGCCAAAAAAGAAGAAATATGGCGCACAACTCTCCTGCCGGACGCCGATGGGGATTTTCTGCTGGGCAACCACCGAGGGGACTTGGACGTGGTGTTGACAAGTTGCCATCACACTTTAACAGAGCGCGACGGTTTCTATGTTTTCAATGCGAAAACCGGAGCGGCTTTGTCCAACGGCTGCACAAACCTCCAGCCCGGCTATTCGACTTGGGCGCTTTTGCAGGGAGGGCCCGGCAAAGACTTGGTGGTGGCGCGAGCGGTTGCTTTAGAAACCACTCCTGAAAGCTATGTGCTGCAAGCTTGCCGTCTCAACACCTCCGCCTTTGGCTCCAACAACCCCGCCTTTGACTGTGAGGCGCTTCCCTTGCCGCCCGAAATGCCACCCACCAACTCAAAGTTCCTCTGGCAAAACCTGTTGGTGCGCCAAACCCCCGAAGGGGCGCTGGTGTTTTTGGGCTCTCTGACACGCCATTGGTGTGCTTTCAGGTGGGCGGACAAAGGGAGAAACAACAACGGTTGGAGTTCAGGCTGCGTGCTGCAGGGTCCTGCGGCCAGCCCTGTTTTGACAGTGGCGCAACCGATCCTTTTGGGCTCAAAATACCTTTGGGGGGAGTTTCATGACTCCAATGACGATTGGAAGCAGGCTTTTCCTTTGGACGGAGGCCAAGGAGAAGCAGTGGACGTGGGTGATCTTTTGTTGGTGGACAGCAACGACGAATTGCTTGCAGCAGCAGGTGTCCCCGGCCGCGCTCGGCGCTATTCCGCGCAAGGCGGCCGTCTCTCCACAAGCGAAAGGGCTCTAGGCTATATAACGCCCTATGGCTCTGCTCTCATGGGAAAAGGGGAGATTGTGTTTTCAGAGGCGGAGCAGGTGGCGTGTCTGAAGTCTGATTTGAGCGACTGTTGGCAGACGGTGAAGGGAGCCTATGCTGACGGCGCAGACTTGTTGGGTGTTTTGCCTCTGTCGCCCACGCGCAGCGTGGTGGTTTTGAATTATACGGACAGCATTGCCGCCTTCCTCTTCGACGCGCCGAGCCTCAAAAAAGATGCGCCCTGGCCCATAAGCGGGCACGACATGTGCCGCAGCTATAATGCCAGCGTACCGGTGGACAACTGCTGGGATGGGCCCAAGCCCTAGGGCAACACCCACTGAAGGCTGAACTTCGCACCTCCAAACATGGGGAATATGCCTACCTTTAACGTGTCATAACGCTGCCACTTCGGCGGAAGGAAAAACAGCACGGCACTGGCAACAGCCGCCATGCCTCCAATAGAAACCGTGGCCATGGAAAGGGTTTTGCCCATCCGCTCATAAGGACGATAAAAAAACCAAGGACTTGGGCCCAATCCATTTTGTGGCGGCAGAATGTGCCCATTTCCAAATTTTTGCTCAACATTTCGGTGGTTTTGTGTTGCCAGCCCCGCAAACACAGCCCCCGTCACCGCCGCCGCTGCACCCGCTGTACCCCACAATACATAGGAGGCCATACGCATGGAGGAGGGGCCTTGCCTTAACTCTTCTTCCAGCGACAAGGGCCCCCCAAGGGGCTTCGCCGCCGCCGCCGGCGCCCAGGCTAACACCACCCATAACAATACCAGCCCCCATTGCGCCACCCTCCTCCCTACCCCTAAAACCAAGCACCTCTTCTGTTCCATCCGCTTTCTTCCCCTTCGGGCCTCCTCAATTTCCCTCTGTTTCACCCGCTCCTCGCGGGCGCTCAGCACCCCTCATGTGGCCCTTATAACCAACATGTATGCTTCCCTTGTTTATACCCCACCCACATGCCTCCGACAAGCACTGTTTTTTTAAAACATTAACAAACAGAAAGTGTTCCAGAGGGTTTACCTTAACACAATATGTGTAGGTGTTTTTTTGTGTGTGAAACGGAAAGCATCAGGACTTCACCTCTAGAGAGGGGTGGCCCAACGTGGAGCAAGCTATAGGGCCCCAAGGGGGTTTCTGGGACTGGGGTTTTTGTGCTTGGAACCTCAAGGCCGCAGCTGTTAACTCTAGGTTGCACCCTGCATTCCTCCACAGGGCGTATGCCGGATGTGCTAGACTCCACTCCGTATGTTTGGGCGGAGTTGTCTTATCATGGGAAGGATGGAACAGAGGATGGAACGAGGAATAGGACAAGGGACACAGGAAACGGTTCCCCACGGAACACAAAAACTGCAAGCATCTGTTTTTTCTGTGAAAAACCGTTTGGGTTTGGGCACATTCTGCCTCTGGCTGCTGGGGGTGGTTTTGAGTGCCTGTCCTTCTTCGTGTGGTTCCGGAGAAAACCGTTCCGGAGAAGACACTGTTGGAGACGGCCATCTCACCCTTGAAATCACCCCCACCAGCACCATAAGGCTTTCACCCATTGAAACCGCCACGTTTGACATTCAAGTCTCCGGGTTTTCCAAAAACGACGCAAGCAAAGAGGGGATGGGCATCCTTAACATCGTCCTAGACAAGGGACTGTGGTTCAACGTTGAGGACAAAAGCCCTGCAGGGACAAGCAAAGTCTTTGCCCTCACCCTTGTCTATGATGGCACAGCCGCGTTTCCTGGAGGCCAGGCAGCCCTGGGCATAGAGCTGAAAAACCTACCGAAGGGCTATAGGTATAGCGGTGGACTTAAAACCACCAGCATTGCTGTAATAGACGGCAACGAAAGAAACCGTGCCATTCCTCTAAACCAAAGCAACATTCAGGCCTTTAACTATTATGTCACCAACTCTGCATTCATGTCCCTTGGCCAACACTATAAGCTGACGGAAAACATTGAGCTTGAACCTCCTGCGTCGCCGACAACCAGCAACTGGACACCTATAGGCGTTGAGTTCCAAGCATTCGCCGGCAGCTTTGAGGGGGGCGGACACACCGTTTCCGGCCTTTATATTTATGCCCCTGACAAAAGCTATTTAGAAAACAATTACCAAGGTTTTTTCGGCCATATAGACCATAACGCTGTGATAGAAAACCTTGGGCTCCTCGACGTCCATGTCACCGGTGTCGACCATGTCGGCGGCCTGGTAGGGGGAAACCGTGGCGGCACCCTACGAAACTGCCATGTCAGCGGCAAAGTCAGCGGCAACCACTATGTCGGCGGCCTGGCGGGGTATTCTGACGGCACCCTACAAAACAGCTATGCCTCGGTAGATGTAGAGGGCGAAGGAAACTATGTCGGCGGCCTGGCGGGCCAGAATTTCAACGTGTTGGTGAACAGCTATGCCACAGGAAATGTCGAAGGCAAAGGAAACAATATAGGCGGTTTGGTGGGGTTTGCTGGGTATGGCAGCATGATACAAAACAGCTATGCCACGGGCAGTGTCAGCGGCAACCACTATGTCGGCGGCATAACGGGAGCCCATCCCGAATTCTTTGGCGTTGCTGGCTTCGTTAGCACAGAAAATTGCATGGCGCTGAACCCCAGCGTCAGCGGCAAAAGCAATGTCGGGCGGGTGTCAGGAAACGACCTGCCAGCCAGTTTCGGCAGTTCGCTTTTGTCGGGCAACTATGCGTTTGCCGACATGCTCAACAGCAGCGGCACAACGGTGTGGAACAACCCGGGCCAAAACCATTTGGACGGCCAACCCATCCGTGCCGCTGAGCTCGGAAACGGCTCCTTCCCTGCGGCATTCACCCTCCCTCCATGGACATACCAAGTGGGTAGCCTCCCCGGCCTCGGTAACCCCGTCCCTATGCCTTCTCACCTCTAATAGGTTAATACGCCTATTCCTCAGGACCCTCCACGGCCCCTGCCAATACTTCGGCGATGTCCAATACCCGAAGCTGCGCCTCTTTGCCGAGGTCCGAAAGCGCGTCGCGCAACATGGTGTGGCAAAAAGGACAGGCCACCGCTATGCAGCCGGCAGCGCTTTCTCCCAGCGTGTTGATATCCAAATCAATCCTCAAACCCTTGTCCATGGCTTCCTTATGGTGGGCCTTCGCCTCCTCTGCAGCGTTGGCCTTTCGGAGCGTCTCTATCGCCTCCTGGGCGCGGTGGTGGTTGATGCGCTCGCCTTGCTTTTCCTCCATCCACATGCGCGCCCCCCCCGCTCCACAACAAAAACTCTCCCGCCCCCTGCGCTGCATCTCCACCAACTCCAACCCCGGAATGGCTTTTAATATTTGACGCGGCGCTTCATATATTTGGTTGTGGCGGCCCAAATAACAAGGATCATGAAACGTCAACTTCGGAATGTCCGAGGCCTTCAGCTTCAGCCTGCCCTCCGCCAACAACTCCGCTAAAAACTCCACATGCGAGAGGACACGGTAGTTTCCCCCAAAATAAGGGTATTCATTTTTAAGGGTATTATAGCAATGGGGACATTGGGTAATAATGGCTTTCACACCCAGGCCGTTCAACGTCTCCACATTGGCCTGCGCCAGCGTCTGAAACAGGTATTCATTGCCCGCACGACGGGCCGGATCCCCCGTGCACATCTCCTGCTTGCCCAAGGTGGCAAAACGTACCCCCGCGCGCGTCAGCAGGCTGGCCAGGGCGCGCGATACCTTCTTCATGCGCTCGTCGTAGCTGCCCGCACACCCCACATAAAACAAATATTCATAGTCGCCGCCCTCCCCCCATTTGGGTAATGCCAAATCCCCCTCCCAGGCCTCCCGCTCCTCCTGCGCTAAACCCCAGGGGTTGCTTTGACGCTCTATACCCTCGAATACGCGCTGCAACTCTACCGGAAACTGCGCCTCCACCTGTACCCGGTAGCGGCGCATGTCCATCAGGCGCGGAATGTTCTCTATAAACACAGGGCAGGCCTCCTCGCACCAACCACAGGTGGTACATGCCCATAGGGCCTCCTCCTCTATAAGGCCCCCCTCCCCTAACATGGGTGCTGTTAAGGGGCCCTCCTCCCCTTCCCCCTCCTTCTTGACCCCCCTCGCCTTCGCCGCTTCTAGCAAAGTCTTCTCGCGGCTCCATAAATAGGCCCTTAGGGCTAGGTTAATCCCCTTAGCAGACAGAGGTTTATGGGTTTGGTGCGTGGGGCAATGCGTTGTGCAACGGCCACACTCTGTGCAACTGCTTAAGTCCAGGCCTTGCTTCCAACTCAGCTGCGAAAACTCCCGCATGCCGAATTGCTCCTCCTCCAGCTTGGGCGTCGGCAAGGCCGCACTCGTGGAAGCTTGGGGCGACACAGGCAGGCGCTGCAAAAAGACATTCACCAAAGCCAACAACACGTGGAAATGCTTGCCGCGCGGCAAGAGGTTTAAAAATACCAATACCAGTGTCAGGTGCAGCCAAAAGGCGCCCTGCATCACCGCAAAAAGCGCTTGGGCAGAAAGCCCCCGCAACACATGGGCGGCTATCCATGCCGTCACGGGCTCCACCTGGGCCGCTTCCTCAAAAACCGTCGAAGCCGCCGCCGGAAGCGTCGGGGCAACCAGGGCGTCCAAATTCGCCCCGGACGCCAGCCAAAACGCCTTGGAGCAGAGGAAGGCCGCGCCAAACAAAAACTCCGTCAGCATGAGGGCGGCAATGAGGCCCAATATGACATAGGCTTCCTTAGAGGCCGTTACACGCGAGGGGCGGCCTAGGGCGCGCCATAGGCTAAAATAGACGACGCCTATTAAGGCTAAAACCGCTATGCCGTCCTTTATAAAAAGGTAGGCCCCATAGGCCGCCTTTAACAGCGGAAAAGAGGCCCAAAACGGCGCGTGTATGTCCGTCAAAACTTCATAGGCCCAAGGGCAAAACCCCGCCCAAAACAGCGAAAGCGTACGCAAGGCCAACAGCATGAAGGCCAGAAAAATGAGGACGTGCATCAACCCCGGCCAAAATTCCAACTTGGACAGCACCAGACGCCTTTGCCCAAAACCAAAACACAACAGCTTCTTCAGGCGAAGCCCCACGGGCCGGGTACGCGCTTGGTCGTCCTTGGACAAAGCGCCCAAAGCCCGCAGACGCCCCCGCATCGTCCAGGCAAAAGCCGTCAAACCCACCAAAAGGAGAAGAAATGTCAGCAGAGGATTCATGGTCAGCGCAAAGCAAACAAAAAGTGGGTTAAAAGAAACGGGCGCTTTTCAAATGTAGCCACCATATATAAAAATGGCCTCCGGCATAGGAACTTTCTTGGCTTTGAGGCTTGGACTTTTTGCTTTCTCGCTTTCTTGGGGCGGCGTGCTAGGCTGCGCCGCGCTGCTTCGTGGCAGCCACCGTTATATACCTTGGACATACACTTAAAAAAGCGCTCTCATGCAACCGTCTCGAAAAACCCCTGCCCCTAAAACCAAATCCTCCCCCTCCGGCAAAACCAAAGCCCCCCCCAGCAGGGGCGCCCCTAAGGCCAAGTCCTCCCCCCCCAGGAGGCCCAGCAAATCCTCCCCTCAACCAGGGGGCCCCCCTCAGGCTTCCCCTAAGGCCAACCCCCCCCCTAAACCCGGGCGGAGGGCTAAGGCCTTAAAGGCGAGGGCTAAACCAAAAACCACAACCCCCCCCCACGCCCCCCCGCCGCACGCCGACACCACACAACCCCCCGCCCCCCCCACCCCCCCCCCCCCCCCCCCCCCCCCCGGACCCCCCCCCCCCCCCCTTCTAAAAAAAAAACCACTAGTCAAACCCCTCCGTCTTCCGGCAACCCCGTATCCCCCCGAGGGGGAACAG
>WQYA01000054.1 GCA_009781495.1 Cystobacterineae bacterium
ATGGGGGGGGGGGCAAGGGGGTTTCCCCCCCCCCTCCCTCCTAATACCCCCCATTTAAACAAACAACGACATGTCCGACTCCTCGGCATGCGCCAGCATGGCGGCCGCGCCTCCGAGTTTGACGCCGTCCAACAACTCTTCGTGTTTGAGCCCCATAACGTCCATACTCATGGCGCAGGCGACCAGCTCTACGCCGTTGTTTTGCGCAAGAAGAATCAACTCTTCCAGACTGTCCACCTTTTTTCTTTTCATAATGCCGCGAATCATCTTCGCCCCCAGGCCCCCCATATTCATCTTGGACATTTGGAGTTTTTTGGAGCCCCTGGGCATCATCCACCCAAACATTTTGCCCAGAAAATCCTTTTTGACGGCCACTTTCCCCGGCTTGCGCAGCATATTCAGCCCCCAAAACGTGAAAAACATGCTGACTTTTCTTCCCAGCGCCGCCGCCGCGTTGGCCATGACGAAAGCGGCAATGGCTTTGTCGAGGTCCCCGGAAAAGACGATGAAATTCTTGCCGTTAGCGGCGGACGCGGGGGCGGGCGTCGCCTGGGCCTGCACTTTTCGGACTTGGGCCACACTCACGCCTTTTTGGGTTTGAAGGCCCAAAAAGAGGTGGCCGGTCCTCCGGCAATAGCCCTCAATGTCGCTGGCAAAAGCCGAGTCCGTCGTGCTGATTTCAATGGTTTCCCCCGCTTCCGCCTCCTGTATGGCCTTGGAGAGGCGGAGGATGGGCCCCGGGCATTGGAGTCCGCAGGCGTCAATACGGGTTATTTTGGAAGCAGGGGGCATAGGGGCAGCAGGGGAGGGTGAGGAGGAGGAGGAGGATAAGGAGGAGGCCACCAGGCCCCCACCCCCCGCCCCCTGAGTCCCCCCCGCCTTCCCCAAAACAGAGCGATAAAGCCTATAACCCCCGCTCAAATTATATACCTCAAAGCCCTTTTGAGAAAGGATGCGCGAGGCGATATAGCCCCGCAGGCCGATTTGGCAAAACACATATATTTTCTTGCGTTTGTCCAACTCGCCCCAACGTTTGCGCAACTGTTGCAAAGGAATGTGGATGCAGCCGTCTATATGCCCATTCTCATGCTCCAAGGTGGTACGCACATCCAACAGGACGGCGCTCCCGTCCTTCGGCAACGCCTCCACCTCATGCCAGTGAAAGTTGCGCACCTTTTCGGCCAGCAGGTTTTCAATGACATAACCTGCCATATTCACAGCGTCTTTTGCCGAGGAATAGGGTGGGGCATAGCACAATTCCAACTGCGTCAACTCAAAGGCCGTCATCCCGGCGCGGATGGCGGTGGCAAACACGTCCGCACGTTTGTCTACACCTGCCGCGCCCACAATTTGAGCGCCGAGAATTTTCCCCGTATTCGTGTCATAGAGGGTTTTAATCAGCATGTCGACGGCGCCCGGGTAATAGCCGGCATGGTTGGGCGAATAGGTGAAGGACTTGGCATAGGGCAGGCCGAGTTTTTGGGCGGTTTTCTCGTTAATTCCGGTGGCGGCCACCGTCATGTCAAAGACTTTGAGAATGGCGGAGCCCTGTGTTTTCCCATATTTGGAGGGGATGCCGCACATATTGTCCGCGGCGATGCGCCCTTGTTTGTTGGCGGGGCCGGCCAGCGGGAGGAAGGCCTTTTTCCCGGTGACAAAATCCTCCATTTCCGACGCATCCCCCACGGCATAAATGCAGGCGTCGGAAGTTTGCATGTATTTGTTGACGACAATGCTGCCCTGCTCATTCACCTTGAGGCCCGCCGCCTTTGCCAGCGCGCTTTCCGGACGTACCCCAATGGCCATCACCACCATATCCACCCACAATTCCTCCTGGTTAAGCCAAACTTGCAGCCCTTTTTCGGTTTCCCGAATGCTTTGGAGGGACTGCTCCAAAATGAGGCGCACGCCCTTTTGCTGCATGTGGTTGTGCAACTGACACGCCAACTCATAGTCCACGGAGGCGACCACCTGCGGGGCCAACTCCACCAGCGTGGTGCTCAGCCCCGCCAGCGTGAGGTTTTCGGCCATTTCCATGCCGATGTAGCCGCCGCCCACCACCAGCGCGTTTTGAGGTTTCCTCTGCTCAATAAACTCCTTAATTTTATAGGTATCCGCTATGTTACGCAGGGTGAAGACGCGGGGGCAGTGGATGCCGGGGATGTTGGGCAAAACGGGTTGGGCGCCGGGGGAGAGGAGGAGGAAGTCATAAGACTCGGCATAAGTTTCGCCGGTTTTGAGGTTGGCCACGGTGACGGTTTTGGTTTTTCGGTCAATGGCGGTGACTTCGCTCCACACCCGGACGTCAATGCGAAAAGTAGCATAAAAGCTTTCCGGGGTTTGCAGCGTCAGCGCCGACTTTTCGCGAATTTCCCCACCTATATAATAAGGCAGTCCGCAGTTGGCGAAGGAGATGTGCTCGCCGCGCTCAAACATAACAATTTCAGCCTCTTCGTCCAAGCGCCTCAAGCGCGCCGCCGTGGAAGCCCCCCCGGCTACCCCACCTACAATGACAATTTTTTTCATGGTTAATTCCCCGTATTTTTTATTATTTTATGGAAATGCTGTGGACGGAAACGTTTTGGAGCAGACAAACCGCCAGAGGGTGCTTGTGGCTTTCTGGAGGGCTACAATAATATTTTTTTAACACATTAATAACTTCAGTTACTCGGCCATCGGCGATGGCATAGGTGACGTTTTGGCCGTTTTTATGGGAGTCCAGAATGCCGTGCGCCTTGAGGAGGGACAAATGTTGGGACAAAGCCGACTGGCTGATTTTGGGCACGCATTTGGCGATTTCGCTGACCGTCAGGGGTTGCTGCATGAGGCCGCAGAAAATCATCAACCGGTTTTCATTGGCAAGGACTTTTAATAATTCAGCAATTTGTTTTGCTTTTTCTTCCATGCGCCACCCTGGGCTGTGAGCCCGCAACAAATCAGCAATTAAGACATTGCTTATATGCTTATAGGTTGTGGGGTTGTCAAGGGGGAGGGGTATTTTTTTAAATAATTTGGTTATTCGTAGGCTGCTGTCTTCAAAAACGTTTCTTT
Organism: Cystobacterineae bacterium; assembly: GCA_009781495.1. Classification (GTDB taxonomy): domain Bacteria; phylum Myxococcota; class Myxococcia; order Myxococcales; family Myxococcaceae; genus WRKR01. The sequence goes on from WQYA01000054.1 coordinate 3,052, forward strand.
TTGCCCTGCGGGCGGCGTGTCAAGAAAAGTTGACATTATGTATGGTTTTCTTGACATTGTATGTCAAGGATGCTTGACATAATGTCATGTTTACTTGACACATCATGTCGTATTTTCTTGACATTATGTAAAGTTTAGTTGACATTAGCGCTTCTCTTCGCCTGCGGCGGGCTTGCATAGAAATTCCCCTCCGTGGAGGGGTACCCGAAGGGGGGGGTGGTGAGGGCGCCCCTTTTCGCCCTCCGGGCAGGTTTCTCACCTTGAGCGTTATTTATTAGGCCCTGGCGGGCCCGCCTTCTTCCCTCTCTTTGCGCGTCAGTTTTCGCCTCCCGGCGAGTCACTTTTTTGTGTGACAAAAAAGTAACCAAAAAAACACCCTCTGGGGCCCTGCGGGGCCGCGCCTCACTCGCGACCCCCTCGAACGCTTTTAAAGTTCCACCCCATCATCCTGGGGCCGTAAACGCTGTGCAAGTTTGAAATGCATCAGCGTGCCAGTTTGCAACACCACATCGCCTGCAGCGCCGCCCGGGGCCGCCGCCATCGGCGCCCCGTGCAAACAACGTTATGTAGCGGCGGCATCCTGCCGCCCGGTGCCACCATTCACCCATTGCTGTTTTGTGACGCCACAAAACACCTCCACGCCACTTTTCGCTTGCAGCGGGCTTGCAAAGAAATTCCCCTCCATGGAGGGGTACCCGAAGGGGGGGGGTGTTTTGTGCGCTCCTTTTCGCGTCCCGGGCCATAATTCGCCCATACATTCAAAACGACACCCGCAACATTCGCCTCGACATCCGCTGCCGGGCGCCACAATCCACCCACAAACCCATCATCACCTCACGTAGGGGCGGCATCCTGCCGCCCGTTGCCTCAATTCGCCCATTGCTGTTTTGTGACGCCACAAACCACCTCCACGCCATTTTGGGCCACGGGCGGCAGAATGCCGCCCCTACTAAGCGGGTTTAAACAAACGCATGCTTTTAATCAGCAGTTTGGCCCTTCTCCAGGCCACTTTGCGGCGCTGCTCAGCGTCCTCAACACGGCAAAGGCCCTCTGTTTCCATAATATTGTCCATGTATTCCTGGATTTCTTCAGCCTTTTTTTGAATTTCCAGAAGCTTGCTTGCCACAAAACCATTGTGGCGACGCTCCAGGTTCTCAATCCACAAAAGCGCCAGCTGCGGAATGACACAAAGGGCCAAAATACAGTCTGTGAAACTGATGGAGGCGCAAAGCTCCTTGAATTTGGTTTGAGCATATTCTTTTTGCGCTGCGTTTTCTTCGTCTGGTGTGTCCACGGCAACCCCCGTTGGTTGAGGCAAAACAACAACCTATGCCGCACGTTGCTTGGGGAACCGGCCAACCCGGAGCCCAGCAAAGTGACGGCCCAAACGAGTTAGAAGACCGGCGCTTGTGGCAAAACCGGTGGCCTTTCGACCCACGCCCAGGCCGCCGGGAACCGGAGGCAGACGAACGACGAGCCACAAGTTCACCGGCGGCTCCTCGCCACCACAAGCATAATGCAGGCTTCTAAACCCGGCTGCACTCTCGCGCAGCTTGAAACATTAAGCCTCCCTTTTTCGAAGGCGTCAAGGTTTTTGGCTTCTGAGCAGCTTGACTTTTGTCCAAAAATTTCCTACAACCCAGCAAAGTAGGGAATACCTGAAAAACAGGGAAACCTGCTTTTCTCAAAGGAGGCTTTATATGAAAAACCTGCTTGTGGAGAATGCCAAAGTCATGGCGAAAGGGCAAATTACCTTGCCAAGGGACATACGCACAGCCCTCGGCGTTACAACAGGCGACCGCGTGACGCTCATTCAACAAGGCAACCAGGTTGTCATAATAAATTCTGCCACTTATGCGATGAAACTCCTTCAGGAGGCCATGGCAGGCGAGGCAGAAAAAGCCGGCCTCCATTCCGAGGAAGACGTTGCAGCCACACTGATGGACATGCGCGCCGAGGCAAAATGAAATGCATGTTGGACACAAATGTCCTCGTTTCTGCAGCACTTTTTCCTGAAGGCACCTGTGCCGCAGCCTATGTGCGGGCTGTTATGCCGCCGTGCAAAAGTGTGGTGTGCGACTATGTGTTGGACGAATTAACCCGTGTATTCCAAAGGAAATTTCCACATCAACTGGAAGCGCTTGAGCGTTTTGTTTCGCAACTGGCGCTGTCTGTGGAAATAGTGCCGACACCGCCCGAGGCGGAGCGCGCAGAAAATGAAAGCGTTCTCAGCGACGCAGCCGACAGGCCCATTTTGCGTGCGGCGCTCGCTGCGGGCGTTGATCTGCTCATAACAGGCGATAAGGGTTTTTTGGAAGCCGCCTTGGACAAGCCCTTGTGCTTGTCCGCTGCTGCGTTTTTGCAAAGGGTGGGTTGACACACCAAGGGCACGGCGCAAAGTGCCGCCATCAAAATGTGGTGAGGGTGCCTCAGAGCACTTTCCAGTTGAAGTTTGTGCAGCCAGTCACCTCCATGGGTGGTTGGACCATCGGAATCGGCGCCCCGTGCGAAAAACCTAACCTTATGCAGGGGCGGCATCCTGCCGCCCGTTGCCTCAATCCACCCATGGCTATTTTGGGCCACGGTCTAAGCGGGTTTAAACAAACGCATGCTTTTAATCAGCAGTTTGGCCCTTCTCCAGGCCACTTTGCGGCGCTGCTCGGCGTCCTCAACACGGCAAAGGCCCTCTGTTTCCATAATATTGTCCATGTATTTCTGGATTTCTTCAGCCTTTTTTTGAATTTCCAGAAGCTTGCTTGCCACAAAACCATTGTGGCGACGCTCCAGGTTTTCAATCCACAAAAGCGCCAGCTGCGGAATGACACAAAGGGCCAGAATGCAGTCTGTGAAACTGATGGAGGCGCAAAGCTCCTTGAATTTGGTTTGGGCATATTCTTTTTGCGCTGCGTTTTCTTCGTCTGGTGTGTCCACGGCAACCCCCGTTGGTTGAGGCAAAACAACAACCTATGCCGCACGTTGCTTGAGGAACCGGCCCACCCGGAGCCCAACAAAGTGGCGGCCCAAACAGGTTCAGAATCCGGTAAAGACAAACAGAAACCGGCGAGTCTTGCGACTCCCCGCCCGGGCCACCAAAAATTGGAGGCACTAAAGAAAGGAGCCGCAGGGTCTCGCCCCCGCGCTCCCGCCCTTGTTTGTCTATAACTCGGGTTCTGACGCCCGGCTGCACTCTCGTGCAGCAGCTGGAAGATAGCATTTTTCGTTGTTGCGCGGGTCAATTTTTTTTGGCGGGTAATTTTGCTTTGGTTTGTGGCGAGTGGGCGTCTATGGGGAAACTCTGTCTACATTGGAAAATATGACACATTGCGCTAAGTTATTTGCAGATACAAAAAAGGAGTGAGCGATGTCGGCATCTGATCTGCCATCTTTCCGGATTCGGAAGGTTACGGAATCTGAAATAGAGACACTCATCAGCAAAATTGGAGGGAAACCTGCTCATCCTGATGCAAATGAACGAAGCAAAGCAGGAGCTGATTTCGTGCTCGGTTCCAGTGTTATTGAACTCAAAATTTTGGAGGAAGAAGGCATGGAAAAACGAGAGCGACAGCAGAAACTCGCGAAACTTTTCCGTGAAAGGTTTCCTCAGCGCCCCACCATCGTTCTTGACCGTGAGTTGCTCAACACAGAGGGACAACGGGAATATGACAAGATTATGGAGGGGCCGATTAAGACGGAAGTTAGTCATGCGCGAAAGCAGCTCAAACAATCCCGCTCCGAGCTTAACGTGTCAAACACTGTGCTTTGGGTTATCAATAATGGCTATACGTCGTTGAGCCACGATGCGCTGATGGAGTCGGTGGCAAGGCGAGCAAGGAACGACTCCACAGAAATTGACACCGTCGTTGTGTCTGGAGCCTACTTCTATAGCGATAGTTTTGAGAGCTTCGTTATTTGGCCCATCGACTGTAGCCCTATTAATTTGGATAAACCTTTTGAAGGCTTTAAGGCGTTGCAAATCGCGTGGGCCAGGTTGGCCAGCGATTACATGACTGCGCTAATACGCGAACCTCCGGTTGTCGATGAAAAAACCAAAGGGCCTATTATCGATCTATCGTTTAAGTTGGATGAAATAGCCTACGTGATGCCCACCCCACCGATGGGACGTAAATCCGATTTCTTTGTCCATGGAAGACCTCGCAAAAATTCTACCGGCATTACAGTCTCGCCACCTGTTGCGACAGTGTTTGCTGGTCTCAGTCAGTCCGAGTGGACCAAATTTAAGCGTTGTAACCCCCTGCCTGTCTCATTTGTCGACCATTGCGACTATAGCGAATGGAAAGCGCAAGAGGCGCGTGCAAGGTCCGAAAGTCCGTTGAAACCGTTTATCACGACTCCGGTCACATGCGCTGGTTGGAAGAAGTGGAAGCGACAACTGCCTAAAGGAGCCAATAATTCGATACACCGTTATGCTACGGACCTTTTTCAAGAGAAAATTTTGAGCATAATTGAAGGCGCTCGGGAACGAACGAACCAGTCTGTTCTTCCACATCGGTACATGCTGCTCATTACGGAGGAAATCGGGCAAGACTTGGCTTTCGATGTTTCCCATCTTTTTGAGGTTTGTACTCTTCTAGACGGCAATGATCATCTCGACGAAGTCTGGACTGATAAGCCCATGTTTTTCGAGCAAGCTCGCTGTGTCGCTGCCGCCGAAGCAATTGCCCGCGATGTGGAGTTTGTTTTTTGGGAGAAAGACAAAACCTACGCATGGACTTAAAACTGTCCATGACCGTATTCTGAAATTACCTAAGAAGAATCCAACTCGTATGTTGAGGTTCGCAAGTTCACCTATCTAGAAAAACTCCGTTGATGGAAACACCCAAGAGATTGTCACTCGTATGACAACAGGAGACACATTTTCCCCGCCTCCCTTGTTCTTATCACCCAACCCAATAAGCCTGGATTTAAGCTCAAGGGCCTTCAGGCATGTGGCCTCTCAAAAGTGGTTTCAACTTCAACCCTAAGCAAGCTTGACGGCTTTCTGGTGCGCCCCCGTTCAATGGAACAAAGAGGCCCTTGGATGCGTTTCACGCAAGCTGAGGCCGGGCAGGGCGAGAGCCCAGCCCTGGTGTCCAGAAGGTGGGGGGGCCAGTGGGCTTGCACCCCTGACTGAGCCTCACCTAGGAGTGTTTTGTGCAAAGGCAGAGGGCCATTTCCGAGAAAATGAGGAAGTGTTTGGGAGGCAAGGGTTGTCAGCGTTGGAGGTGATGCATAGGAGGCTTCTGGCCCCCCGATGAGGGGTGGTTTTCTTTAGAGAGTGTTGAGGGGGGCCGAATAGCAACAGCGCGCCTCGCAGAGTGGGTTTCTTGGGTTACTTTCTTTGCACATGCAAAGAAAGTGACTCGCCGTCAGGCGAAAACTGACGCACAAAAAAAGGAAGAAACAGCTGCCACGCAGTGGCCCTAAAAACAACTCAAGTGAGAGAAAAGAAGCCGGGCCCGCCAGGGCCTAATAAATAACGCTCATGGTGAGAAACCTGCCCGGAGGGCGAAAAGAGGCGCACAAACCACCCCCCCCTTCGGGTACCCCTCCACGGAGGGGAATTTCTCTGCAAGGGGCGCAGGGGTGTTTGAGGCAGCGGGTGGTTTCCAAGGTAGTTCGGGGGTGTTGCCGTCGGTGGGTGGAGTTATGGTGGCCTGAAGCCCCCCTGATGAAGGGGGGCGCATGGCAACAGCGTGCTCCCGGCAGGGCTCCCAGAGGGGGCCGTTTTTGTGAAACTTTTTGGGCAAGCAAAAAGTTTCCCGCCGGAGGCAAAACGCCCGAAGGGGAAAAGCAGCGGGGCCGCAGGCCCAAAAACAGCGTTCGCAAAAAGTTTCCCGCCGGAGGCAAAACGCCCGAAGGGGAAAAACAGCCGGGCCGCAGGCCCAAAAACTGACGCACAAAAAGAGGAAAGAAGCCGGGCCCGTCAGGGCCTAATAAATCACGCTCAAAAATCGCCCACGCGCTGGGCCGCAAATATGACTTTCATGCACCCCATGTCGCCTCTAGGAAGGGTGGGGGTGACGACAATGTGCACATTTTGCCCAAGCCGCATCAGGTATTCCAACATTTTTGCCTCGCTGATGCCTCGGAATTGCCCGCGCAGCATTTTCGACAACTTGGGCTGCGTCATTCCCATCACGCCAGCCGCCTCCTGCTGCGTCCAGTGGCGGACGCCAATTATTTCCCTAATTTTTGTGGCAAGTTGCGCTTTCACCTGCATCTCATTGGCGTCGGCCCTGCCCATGTCGGCATAGAGGTTGCCACTGCTTCTTTCAATTTTCATCCCTCGCCCTTCCGTGGATATTATGCCCATATGGGCATAATACGCAATCTATTTCTCGAAAGACGCATCGTCAAGCTGTTTTTTGTATTTTTTTAAGCAAATACAATTGGTTATGGTTTATTGGCGGGTTTATTCCAGGTGTTCAAAAAGCCGGCTGCCCCGCCAGGGCAACAGAGGCATTTTTAAAAACAGCCGGGCCGCAGGCCCATCTGTACCCCTCAAAAAAAACTCCTGCCTTGGCAAACCCAAACCAAGTGCAGGAGGAGGAGGGGAGGAGGGGAATATTTCTAGGCCCCCTTGCGTATCCACCCCATCGGTTTGCCTACACTCAATACGGTACGCCCGAAAAAGTTATTCAGAAAGTTGGCGCCGCAGGTATAAAACCCAATGAGAGAAATGGCCAACTCCGACCAGGCGGCCAATGGGCTGAATACCGCGGGGACCACTTTGAAGCTGGCCATGGCCAGAGAGAAAAACAGGACATTAATGAGGGCCAAAATGGCGAAGAAGCATTTGTTGGCCTCCGCGGCCGCAATCATAATGAAAATGGAAAAAATGAGGTAGCCGATGAAAGCGACGCCGACTTGCTTGGTGTCCGCCCCTATTTTCAAGGGCTCAAGCCACGTCAGGGAGCTGGCAAGCAGGTTGAGGCCCCAGTGAAAGGCCATGGCCATCCAGAAAAGGCCATAGGTGCCCAGGGCGACGGCGCCGAAGTAGTTGCCCTTTTTGAAGTCAATGGTGGAGGCCCATATTTGGGCCAAAGAGCCCAGAAAAATGGTCCACGGGAGGAGAAAGGTGACGGTGCCCGGGCCTTCGCCCCCCGTCCACCCCAGTTTTTGGCTGGAGGCCACCAGACAGACGAGAGCAAGCCCAAACACCCCGAGGGCTGTAGGGTCAGACATGGAAATTTTTGTTTCGGAGACAGGTTGCGACATCGCGCGCTCCTTCAAGGCAAAATAAATTCAACATGGAATTTCCAAAATGGAAACGTCCACAAGGGGGAAACGCCACCCAACACAAGGAAAACCGCTGCGCAAACTTTCTAGTGCAGCCGCTGCATTTCGCGAAATGATGGTTTTTTATGCACACGGCTGCGCCTGTGAGTCAAACGCATTCGGTTATTTTCGAATACCTAACTACACCCACTTGTGCTGCCGCAATTGAGGCATTTATAGCAAGCGCCGTTGCGTACCGTAATGGCGCCACACACATGGCAAGGGGGGGAGTCGGCCTGGTTGACGAAAGCCGAGGGGGTAGGCATGTTAAATTCCTGGGTAGTAGCGGAGGAAAGGCTGGGGTTGGAAGTCCCCCCTTCTTCCGTCGGAACAGGTTTGAGGAATTTAAGCGCCAGCCACCTGAAAATATAGTCCGTAATCGACTTCGCCAAAGGCAAGTCCGGGTTGCCCGTAAACCCCGAAGGCTCAAAACGGGTATGGCTGAATTTGTCCACCAGCACGGGCAGGGGAACCCCATATTGCAGGGTGAGGGAAATGGCCGTAGCAAAAGAGTCCATCAACCCCGAAACCGTACTGCCCTCCTTGGCCATGGTAATAAACAACTCCCCGGGGTTGCCGTCCTCATACATGCCCACCGTCAAATAACCCTCATGCCCCCCCACAGAGAATTTATGCGTAATGGCCTTGCGCTCCGCAGGCAAACGTTTGCGGGCCAGGCGCTCCTCCTTGAGGGCGGGCACTTCCTGCGTGGCGCTGACATTCATGGGCTGGGTTTGTTTGCAGCCGTCGCGATAAATGGCCACAGCTTTGAGTCCCATACGCCAAGCTTCCATATAGGTGGCTTCAATTTCCTCCACCGTGGTTTCATGGGGCATGTTGACGGTTTTGGAAATGGCGCCGGAGAGGAAGGGTTGGCAGGCCGCCATCATTTTGAGGTGGCCCATGGGGGCAATGCAGCGGGTGCCTTTGCGGGGTTTGAAGGCGCAGTCAAAAACGGACAAGTGCTCAGGCTTCAGGAAAGGCGCTCCCTCAATGCTGTCGTTTTTGTCAATAAACCCCAAAATGCCTTTGGCCTCCTCCAAACGGTAGCCCAATTTCTCCAAAGCCATGGGCACGGTTTGGTTGACGAGTTTGAGCATGCCGCCGCCCACCAGTTTTTTATATTTGACGAGCGCAATGTCCGGCTCAATGCCTGTGGTGTCACAATCCATCATAAAGCCGATGGTGCCGGTAGGGGCCAGCACGGTGGTTTGCGCATTGCGAAAGCCGTGGACTTCTCCCAAAGCAAGGGCCTCTTCCCAACAAGCTTTTTGTTTTTCCCAGAGGACGGCGTCCACTTTTTCAGCGGGAAGTTTTTGGGCGGCGGCGGCGTGTTTGCGAAGGACGCCCAACATGGGCTCGCGGTTTTTGGAATATTGGGAGAAGGGGCCAAAGCGCTCGGCCATTTTGGCCGACTGCACATAGGCGCAGCCCCCCATGAGGGAGCACAGGGCGCCGGCGAGGGCGCGTCCCTCGTCCGAGTCATAGGGCAAGCCGCTGGCGAGGAGGAAGGCGCCCAAATTGGCAAACCCCAAACCCAGCGGGCGGAAGGCGAGGGAGTTTTCCGTTATTTTAGGTGTGGGGTAAACAGAAGCCCCCACAATAATGTCCATGGCCAACAGACTCAACTCCACGGCCTGGCAGAAGGCCTCGACGTCAAAGGCCCCTTCAATGGTACGAAAGGTCATGAGGTTGAGGGAGGCCAAGTTGCAGGCGGAGTCGTCGAGGAACATATACTCGCTGCAAGGGTTGGAAGCATTAATTCGTCCGGAGTTGGGGCAGGTGTGCCAGGCGTTGACGGTGGTGTCAAACTGCATGCCGGGGTCCCCGCACTGCCAGGTGGCCTTGGCGATTTCGTGGAACAACTCGCGCGCCGAATAGCTTTGCATGGGTTTGTTGTCGCGCACGGAAAACGTCGTCCACTCCCTGTCCTTGTCCACCGCATGCATGAAGGCGTCGGCAGCGCGCACCGAGTTGTTGGAGTTTTGAAAGAAAATAGAATTATAAGCCTCCCCGTTGAAGGAGCCGTCATAGCCGGCCTGAATGAGGGCCATGGCTTTTTTCTCTTCCAAGGCTTTGCATTGGATGAATTCCAAAATGTCCGGGTGGTTGCTGTTAAGGATGACCATTTTGGCCGCGCGGCGCGTTTTGCCTCCGGACTTAATGACGCCTGCAAAAGCGTCAAAGCCCTTCATGAAGCTGACGGGCCCCGAGGCCGTCCCTCCGCCCGCCAGCAACTCCTTGGAGGAGCGCAGCGTGGACAAATTGCTGCCCGTGCCGGAGCCATGTTTAAACAACATGCCTTCCGTTTTGGCCAAGGTGAGGATGGAGGACATGGAGTCCTCCACGGAGTTGATGAAGCAGGCTGAGCATTGCGCTTGCTCCTCGACGCCGACGTTGAACCATACGGGGGAATTGAAGGCCATTTTTTGGCGCAGCACGAGGTGTTTCAACTCTGCCTCAAAGGCCTCCTTGTCGGCGGGGGTGGCGAAATAGCCGCCGGCCTCTCCCCACTTGGCCAGTTGGCCCACGACGCGACTCACCATATGACGCACGGAGGACTCCCGTTTGGGAGAGCCCAGGGCCCCGCGGAAATATTTGGAGGCGACGACGTTGGCGGCCAGCGGGGACCAGGATTTGGGGATTTCGAGATTTTTCTGCTCGAAGACGGGTTTTCCGTCTTCGCCATGAATGACCGCCGTATGCATCTCCCAGGCGATTTCGTCAGCAGGCTCCACACCCGGCGTCGTAAACAAGCGTCGAATATGCATGCCTTTGGGGGGCATATGGGGGGAGGGGTTTGGGGTAGGCACGGGGAGGGGGACTTCCGGATTCATGGAACCAAAACTCCTGGGGTTTGGGGTTGGTGGTTGACGTAGGCGATGCGGCCAACTCCACGCCGCAGCCACCACCACATATAGTATCTCCCCCACTTGACGCCACCATATTTGGCAGTTTTTCTTAACTGCTTGAAACTTCGGGGGAACCTAAAAACCTTTTGAGCAGGGGCCCTAAAAGGGGGGGGATTTGCCCTCCGGGCGGGGGGTTAAAAGCACTTCTTTTCTCCTCCAGAGGGGGTTTTAAAAGCATTTCTTTTCGGGGGTAATTTGAGTGGAAAATATTTTTTTGCCTTGCAGGCGGCCGCGAAAAATTCCCCTCCGGGGAGGGGTACCGGCGTAGCCGGGGGGGTGGTAGTTGTTTAGAGCTCAGGGCTGTAGGGTAGCAAAAACATTCTTTTCGCCCTCCCGAGCGGGGTTTTATTGCTGGGCCTGCGGCCCGGCTGTTTTCCGCCTCCGGCTGCAGCAGGTTTCGCCTCCCGGCGAGTCACTTTTTTGTGTGACAAAAAAGTAACCAAAAAAACACCCTCTGGGGCCCTGCGGGGCTCCTGCAGCACTCGCGACCCCCTCGAACTCTTTACTTGATCCAC
>WQYA01000055.1 GCA_009781495.1 Cystobacterineae bacterium
GCCCTTAGCCTTAGGTAAGCCGGCAAAGAACTGCTCAACGCTGATTTTGAATCCAACAACGTCGACAAAATGTCGGATGAGCTCAACAAGCGTCATGTTGAGCTCGACGAGGGTCGTGTTGAGCTCGACGAGGGTTATGTTGAGGTCAAATGGGGGGTGGTTGAGGTTGACGAGTCCAAAATCAGCGTTGGAGAGTCTTTTGTTGTCTCGCGGGGCGGCGAGGGCGGCGTCCTCTAGGGCATCTGTGTTAGGTTCCTGGGGGGTAGTGTGAAGGTTAGCGAGCTGTACTTCCCCCAATCTGGCACCGGGCGGGGCGATAGCCCGGCCCGTTTCCAAAGAGGCTGGGCTGAAGGGCTCTTACTCTCCTCTGCAAACACGTCCCCCCCCGATGCAGACAGAGGAGGAAAGCTACGCGGGGGGCTCGCAAGTGATGCTAAAGCCCCGCAGGGCCCTCGGAGAGTGATTTTTTGGGTTACTTTTTTTGTCATTCAAAAAAAGTGACTCGCCGTCAGGCGAAACCTGAGCCCACAATGAGGAATAAACCGGCCCCGCTAGGGGCTAATAAAAACAGCCAATGGGAGATAAAAACAACGCTCGAAGAAAGGAAACCGCCGGGCCGCAGGCCCAGGAAAACAACGCCCGGAGGGCAGAAGAATTGTTTTTGCCCCCAGGACAGAAAAAAATAACAACCCCCACCCTCTTAAAAATCACTCCTCAAAAAGAGAGAGCCCAATTGATAGCCCCGGGCTTGGAGGGCTTCCTTGCCGCCTTCCTGGCGATCTAAAACAGCCAGCACGGCGTCAACAACATAGCCCCCCTCCAATACCCGCTCTATGGCCTTCAGTGTGGAGCCCCCTGTCGTCACCACGTCCTCAACCACAACGAGGCGGGCGCCTTCGGGCACACCATGCAGGCCTTCTATCCATCGGTTCGTCCCATGCCCCTTGGGCTCCTTGCGTACATAAAAAGCATGCAAAGGCTGCTGCGCCAAATGGCTTATGAGGCTCACCGCAGAGGCCAGCGGATCCGCCCCCATCGTCATCCCCCCTATCCCTACCACTTGCGGCGCTAACTGTTTAACCAAAGCAAACAACAAACGCCCTACCAACCAATGCCCCTCCGCCGTTAAAACCGTACGCTTGCAGTCCACATAAAAGTCGGACTCCCGCCCCGAGGCCAAAACTACCCGGCGGTGCTCCACGGACTGGGCAGCCAAAAGGGCCAACAGACGACGCCTCTCCTCCTCAAACAAACTCACTTCAACCTTTCGAGGTAGGCCACCATGTCACAGGCATAATAGAGTTGTTTGAGCAGCATGGCGCGCTGCTCAGGCTCCAAGTCCAAAAACACGTCGGCCACCAGCGACAAGTCCTGGTTGATGGTGGCCATTCGCATGGCAACATCCATGGCCAACTCATCCGCATCCACTTCTTGGCCGCCTTCCTCTGCATCGTCTTCAATTTCTGTGTCGTCTAAAACAACCACTTCTGCAGCCTCTTCGTCTGCCAACTCTCTGAGGACACGCATTTCTTCAAGCTCCGCTTCTTCCGCCCAAGCGTCGTCGGAAGCAACAGAGCTCTTCTCCGTCAAAGGCTTCTCGGGCAAAGCTTCGGCAGACAACGCCTCATCCTCTTCATTCGGCAGCAATTCAAAAAAGGCTTCAGAATCTTCTTCAGACATGGTGCCCTCCGAGGTTTCTTTTGCAGAAAACGAGGCCGCATTCCCCGCCTCTCGCAGAGCCTGCGCTTCTTGAGGCTCCATTCCTTCCGTCAAAGTGTCTTCTTCCGGCGACATGTTGTCTTCCGTGGGAGGCTCCTCTTCCAGCAGAAGGTCCTCTTCAGAAAGAAGCGTTTCCTCAGCAGGAGGAGCCTTTTCAGCGGAGGGCTCCTCATTCAAAGCCTCGGCATACAAAGCATCGTAGAGGGCTTCGGCACGCAAAACCTCCGCCAACAAAGCTTCCGCAGACGCCAACTCTGTCGGCGCCTGCGCCGCTCCTTCGGAGGGGCTTGGAGCAGCCTCCGGAGGACAAACAGGGCTCTCCAAAGCCTCCGAGGCTTCGGTTTGGGTTTCTTCAAGCGGCGTCAACTTCTCTGTTCCGTCGTCGCAATTCGACATGGCCTATTTCTTCTTCTTAACAATAATTTTTCTCTTGCTCGCTTCCATAAACTCAGGCGGCTCTGGAGGCAAGGGCTTGTCAGCGACAACCGCGTCGTCGTTGTCCGACGGCGAGCCGTCCTCAGGCGACGCTTCCGCAGAAGCCGGGGAGGAGGGCGCATTCAGCGTGGTGAGTGGACGGGGAATGGGCCTTTGCGACAGAGGGCTCAAAGGACTTCCGAGCGCCAACCGCGGGACAGAGGGAGGGCGCAGGGAAGAGAAACGCGACGAAGCCAAAACCTGGCTGGTCGCCGTGGGCTTGGCAGCCTCCAGACGCTCTCGCGTCTCACGCAAGGTTTGTACGTCTCCCATGAGTATGTGGCCACGGAAACTGGCGCCGTCAACAATAATAACACGAGGAGAAGCAATGTCTCCCACCATCCTCCCCCCTGGCGTTAACTCTACACACTCTGTCGCCGTAATGTTTCCAACAACCACCCCTGAAATAATGGCGTGCTTGACAGAAACATTGGCTTTGACAATGCCGGACTTCTCCACAATCAACCGACGAGAAAGCGCAATCTCCCCTTCAACCCTCCCTCGGACGGTCAAATCCTCATCCCCTGAAAGACGCCCGTTGATGAGAATGGATGGGCCTATGACGGTCTTGTTGGAAAACATCTTCAAGCTTACAGGCATCTAAACCTCCGTCAGTCTTTTATGTCCATGTCTACATTGCCCTTAAACGCTGCCCCATCTGCTATCAAAATACGCGGTGACTTAATGTCGCCAATAACGCGACAATCCGCCTTCAGCTCCACCTTGTCACTCGCAACAATGTTGCCGGTTACCCGGCCCGCAATCTCCACATTCTGCGTGTCAATGTCGGCTTCAACAATGCCCGAGCTCTCAACATAGAGACTCTCTTTCAGAGAAATTCTCCCTTTCACTGTTCCTTGAATCACCAAGTCCTCATCGCCCGAAATCTCCCCGTCAATCACAATGCTTGAACCAATAATGGTATTCGCCATGTTTATTTCCCGTTGTTATGCGTATTCGTTGACAAAGACTAAACCGACAAAGACTAAATATCGTCCGGCAGCTTCACATCCATCTCAATAGAGCCGTTGAAAATGGCGCCGTCTTCAATGACTATCCGCGGAGCACGGATGTCGCCGCTAACCAATGCACTCGCGTTGATAGCAACTCTTGAAGAAGCATCCATGTTCCCACTGGCCTCGCCGTTGATGGTCAGTTGTTCTGCTCGAATGTCTGCTTGAACCTTCCCCGTCGTCTCAATGGTTAGGTGGTTTTTTAAATCCACCAACCCCTCTATTTGACCTTCGACAACCAAATCCCCTCCCCCCGAAAGACTCCCTCGGATGGTAATACCTTTGCGGATGATGTTGATAGGACTGTTTTGTGTCATAGACAGAAATCCTCTTCGCAGGAAGATGGAGAAATGAAACCTAAACTATAAACGACCTAAAATCCACTCGCAGATGCAATGAAAAACAATCTGCCTGTCTTGCTCACCCAAAAGCTCATGCCGCATGTGAACAAAATGTTGCACTGCCTTATCTTTGGACGCCAGCTCCTCAAAAAATAACTGCATGGCTGCGGGCGCCGCAACCTCATCCGCCTCGCCCACCAACAACAAACAGGGCAAAACCACAGAGGCCGCTACCTCAGACAAGGTGGAATGCATGCGCTGCGTCTCAACAAACCACCTCGGCGTCACTGCCCTTCCAAAAAGCGGATCCGCTGCTGCAGCTTCCTGCCACCCAACATCTCTGCTCAATTGCGAAAGCTGTATCTCCGTTTTCAGCGAAAGGTGCGGAAACAACACATGGAGAGAACGAAGCAACATCCGCTTCCAGGCAACAGCAGGCAAACCCAGTTTCCAATAGGGAGAAACCAAAATGGCTCCCCTCAAACCCTCCGGCGCTTGGCTCGCAAAAACAGAAACCATCAGCCCACCATGGCTGTGCCCAAGCAAAAAAAGCGGCAAACCCCGACAACGCTGCTGCGCCTGCTGCCAAAATGCCGTCAAATCATCCAAATAGTCCTGCCAACGACTGCAACTTTGTCGCCGGCCCGCAGAAAGGCCGTGCCCCCTATAGTCAAAAGCAAGCGTCGCCAAACCTCGCTCCCCACAATGCCGACGAAAATCTGCATAGCGCCCTTGGTGATCGCCATAGCCGTGCACAATGCCAACGGCCACTTTGGCCTCAGAGGGACACTCCAAAGAACCCTGAAGCAAAGTCCCATCTCTGGACTCAAAACGAAAGGACTCTGTTTTCACGGGCTAACCTGTCCTACTTGGGAATGCTCACCCTCGGCCTTCACCCCCGAAAGCTCTCCTTGAAGCTGCCCCTGCGAAGAAGAAGACGGCGCCTTCTGTCGCTGCTTGGCCAAACGTAAATGCGGACTGCCTTCATCCAATATTTGAGCCAAAAACAATTCGTCCCTCGCCTTCGCTATGTCCCCTCTCTCAAACGCAAAACATGATTTCAAATAATGCATGTGCGAAAGCGATAGCCTCGAAAAAGCGTCTAAACGCTCAGAGGCGCCCGCTTCATGGGCAAACAATAAAACAATGCCCCAAATATAAAAACCATGTCGAATGCTCACTGCCGCCTGCCAACGCTGGAGTATAGTCTGCTCAACGCATAAAAATAATTGATAAAATATTCATTGACAACTCAAGTGTTCGCTTTCTTCGAAATTCAGACACTTGTTCCCTTTTTTGATATGGTCCCCTCGCCCCCCACTTCTCACGGTGCCCCCACCCTATGCCGCCTCTCGCCCTGCTCGCCCCACACCTCCTCGCCTCTCTCCTCTTGAGCGCCCCTACCCTACCCGATGACCTCGCGGATAGTACCCCAACCCCTCAAAACCTAAGCTTTGCACCCCATAGCCCCAGTACCCTCCACTTCGAAGTCGGGGATATGCGCAATAACCGCCCCCTTAGCATGCTGCACAGCATGGGCCTTTTCCATACGCGCAGCGCCCAAATCGCCCACCCTAACTTCCTCTATTTCTCCCTGCTGTTCAGCTATGCCTATGCCAATAACAACTTCCCCCTCCCCTTCTCCGAAAACGCCTCCTATTCGGATACCAGCCTCTGGACCGCCGCCTTCTCCTCCGCTTGGGTCCTCTTCCCCTGGCTCGAAGCCTATGCCAGCTATGAGGTCGCTTCCTCTTCCAGCCTCTATTCCGATGGCCCTGACTTAAAACCCAGCCCCATCGCCGGTCAAATGCTCGGCGACGTCCACTTCGGCGCCAAATTCGCCTACCGCCTCTTCCCCAGCTTCTATGCCGGCTTGGACTTGGGACTGCGCCTCTTCACCGATAACCAACCCATGCGCAGCATGAGCTTCGCCTTCCTCCCCTCCGCCTTGTTCAGCTGGAATATTCAAGAGGCCCTCCCCCGTCTCCCCCTCCTCTTCCATGCCAACTTCGGCCTCCATATCGGCCGCAATGCCAACGGCTCCCTCGCTCAACTCGCCTCCTATCGCAACGTCTGGACTACCTTCGCTTGGAACCTCAACAGCCGCCACTCCGCTTCCCTTAGCTTCGCCCTCGAAGCCCCTCTCCCCTATGCTACCCCCTTCATCGAATACCAACTTACCCTCCCCTTCTGGACTCAAGAAGACAATAACTCCCCCTCCCCCCTCTGGTCCAAAGCCAACCCCCAATCCCTTAGCCTCGGCGCTAAACTCACCCTCTTGCCCAACTTCTCCCTCGTCCTCGGCGCGGACATCCGCCTGAAATCCGCACCTATGCCCGGTATTCACCCCACTCCCCCCTGGCGCTTCTTCTTCGGCATCTCCTTCTCCGCCCAACCCTTCCCTCATTCCTCAACTCCTACCCCCTCCCTTCCCCCCTCTGCTCAAACCCCTCGACATGCCCCAACCCCTCCGGCCGATTCCTTGTCCCCCATCCTCGGCTCCATCTCCGACGTACGTAGCCAAAAACCCATCCCCAACGCCGAGATAGATCTCCTCGCCGCTCACCTCCAAACCCCTTCCAACGGCCTCTTCCAGTCCCCCCCTCTCCCCCCAGGCACCTATACCCTCGAAATCCACGCCCAAGGCTATGCCTCTAAAACCCAGGCCGTCCACCATAACCCCCAAATCACCCACCACCCCATCTCCCTCTCCCCCTTCATCGCCGATTCCCTCCTCTCCCTCTCCCTTAAACGCAACAGCAGATCCATCAACGGCCAGGCCTTCCTCCGCAATACCCCACCTCAAAACTTTAGCCTCCCCGCCGATGCCTCCAGCCCCCCCATCACCCTCCCCCCAGGCCTCCTATTGCTCGAAATCCTCCCCAATGAGGGCCTTGCCAAAATACAAAAAATCAACCTCTCCCCAGGCCAAAAACAATCCCTCTCCATCGACATTGAACCCTCCCCCATCTCCCCCCTCGTACGCCTCCTCAACCAACGCATCCTCTTCGCTGAACCCCTCGCCTTCTCAACCCATAAAACAGAACTCTCTCCCCTCGGCCAAACTCAACTTCGTAACCTCGTTGACCTCCTTGTTCGAAACCACATCCGAAGCCTGCGCATCGAAAGCCATGTCGAGTCCCAGAAAACAGAGGCCAAAGCCATGCAGCTCTCCGCTCAATATTCCCAAATCGTCATCGACGCCCTCGTCAAACTCGGCGTGGATGCGGAACGCATTGAAGTGCTTAATTTGGGGGACAGCAGACCGATTGCTCCTAATACTGTGCGTAAAGGGCGTCTACTCAACAGACGTATGGATTTTGTCGTGTTGGAAAAATGGGAGCCTATCCCCTAGAATGGCCTACATGACATCTCTTTATCCAAAATACGGCTGGATGCGAGCAGGGTGGGCGGGGGTGCTGTGCGCCCTTTGCCTCCTCCCCCTCTCCTCATGCACTGAGAATAAAAACCCACCC
Organism: Cystobacterineae bacterium; assembly: GCA_009781495.1. GTDB lineage: Bacteria > Myxococcota > Myxococcia > Myxococcales > Myxococcaceae > WRKR01. The sequence continues at coordinate 7,024 of WQYA01000055.1, forward strand.
CTCCTCCCCGCCCGCTTTAATGTCTCCCTCTTCTCCCTTAGCCCCGACGGAAGCAACATCATCGGCAACTCTGTCCCCCTGGAAATGAACGTCGACGGTTGCGGCAATGTGAGCCAGGCCCAGGTGCTTTATGTCGGGGAATCCGAACAGCCCATTGTCAACGTCGCCTTCTCCCCCGAAAAACACTCCGCTAAAACTACCCTGGAAACCAAACACTTCACCCCCTTCTATCCACAACACGGCATCGCCGTCCATTTGAGCCTCAAAGCACGCGCCAAATGCGAAGACGGGCGCGTCAGCGACTCGCTTCCTCTAAGCATCAGCTTCTTGCCTGTGACTTCAACCTTTAAACCCGAAACCGGCATCGCCGCTACAGATCACTTCGTCGCCATCGGCGGCATCAACGGCACCCCCACCACCTTTTTGGGCTGCTCCAAAGACGTCACTCAACAGACTTTCTCCTTGGTGCATTTTGATGCCGAAAACAATCTCCACAGCGAAATCAACTTCGGCACCAACCCCCTCGCCTGCAATGCCTCCACCCAAATCAGCAACCCCGTCAATGGCGGCCCCAACAGCGGCTATCGCTGGGCCTATACGCTCGGCGAAGACGGCAGACTGTTTGCCTTCCGCCTGCAAGGCAAACAATTGGTCCTCGATGCAGCTCATGCCTTTCCAGGCCTTATCCTCCGCCAGTTTTCCATGGACTCCGAAGGCAATGCCTTCGTCGTTGTCTCCAGTACCAAAGAATATGCCTTGTTTCGCTTGTCCCCCGTCGCAAACCAAGCGAGAAACTTCGTGAAAATTCCCTTCAGCGAAACACTCCCCAGTGTGGCCTTCCCCTCCCCTCCCCTCCTCCTGAGTGGGGGGATTGTGCTTTTGCCCATGTGGAACGTCCCTATGAACGCAACCCGGGGCAGACTCGAAATACACAGCTTTACCCTCAACAACGATGTGCTTGAAGCCCAATGCGGCGTCAACGAAATCGGCATGCCCGCCAATCCTTGCCCGCCTATTGAAAACATCGAGTTCAACCCCTATCGCGACGTCCCCATGGCCCCCGCTGCCGTCCTGTCCAAAGACGGCCTCCGCCTCTTCCTGGCCCCGGCAGACCCCAATCACAACATCAGCGATACCCCCTATGCCGTGGTTAGCTATGAGTTGAAACCCTCCGTCGACGCCGCCTCTCGACACCTCTATCAGCCTTCCCTCTTGGCCGGCGGCCGAGCCAACCTCTTTGAAAGCCCTGTCACCAAACTCAGCCTCTCCAAAGACGGACGTTTCCTCGTTGCCTCCACAGACACCTCCATACGCTTCTTGGATACAACCCAAGGCAGAGAAACACTGCCGCTGGGCAAGCCTCTGACCGTCTCAGGAAAACTCTATGTCACCGAGCACATTCATGGCCCTCAAGGCTCAGGTGACAGCCTCATTCTCCTCAACTCGCCTTTCTTCTCTCCAGGAGACCTCTTTTCAAAATGGCTCTTCGGAGAAAACTTCGGGTGGCCCACAGAAGCCATCGCCATTGACAGCCCAGAGAAAGGAGAGTTGTGGCGCTTCAGCTATGGAGGCTCAGGAGACCAACCTCTGAATGCCATCGCCGTCGCCATCGACGAGGGCGGCCAAATGTGGATGCGAAGAGGCGCCGAGCTCGTCCAACTCCTGCCCCAAACAACCTATCGTAACCTCCGGACACCCTAAGCGTTTCCCTGAGCCCCCACCCCAAAGTATTTTCAAAAAAACAGCGCACTCCTTCAGCCCTTCCAAGCTTGCAAGGGGAAGCTTCCCCTTGTCATTGAAGAGAGTTTCAAGCCGACTGTGGGGCGAAGCTACCCCACCCCATCTGTCGCGGCAGCTTAAGTCAACCCTCCACCGCTTCCACTTTGACACTTTCTCTTCGTTGGACCCGTTTTTGTTCAGCTGAAGTCCACAAAGAGTGCACTCCCTTCACAACGGAACGGAAGGAGGCAAGACAGAGCGCAGCTCTCTCTTGCCGAACGCAGTGGCGTCAACGAGCGAAGCGAGTTTCAATGGAAACCGGTCTGCAGAATCATTTCAACTTGGAAGCGGTCTAAACCGCTCTATCGGCTGTCCTTGCTGGCCCCCTATTTTTAGAAAAAAATAAAAATATCAATAGGTTTAAAAGTTTTTATGCCCTAGACAAAACTTTTTATTCCAAATTAGCAACTTTGTAGGTGCGACACAGATAATGTAGTAAAAGATGTTCTTAACGGACATTTTTAGGGCCGGGTTTTTAGAAGTTAAAGAACATAACGCCTTAAAATACATCAGAGAAAACCATGTCCCCCTCACCGTTAATGACTTCATCCGCCTTATTTTCAAAAATTGTCAAACAACCGCAAACCCACTTGCAGCTGAACAGCAAAGAGTATGCGAGCATGCTCAATGGAATGACCAGCACGCAATTGAAACAAGAGCTGGCAACTCTGCAAAACCTGCTGAAATCTGCTTCCAGTCTGGGTCCCTTTTCCACTCCGATAAAACTCTTGGTAGCACAGAAAATGGACTTGCTTCAAAAGGAGATGGCCAGCCGAAACCATGGCGAAAGTTTCATGGCGAAGGTTTTGGATGGGTTTGAAGACCTAGAGCGCATCCTCATTCAAAGCGGCTATGCAAACAAACCAACGGCTGAACTTCAGTCAGAGTTGGCTGAATTGACAGCCTATCGCCAAACCGAGCAGGATTTGGCAGCCCAACTGCGCGGCATGGGGGCCACCGTCCAAAGCCAATTTGACAGCAACTATGACAGAGACTCGACGCTTGAAAAACAAATCGGCGCCATTGAAGCAGAGTTGACCCGGCGCGGCGCGCCTTTGACAGCGCCTAAGCCATCTGAACCCTCGCCTCTGCCCTCTATCTGCCCGCCAATGCCCCAAACGCCCGAAACCTCGCCTCTGCCCCCCACCTCTACGGTTGGGGAAACACCACCCGCCAGTCTTTATGAACAGCAATACAAAAACGCTCTCGTCCAGCTCGATAACTACTTTGACTTGCTGGATACTGCGGCAGGCGTGGGCGGAAGGGACGGTTTGGTGAGCCGCGAAGATCTGCTAGCAGCCATGAACAGCCCTGGGTTGCCCGCTGAATTGCGCTCAGCTTGCCGCTTCCTGCTCGAAAACCCACCTGCCTTTAACCAGCTCGAAATAGAACAGAACCCCAACGTCGCTTGCGACGGCCTCATCGGCAAAGGCGACGTGAAAGCCGCACTCGCAAAAATGAACCAACCACCTGGAACGTCTCCCATCTCTTCGCCCGTCGTTACCCATCCACCGACGCCAGGCAAGTCTTTCGCTCAGCAGGTGAAAGATTCGAGCAACTTGGTCCTCTATTATTATAACAATATCCTCGCTAACTCCTTCACGGGGGATAAAAACAAAACAAACTATAATCTCTTCATGAGAGAGATTCAGTTGACCGCAAACAACCGCTATGCCCCCGCTGTGCTGCGCGATGCCTGCCAATTCTTCCTCAAAAACGGAAACCCCCAAGAAGTCTGGAATAAGGTCAGCAACTCAACCGGCCCCGGTATGCTGGATAATTGCGTGAATACGAGCGAGTTACAGCAGATTTATAGATATTGGAATGAACGCATAAGAGGACTCTAAGAGAGCGGTTTTAGAGGCAACTGTCGGCGCCTTGAGTCAATACTCAAGGCGCTTCTTCAAAGGTAGGGGGGGCTATGCCTGTAGGTATAAAAATGCCCTTTAAAAACGGCACACTACCCAGGAGAGCTGCCGCCCTGCCCTCCCCCCCTCCCGGCGGTAGGAGTGGAAACGTCTGTCACAAAATGTGCAAACCCCGGCCGCCTCTACCTGCGAGGAAGCCAAACCCAGGGACAACAGCTCCAACCGGAGGGCCTCGGCTAAATGGAGCCTAGGTTTAGGCATACCCCTGGGCTTGGAAATAACCCCCTCCCCCCACCTCTGTGCAAAACGCCGCCCCATCTCCTCGTCTACCTCATAGCAGCAGGGGCCTATAGAGGGGCCTAGGGCTATTTCTATGTCCTTAGGCTGAGTCCCCCCCCTTAACCAAAGCTGAAGCTGTAGCTGCACGATACCCCCCCATACGCCGCGCCAACCGGCGTGCACCGCCGCCACACGCCGCAGCCCCTTGTCCATCAACAAAAGGGGTACGCAGTCCGCCGTCTGTATGGCCAAAGCTACCCCCGGCTGCCCTGTCCATAGCCCGTCGGCCTCCCCTAAACAGCCACCCCCCTTCGCCTCCTTTATTTCTGTACTGTGTATCTGCCTGAGTGTGGCCCACTCTAGCCCCCCCAACCCGGCGGCAATGGCCACACCCTCGCATGCGCGCTGCATGGCCTCACCCTCCCAATGGGCCCCCTCCGGTTGCGCCCAAGCCGTACAAAAACCCGCCGGCACGGGCCAGTCCGGACAAAGCCACTCTAAACCCCCCGGGCCTTCCCCCCTCACCCACTTCACGAAATGGCCTCTCGCAAACCGCGGCCCAGGGGGGGGGTAGCGTGGAGGCGGTTGAGGGCCAGCTGAAGGGAGGCGGGGGCATTGTCAATGCCTACAAAACGTCGGCCCGTCTCCAGCGCGGCTACCCCCGTGGTGCCGCTGCCGCAAAAGGGGTCCAACACCCAGGCGCCCGGTTGGGAGGTGGCTTCTACAATACGCTTCATGAGGGCGAGGGGTTTTTGCGTAGGGTGGGCGCCAAAGCGCTTTTCCCCCTTGGCGGGACGCGTAAAACTCCACAACTTCCCCTCCCCCTCCTCGGACAACTCCTCCTCCCCGGTTTTGGGCAAAGCCCATACGTCGCGCATTTGCTTGTTGCCGTTGAGTTGCTTCATGAGGGCATAGTTAAACACGTGGCGCTGTTTTTTGGCCTGCGGCGCGGCCCACAACAGCAACTCCGTCGAGTGCGTAAAATAACGGCACGAGAGGTTAGGGCTCGCATTGGGTTTATACCAGGTAATGGTGTTTAACAGGCGGTAGCCTAACTGTTGTAATACAAAACCCACCATAAAAATATTGTGCTGCGTACCCGAAACCCAGAGGCTGCCCTCCGGCGAAAGCAGCCGTTTGCACCCCTTCAGCCAGCTATGGGTAAAAGCCAAATCCGCCTCCATCCCCGCGGAGGCGTCCCAGGCCCCCTTCTCCACCGGTACCCTCCTGCCCGCCTTGCATGTGTAACCGCCGTTGGAGAGGAAATAGGGGGGGTCGGCCACAATGAGGCCAAACTTTCCCGCCTCCAGGTGTTGCAGGAGGTGGAGGGCGTCGCCCCGCAAAAGTTTCCAGTCAGCGGCCTCGGCAAAACTCGGCAAGTGGAGGGAGGGGGAAGGCGTATGAGGAGAGGAGGGGGTCGTCTGCATTTCGCACCATGTATTCCGGCGCCTACGCTAGGCGACAACGGTGCAGGCCGCAAAAAAACGGACACAAAGGCCATAAACTTGACAGGGGGGGGTTATTCGCCCTCCGGGCGGGGGTTAAAAATAGTCTTTTCCCCTTCCAGGGGGGGGTAAGTTTCTCCCATGGAGTGGTTTTATTCGCCCCTGGCGGGGCGGCCTTTTAAAGGAGGGGGTTATTGCTGGGCCTGCGGCCCGGCTGTTTTTAGAAATGGTTCTCTTGCCCTCCGGGCGGGGTTGTTGGTGCTGGGCCTGCGGCCCGGCCGTTTTTAAAAACAATTTTTTTACCCTCCGGGGGGGGTTATTGGTGCTGGGCCTGCGGCCCGGCCGTTTCTAAAACGGTTTTTTTGCCCCCCGGGGGGGGTTATTGGTGCTGGGCCTGCGGCCCGGGCATTTCCGCTGCGCGGCCGCTGCAGGTTTCGCCTACCGGCGAGTCACTTTTTTGTGTGACAAAAAAGTAACCAAAAAAACAC
>WQYA01000056.1 GCA_009781495.1 Cystobacterineae bacterium
AGGTAGCAGTGCTTCAGCATTTCAAATTTTGCACGGGGTGAACGGCCCCGGAATGATGGGGTGGATCAAGTAAAGAGTTCGAGGGGGTCGCGAGTGCTGCCAAAGCCCCGCAGGGCCCCAGAGGGTGTTTTTTTGGTTACTTTTTTGTCACACAAAAAAGTGACTCGCCGGTAGGCGAAACCTACGGCAGCCGGAGGCGGAAACAGCCGGGCCGCAGGCCCAGCACCAATAACCCCCCCCCGGAGGGCAAAAAAACCGTTTTAAAAAACAGCCGGGCCGCAGGCCCAATAACCCCCCCCGGAGGGGCGAAAAGAATATTTCTACCCCCCTACAGCCCTGAGCCCTAAACTACCACCCCCCCGGCTATGCCGGTACCCCTCCCCGGAGGGGAATTTTAAAGACAGCCGGGCCGCAGGCCCAGCAATGAAGCCGCCCGGGAGGGCGAAAAAAATATTTTAACCCCCCCACAGCCCTGAGCTTTCAACAACTACCCCCAGCCAACCGAAAAAGAAACATGCCGCTTGTACTGCTGGGGGCGTGCACATATACGCGGGTTATGCAAACGGTTTCTATAGGCGTCATTGGCGGCTCCGGCTATTCCGGCATGGAGCTTTTGAGGCTGCTGTCGGGCCACCCGGGCTTTCGCGTGGCCTTTGCCACCAGCGACAGGTGGGAGGGCAAACGCCTGCGCGACAAAATACGCGACGCGCAGCGCTTTGGGGACTTGGCCTTCTGCTCCGTGGAAGCGGGCCTCCAACAATTGCAGCAGTGCCAGGTGGTGGCCATGGCTACCCCCTCCGAAACCTCCCTCTCTACCCTACCCCTCCTGTTGAAAGGGGGGCTGAGGGTAATAGACTTAGCCGGTAGTTTTCGTCTAAAGGACGCCAGTCTCTACCCTCCGTTTTATGCCTTTGAGCACAGCGCAAAAGCCTTGCTGGAGCAGGCCGTCTATGGCCTGACGGAGTGGTTTCGCAGCGACATTCCCCAAGCCACGCTGCTGGCCAACCCGGGCTGCTATGCCACGGCCGCCGCTATGGCGGTAGCGCCCTTTCTGAAAAAGCAGTTGCTGGCGGAGGACACCCTCGTTATCAACGCAGCGTCGGGCATTTCGGGCGCGGGACGCAAAGCTACGGAGGAATATGGCTATATGGAAATTGAGGGAGACTTTCGCGCCTATCGCCTGCGCCGCCCCCACCAGCATCGGCCTGAAATAACGCAAACCCTGGAGCGCATCGCCCAAAGGCCTGTGGACGTCGCCTTTTTCCCCCACCTTCTGCCGATGAAGCGCGGCATTTTGTGCACGGTTTTTGCGAAAACCAAAGCGGGTATTAACCAAGCCCACATAGAGGAGGCTTTGGGGGAGGTTTATGGGGGGGAGCCCCTGGTGGAAATATGCCCCACCCCCGAGGAGGTACGCATCGCCTCCGTAGCCCACCGCCCCCACCTCCAAATTGCCGCCTGCATAGAGGGCAACAAACTGACGGTGGTGAGCGCCCTGGACAATTTGCTCAAAGGGGCCGCCGGCCAGGCTTTGCAAAACCTGAATTTAATGTTTGGCTACCCAGAGACGCTGGGCCTTTTATATGGGGAGAAGTGACATGACAATGCAGGTGCCCAAGGGGTTTTTGTTTTCCGGTGTGCATGCAGGCATAAAACCCATGCGCAAGGACTTGGCTTTGGTGTGGAGTGAGGCGCCCTGTGCGGCGGCAGCCTGCGTCACCGTCAACAAAGCCAAGGCGGCCCCTTGCCTGGACGTGGAGAGGCATTGCCCCAAGGAGGGCCTGCGCGCCATCCTCATCAACAGCGGGAATGCCAATGCGCTGACAGGCCAGGAGGGTTTGGACGACGTGGCGCACACCCAACAAGCGCTTTCCAAGCTGATGGGCACAACCGCAGACGCGGTGTGGACGGCCTCCACGGGTATTATAGGTGTGAGGTTGCCCAAGCAAAAAATCATCGACGCGCTGCCCGCATTGAAGCAGGGTTTGGAGGCGGAGGCCGAGTTGGCGGCCGAGGCGATGATGACGACGGACACCCAGCGCAAAATGTTGTCGCGCACCATTGTGCTGGGGGGAAAAGAGGTGGTGCTGTCGGCCATATGCAAAGGCTCAGGGATGATTGCGCCGGAGCTTGCGACGATGATTTGTGTGGTGACGACAGACGCCGTCATTTCCGCCCCGTGCCTCCAAGCGGCTTTGCGCCGTGCGATGGAAACCAGCTTCAACTGCCTCACGGTTGACAACGACATGAGCACCAACGACGTGGTTTTTGCGATGGCCAACGGCCTTGCCCAAAACCCCAAACTGGAGGAGGGCAGCGCGGACCATTTGTCCTTCTGTGAAGAGCTCACCTCTTTGTGCCGGGGTTTGGCCAAGCTGATTGCGGCGGATGGCGAAGGGGCCACACGCATGTTGGAAGTCCGCATCGGCGGAGCGCCCAGCCAGGACATAGCGCGCGCGGCGGCCATGGCCGTAGCCAACTCCATGTTGGTGAAGGCGGCCCTGTTTGGAGCAGACCCCAACTGGGGGCGGGTGTTGGCGGCCATAGGGGCGAAGGCGGGGACGCAGGATTGGCCCATCCAAATAGGGGAGGCCACCGTTATTATACAAGGCATATGCGTCTATGACGGCGCTTGCATCGACAACACCACGGAGCAGCTGCGCGTGCGCATGCGCGAGCCCGAAATTTTCATAGACGTGGATTTGCACGCAGGCATCGGCACCGCCACCGCCTGGGGCTGTGACTTGTCCTATGACTATGTGAAAATTAACGCGGACTATACCTCCCTCATTGTGAGTGAGCCCGACGGCTCCGTCAAAAAGGACGACCGCCTCAGCCTCTATAGCCCGCAGTTTAAGGTGAAGCTGGTGCGCCAGGCTTTGGCCTATATTTCGCGCTTCGCCAAGGAGTGTTGTGTGCTGCGGGTTTCTCGCCACACGCTGGCCAATGAAAACCTCGAAGAAAGCCTCTGCGAAGACATTAACCTGCTGCGCTCCGTAGGCATGGTGCCCATTGTGGTGCACGGCGAGGGGCCCGAGTCCGCCGAAACCCTGACGCGCTTTGGGCCCGCTGCGGCCACCCAAGGCGAAGGGCAGCGCGTGCGCGAAATGGTGCTGCACGGAGAAACCAACGCAGCCTTGGTGGCCAAACTCAACCGCAGAGGCGGCCACGCCATAGGTGTTTCAGGCAAGGACGGCGCTCTCATAAAGGCGCAGCTTTTGCCGAATGGGCAGGGAGTGGTGAAGTCCGTCAATGTGGAGTTGCTCGAAATGTTTATGTCCCGGGGTTATGTCCCCGTAGTCGCCTCCCTGGGCCTGGGCGAAGACGGCCAGAGTGTGGCTTTGGACGTCGACGACGTGGTGCTGGCCATTGCCGCGGCGCTGCGCGCGAAGAAGCTGGTGTTGATGATAGGGGCGCAAGGCGTTTGCGACGACGGCGTGTTGCTGAACCAACTCAACAACATTTCCCTGAAAACCCGCCTGGAGGAGGCCAGAATAGACGAGGAGCAAAGGGACAAGGCCCGCCTGGCGCTGAAGGCCGTGGAAGCCGGCGTAACGCAAGTGCACCTGGTCGACGCCCGCATGGCCCATTCCATCATAGCGGAACTTTTCACGGACCAAGGTGTGGGCACCGTCATAACCCATGTTGAAAACTAGAGTTGTCCCATGCCCAGGGGGGGGGTTGGTGATGGAGGCAGGCAGGTGGTTTTAAAGGACTTTACAAGGTATTTAGAGGGCCCCACAGGCCCAGCGCTATTTAAGGCGCAAGGGGAGTTGTCAAAAGTTAGGTTTCATGCAACGCATGGCGCCGGTGGTGGTGGAGGCAAGGAGGCGGGGGACTGGGGGCGGAGGGTTAGGCGTTGAGGTTTATGGAAACAAAAGCAGCATGAGAAGAGGAGAATGTTTGTGAAAGAGAAAGTTGTGTTGGCCTATTCAGGAGGTTTGGACACCTCCGTCCTTGTGCGTATTCTGCAAGAGCCCCCCTATAACTATGAAGTGGTGTGCTGCCACGTGGATGTCGGCGAAGCCAGAGACACCGAGGTGGTGGTGCGCCGCGCCCAAAAAGCGGGCGCCATTGCCTGCGAGGTGGTGGACGCCAAGGAAGCCTTTGCCAAGGACTATTGCTTCAAAGCACTCAAAGCCAACGCCCTCTATGAAGGCGTCTACCCCCTCTCGGCCGCCCTCAGCCGCCCCCTCATTGCCCAACATTTGGTAGACGCGGCGAAGAAGCACGGCGCCACGGCGGTGGCCCACGGCTCCACAGGCAAGGGCAATGACCAAGTGCGTTTCGACTTGGGCGTGCGTGGTTTGGCGCCGGAACTCAAAATTGTCGTCCCCCAACGCGAGCGCTATTTGTCGCGCGACGTGGCCATGGAATATGCCGCCAAATACAACATTGAAGTGCCTACCACCAAAAAAAGCCCCTATTCCATAGACGAGAATTTGTGGGGCCGCTCCATTGAGGGCGGCATTTTGGAAGACCCCATGCAGGAGCCCCTGGAAGAGGCCTTCGCGTGGACCCGGTCCTTCAAGGACTCCCCCGACGAGCCCGGCTATATTTGCATCGGCTTTGAAGAGGGCATCCCCGTCAGCATAGACGGACAACGCATGCCGCCGGTTGCCCTCATTGAGAAGTGCAATGCCTTTGCCGGACTGCACGGCGTGGGCCGCATTGACTTGATGGAGAACCGCGTCGTCGGAATTAAAAGTCGCGAAAACTATGAATGCCCCGGGGCCACCTTGTTGATTCGCGCGCACCAGGACTTGGAGCGCTTCACCATGATGGGCCTCTCCTTGCGGCTGAAAGCCATTATGGACCAGAAATTTGCCGAAATGGTTTATGAGGGCTTTTGGTTTTCTCCCTACCGCGAAGCCATGGAAGCGTTTATTGACAGTTGCAACAAAGTGGTTTGCGGCGAAGTGCGCTTGCGCCTGTTTAAGTCCTCCTGCCAAGTGGTGGGCCGAAGCTCCCCCCATGGCCTCTATAACCGCGCCCTGTCCACCTATGACAAGGGAGACAGTTTCGATCACCGCGCCGCCGAGGGCTTCATTGAGTTGCTGGGACTCCCCTTGACTTTATTCAGCCGCATACACAGGAAATAAGCGTGGCCATTGCAAAAACAGAAGCCTCCGGTGGACGCCAACTTTTGCCGGAGGTGCTGGCTTTCTCCAGCTCCCTGGCCTTGGACAAGGCGCTTTTGCTTGAAGACATTGTCGGCAGCATGGCGCACGTCCTCATGCTGGCCCGCCAAGGCATTGTCCCCAAGGAGGTAGCGCGCAGCATTAGGGACGGTTTAGCTTCGGTTTATGAGGAGGTGCAGGCCGGCCGCTTGCAGCTTCCCGACGAGGAGGACGTGCACATGGCGGTGGAGGCCGAGCTTTCAGCGCGCATAGGCGCCCCCGCCGCCCGCCTCCACACCGCCCGCTCCCGGAATGACCAGGTTTCCACCGACTTAAGGCTGCACATACGCGAGGCCTCGGCAGAGGTTTTGCGTCATTTGGCCGAGCTTTTGGAAGTGTTGGTGGGGCGCATGGACGCGCAAGGCGCGCTTTTGCTCCCCTCCTATACCCACCGCCAGAGGGCCCAGCCCGTAACGCTGGGTTTTTGGCTGGCCGCCCACGGCGCTGCACTCGCGCGCGACGTGGAGTTGTTTGGTTTTGTACAAAAGCAGCTGGGCCTTTCTAGCTTGGGTTGCGGGGCCATTGCGGGGACTTCGCTGCCCATTAACCGCGAGTTGTCCGCGGAGCTTTTGGGGTTTGGGGGAGGGGCCACGCACAATGCCATGGATACGGTAGGCGACAGGGACTTCGGCATGGACTACCTCTATGCGGCCTCCCGTTTAATGGTACATTTAAGCCGCCTGTCTACCGATGTTATTGACTATACCAGCCTGGAGTTTGGTTTTGCCGTGCTGGACGGGGAAATTGCCTGCGGCTCCTCCATGATGCCGCAAAAACGGAACCCGGATGTTTTTGAGTTGATTCGCGGCAAAAGCGGCCGCGCCCTGGGCAACTTGTTGGGCCTCATGAGCACCCTCAAAGGCCTGCCCGCGGGCTATAACCGAGACTTGCAGGAGGACAGGCAAGCCCTCCTGGAGACGGGCCCCATGCTGAAGGCCTGTTTGCACATTTTGAGTTTGGCCATGCCGCGACTGCATTTTAATGCACAGCGTTGCAAGGCGGCTTTGGAAGACGGCTATACCCAAGCGACAGACTTAGCCGAGAGGCTGGTAAAGAAGGGGTTGGCATTCAGAGAGGCCTACCAAGCAGTAGGCACGTTGGTACGCAGGTGCCAAGAAGCCAACCTCCCCCTCTCCCAGGCCACATTGCAAATGGCCACAGCCATCCACCCCGCTTTTGACGAAGGGGTGATGCAGAGTTTGTTGCCTGAAAACTCCGTCCTGCATAAAGCAAGCTTGGGCAGTTGCTCCCCACAAGCCTTGAAGCTTCAGCGACAAATGTTGTTGGATGCGGCAAGCCAGGCCAAAACCCTGGCAAGCGAGGTGGTGGGTTTAGAAGTTTTATATGCAAAGTTGAAAGAGGTTGTGTTGTGAAGAGAGATTTTTTGAAGTTGAGGGATTTGAGCCTGGGCGAGCACCAGGCGTTGTTGAAACGCACGACGGAACTCAAACACATGCGCCGACGCCGCGAGGTGGTGACAACGCTGGCCGGCCGCTCCCTGGTGTTGATTTTTGAAAAGTCCTCCACCCGCACACGCGTCTCCTTTGAGTTGGCGATGACGCAGCTGGGAGGCCATGCCTTGACTTTGCCCGTGGCCGACAGCCAGCTTGCGCGCGGAGAGCCTTTGGCGGACACCGCGCGTGTGCTTTCGCGCTATGCGGACGCCATCATGGTGCGCACTTTCGGCGAAGAGCGCATTTATGCTTTTGCCCAACACGCCACCGTCCCCGTCATTAACGGACTGACCGACCAAGGACACCCCGTCCAAGTATTGGCAGACCTCTATACCATGGTGGAGCGCCTGGGAGAGTTGCAGGGCCGCAAAGTGGCTTTTGTGGGCGATGGGGTGGGCAACATGGCGCGCTCCTGGATGGAGGCGGCGGGTTTGTTTGGGCTGCAACTGCACCTTGCTGCCCCCGAGAAATTTCGCCCCACCGCGCAGGAGGCGGCAGCTTTGGGCGGCCATGGGGTGAAGCTGTTTGACACCCCCCAGGAGGCCTGCCGCGGCGTCGACGTTGTCACAACGGACGTATGGACCAGCATGGGGCAAGACGCCGAGAAGGCCCTGCGCAAGGAAGCGTTTGACGGCTATTGCGTGGATGCGGCTTTGTTGTCCCACGCACGGCCTGAGGCTTTTGTGTTGCATTGTTTGCCTGCGCACCGTGGCGAAGAAATTTCAGAAGAGGTGTTGGAGGGGCCGCGCTCCGCCGTATGGGACGAGGCCGAAAACCGCCTCCACGTGCAGAAGGCTTTGCTTGAGAAACTCATCCTAGAAGCTGAAAAGGAGGCTTGAGCACCATGCCCAAGCGTTCAGACATAAAAAAAGTTCTCGTCATTGGCTCCGGCCCCATTGTCATCGGCCAAGCTTGCGAGTTTGACTATTCCGGAAGCCAGGCCATTCGGGCACTCAAAGAGGAGGGGGTGGAGGTGGTGTTGCTGAACTCCAACCCCGCCACCGTCATGACGGACCCCGACTTCGCCGACAAAACCTATATAGAGCCCATTACACCCGAGGTGGCCGAGCAAATTATTGCCATAGAAAGGCCCGACTCGCTTTTGCCCACCATGGGTGGACAGACAGCGTTGAATATGGCCAAGGCTTTGGCGGAGCGCGGCACCCTGGAGCGCTATGGCGTGCAGATGATTGGCGTCTCCCTGGACGCCATCGAGAAGTCCGAGGACAGGCAAAAATTCAAAGACTGCATGGAGCACATCGGCCTAAGCCTGCCCAAGAGTGGTTTGGCCACCTCGGTGGAAGAAGCCCAAATTTTGGCCAAGGACATGGGTTTTCCCTTGGTGATTCGCCCCAGCTTCACCCTCGGGGGGACAGGTGGAGGCATCGCCTATGACGAGAATGACCTCATCAACCAGGTGACGGTGGGCCTGGACGCAAGCCCCGTGCGCTCCGTATTGGTGGAGGAGTCCGTATTAGGTTGGAAGGAGTTGGAGTTTGAAGTTATACGCGACGCGAAAGACAATGTTATTGTCGTCTGCTCCATAGAAAATTTAGACCCCATGGGCGTGCACACGGGCGACTCCATTACGGTAGCCCCCATCCAAACCCTCACCAAAACCGAATACCAAAAAGCCCAGGACGCGGCCATTGCCGTGGTGCGCGAAGTGGGTGTGGCCTCCAGCGGCTCCAACGTGCAGTTGGCCATGGCGCCCAACGACGAGCGTATGGTGGTGATTGAAGTCAACCCGCGCGTTTCACGCTCCAGCGCTTTGGCCTCGAAGGCGACGGGCTTTCCCATTGCGCGCATCGCCACCAAGCTTGCCCTGGGCTATACACTCGACGAGTTGCGCAGCCCCATGGTGGCCGAGTTGTCGGCGTGTTTTGAGCCCACCATTGACTATGTGGCCGTCAAAATTCCGCGCTTCAACTTTGAAAAATTTTCAGGCGCCAGCAACGTGTTGGGCACGGCCATGCGCTCCGTAGGTGAAGTCATGGCCTTGGGGCGCAACTTCCGCGAGGCCTATATGAAGGCCATGCGCTCCCTGGAGTTGGGGCGTCACCCCCTCTCCCTGCCCGAAGAAGGCTCCAAGCGCCCCATGAATGAGCAGAAGCGTTTGTTGGCGGTGCCGACGCCCGAGCGTCCATGGGTGGTTTCAGAGGCATTTTGGGCGGGGGCCAGCGTGGCGTCCGTCGCCAAAGCCACACAAATAGACCCGTGGTTTTTGACGCAGATTCAGCAGCTGGTTGAAGAGGCCCGCGTCATTCGCGCTGTGGGCAAATTGGAGTCGCTGAGTGAAGCCCAGTTGCGCTCCGCAAAGTCCCACGGGTTTTCGGATGCCTATTTGGCGGCGCTGTTGGGGACTTTTGAGGGGAAGGTGCGCAGCCACCGGCGGGCCATGGGCATTCGCCCGGTTTATAAACGGGTGGACTGCTGCGCTGCAGAGTTTGAGTGCCTCCACTCCTACCTCTATTCCACCTATGCCGAAGAAAATGAGAGTGAGCCTTCGGCGCGCCCGAAGGTGGTGATTTTGGGCAGCGGCCCCATACGCATAGGCCAGGGCATTGAGTTTGACTATTGCTGCGTGCATGCGGTGTTTGCGCTGCGCAAAGCGGGCTTTGAAGCCGTCATGGTGAATTGCAACCCCGAGACGGTTTCGACAGACCATGAAATTTCAGACCGCCTCTATTTCGAGTCGCTGAGCCTCGAAGACGTGTTGGAAGTGGTGGACCACGAAAAGCCCTTGGGGGTGATTGTGCAACTGGGTGGCCAGACGCCCTTGCAGCTTTCCTGGGCGCTGGAAAAAGAGGGCGTGCGCATTCTGGGCACAGCGCCGGACGACATTGACCGCGCTGAAGACCGCGAGCGTTTTGTGAAGGTGGTGGAGAAACTCAAACTGCGCCAACCGGAAAACGGCGTTGCGCGCTCCGAGCAGGAGGCCTATTCCGTGGCCACCTTGCTGGGTTTCCCCCTCATGCTGCGTCCCTCCTATGTTTTGGGCGGGCGGGCCATGCAGGTGGTGCGCGACGGGGAGGACTTGGCCCGTTGCATGAATGAAGCCATCAGCACCTCTCCCCAACACCCGGTATTGTTAGACAGGTTTTTAAATGAAGCGGTGGAAGTGGACGTAGACGTAGTGGCCGACAAAGACGGAAACGTTTTGGTAGGAGGGGTGTTAGAGCACGTGGAGGAAGCCGGTGTACACTCCGGGGATGCGGCCTGCACTTTGCCTCCGCACTCTTTGTCCACGGAAATGGTGGAGCGCCTCAAGGACGTGGTGACGGACTTGGCCAGGGAGTTGAGGATTGTGGGCCTATTGAATGTACAGTTTGCCATACAGGGCAAAAGCATTTATGTGCTGGAGGCCAACCCGCGCGCTTCGAGGACCATTCCTTTTGTTTCGAAGGCCACGGGGGTTTCTCTGGCGCAGTTGGCGGCGCGTTGCATGTTGGGCGAGCTTTTGCCGGACATGGGTTTTGGCACAGAGCTTTCGTTGAATTATGTAGCGGTGAAGGAAGCCGTGTTTCCGTTTGCGCGTTTTTCCAACACGGACATTTTGTTGGGGCCTGAAATGCGCTCCACGGGTGAGGTAATGGGGTTGGCCGACAGTGTGGAAGTGGCTTTCGGCAAAAGCCAGTTGGCGGCGGGCACGGCCTTGCCGCGCGGGGGCAAAGTCTTTTTGTCGGTGAAGGACGACGACAAGCCCGGCATTGTGGACGTTGCGCGAAGGCTAGGGGCGCTGGGTTTTGAGGTATTAACGACAGGCGGCACCCAAAGTTATTTGGCGAGGAAGGGCATCGCTTCGCAGAAAGTCAACAAAGTCGCCCAGGGCAAGCCCTCCATTGTAGACCTCATTCGCGCCAACGAGGTAGCCCTCATTATTAACACGACGGATAACAAGAAAACCATTTCCGACAGCTATGCCATTCGCCACGAGGCCTTGTTGAAGCAAGTGCCCGCCTTCACCACGCTGGAAGCGGCCCGTATGCTGGTAGGCGCACTGGAAGCCCAGGCGCGCAAGCCCTATGCCTGCCGCCCCCTCCAAGCCTATTTGTCCGCCACATAATTTGCCCTGCGGGCGGTTGTTGAAAAGCATTTCTTTTGGAGCGTTGCTCCAGTGAAAAATATGGGGTTTCTCCCCCCTGGTGGGGAGGGGGGTCTCGCAGCATGGGTTTGCATCTGGACGTTGAGGGGTTGCCCCCCTGGGGTGGGGGGGATGATAAGGCTCCGCTTAACTATACAGAAGCAGGTTTTTCCCTCTGGGGGGGTAGGGAGGGGAGGAACGGACGAAACGAGTTTCCACTGCCCCCAAGGGGCCTCTCTTGTTTCTCTCCTGGGTTTCTGCTAGCATGTCTCCCTACAAACTCGGCCGTGGGGGGCCACATGCGGGGCGCTTGTCGCCCATTTGAGGTGCGCGCAGGGACGCACAGGGCGGCCTTGCCGCCTACAGGAGGTGTTGGAATGTTGGACATAGGCCCGAAGAAGAAAACCGCCATGGGAGTGAAAAAGCGTTTTGGAGGGTGGCGTTATGCCCTGTTTATGGGGGTATTGGCAGCCGGGGGGGCTTGGGCGCAAGAAGCCCAGGGCCCAGGAGGGGCCGACATAACGCAACCTCCAGCGGAGGAACCCCCTGCGCTTTACTCAGCAGCGCCGGTGGACTTAGCGGCCTCCCCCCCACCCTCCCCTATGCGTATGGCCTCCTATGGCCTCTGGGGGACAGCAGGCGCAGCCGCCATTATAGGCACCGTATTTGCGGGCCTGGCGGACGACAGTTTTAGGAAATACAAAAAAACCTATACCCTAGGGGGGGACACCCGCGTCCTGATTCCCTCGGACAAGACGTTGCAACGCCACAAGGGCGACATGGCCGCCGCCATTGCAGAGGGCGACCAACTCCGCCAAAAGGTTGCTGCACAAAAAACCGTCTCCATTGTGGCCTTCTCCGCAGCGGGCGCGGCGGCCATTGCCGGCGTTGTGCTGTTTTTCCTCTCGCCGGAGCGCCGCCTCGCCCAAACCCTGCAATTCGGCATTGCACCCGTGGAAGGGGGGGCCCTGTTGTGCCTCAAGGGGGTATGGCCATGAAAAATACCCCTAAGGCGGCCCTCGCCCTCGCCCTCGCTGCCCCCCTCCTCGCCTGTAACATTAAAGCCTCCTGTACGCTTGAGGCCGACGACTGCCCTGAAGGCAGCGTTTGCTATGCCCCCCAAACCGGTAGCACAAAGGGCATATGCATACCCGGGGAATATAACCCCCAACACCTGCTGATGGCCTCCATAAAAGTATGGCGACTCCTGCAAAACGGCGTGGAAAGGTTTGCCCTCATGGGAGACGGCATTGAGGGGGAAAACGCCAACGCCAGTTGGCTGAATGACGGGGGCTTTGAGTTATACATACGGGTGGACGGCCCCGACGCCCACAAATACGTGGGGGCGACAGCGGGCGGCGCCCAGGCCGTGTGCGAAACTTTGCCCCAATGCCAAACCCTCAGCTGCGAATGGCTGTGCCGCTTTGACGACACTTGGCAAACCACCTCCGGCAAATTAATTGTACGCATAGAGGCCGGGGAGGGGGCGTTGAAGAGTACCCGTACCCGCAACTACCGGGTGAGCCTCTCCCCCCCCAGCGCCTATATGGAAATTAACGGCCAAGCTGTTTCAGCGGACGAAACCCTAGGGGTTGCCCTAGGCGATGTGCTTCACCTCTGCTATGTCGGCATAGACGCCGAAAGCGGCCTCTTCAGCGTTGAAGCCGCACAACCCCCACAGGCCACTTTGTTGGGGCCGCCCCCCACCCCCCTGCCCCTGGAGTGGACGCAAAGCCTCAAAGCCGTGGACAGGCTTTGTTGGACAACCCCTTTGCCGCTGACGCTAACAGGGGAGGCGTTGCTGCAGGGGTTTGTTGACGTTACCAACAACGCGCGCACAATAAACCCGCAGCTGTCCTTGGAAACCCATTTGCACTTAACGAGAGTGGGGTGTAGGGGGGGGAGCGTTGTCGCCTCGGACAGCGTTACACAACCCCTCGTCAGCACAGGAGAATATGTGGTTTTCGCCACCAGCCTGGGGGCCGACACCGCCGCTTATAACTCCCTTTACTTTGTGGATTCCAACTGCGGGCTTAGGAGTTTTAATAATGGA
>WQYA01000057.1 GCA_009781495.1 Cystobacterineae bacterium
CTCAACACGACCCTCGTCGAGCTCAACATGACGCTTGTTGAGCTCATCCGACATTTTGTCGACGTTGTTGGATTCAAAATCAGCGTTGAGCAGTTCTTTGCCGGCTTACCTAAGGCTAAGGGCGTTATTTTCTAGGGTATTATATTCATTCCCCAGGTAGTTTTTGGTCTTTAGGGGACGCTGGCAGGCGTCCCTGTTCAACTCGTTGCTGCTTGGAGGACTCAAACCCGAGCCCTCTGCAAAATGTATGGCGCCAACGGTGGCGAGTTTTGAGGCCGTGCTGCCTCCGGGGGAGGGGTTCCGAAAGACTGTGCTGACACGCTTCAACCTTGCACCGCGTGTACGGCCCCTCCTGATGCAAACAGAAGAGGAAAGCTCGAAAGGGGTTGCGAATGAGGCTTAGCTCCCCGCTAAGGGGCCCTCGGAGAGTGGTTTTTCTTTGGTTACTTTCTTTTGCGCATGCAAAAGAAAGTGACTCGCCGGTAGGCGAAACCTACAGCGCCCGCGCAGCGGAAAACAGCCGGGCCGCAGGCCCAGCAATAACCCCCTACTCCAAAAAAGCCGCCCCGCCAGGGGCTAATAAAAACAGCCAATGGGAGAAAAAACAACGTTCGAAGAAGGAAAACCGCCGGGCCGCAGGCCCAGCACCAAAGCCGCCCCGCCAGGGGCTAATAAAAACACTCAATGGGAGACAACAACCCCGCCCGGAGGGCGAACAAGCCCCTTTAGAAAGTTCCCCTCCAGCCGCCCGCTAGGGCGAAAAAACTATTTTTAAACTAAAATAACGCTCTAAAAGAAATGCTTTTAACCCCCCGCCCGGAGGGCGAAAGAAAAAACCTCACTTCAACGTTATCTTCCGAATACGGTGGTTAGCGGTATCCGCCACATAGAGGTTGCCTGCTGCGTCTGTGGCAATGCCACGAGGATAATAAAACTTTGCCTCCCCCGCATTGCCATCTGCAAAACCTGCCTGGCCTCCGGCAATGGGGATAACGGTTCCATTCAATGTCAGCTTGACGATGCGGCTGTGATAGGTGTCCGCCACATAGAGGTTGTCTTCTGCGTCGATGGCCAGTCCGCTCGGGGCATTAAACTCTGAAGGAGGACCATTCTCGCAAATGCCGGCAAAGGTGCTGACGTTTCCGTCTCGCGTCACCTTGCGAATGCAATGGTTCCCGCTATCTGCCACATAGAGGGTGCCCGAGGAGTCAATGGCAATGCCTTCAGGCCTATAAAACCGCGCGACGTTTCTTGAGCCGTTAGCATTGCCCTCGGTATTCACTGGGCCGCAAAGGCCGGCCACGGTGATGACATTTTCGTCCGGCGTCACTTTGCGGATGCAGTTGTTCCGAGCGTCCGCCACATAGAGGTTGTCTTCCGCATCGATGGCGATGCCAAAAGGACTACTAAACATGGAATGCCCAGGACTCGCTGGGGCAAAAGCATCAATCTCTCCTTGCGGCGTCACCTTCTTAACTTGCTGATCGTTAGAGTCCTCTGTCGCATAGAGGTTGCCTTTTGAGTCTAGGGTAATGTCATTAGGGTGGTTGATGGCTGTAGAATTGTAAGGTTTCTCATCTCTAGGGTTAACCGTCGTGACGTTTCCTTGCGGCGTCACCTTGCGGATAAGGTAGTTATCGTGGTCCGCCACATAGATGTTGCCTTGCGCGTCCACCACAAGGCCTCTAGGCTCATTAAATTGTGCGGTTGTTTTATCGCCGTCGGAATCGCCATGCGGTTTTTCGTTAACAGGGGTGCCGGCAATCGTGCTGACGATGACTTTGGGAGGCAATACTTTGTCGCCACCACCGCCACCACCGCCACCACCCTCAACACCCTCCTCCTCTCCGCAGGCCACAAACGAAAGGGCCAAAACCAAAGACAACCCCAAAACAAAACCGCTTCCTCTTTTGACGCCCACTTCCTTCCCCTGGTTTATTTGCATTTCTTGCCTTTCTTTTTTCATAGCCAATGCATGGCCAATGCCATGCCGATGCTTTTAAGGCGCTCGGCGTCTGTGTTTGTTTCAGACTTTTTTCCCTTCGGACGCCGGAAACGGTCATGTCGACAACCGTGGTGACGCCAGCCGACAGCAAATAGACAAACTCGGATATGGATGTGACGGTTTTGCCATTCACACTTAGCTGTACGAGACCTGTGCAGTCTTTGTTTTGAGGCACCTCAACTTCAAGTATGGTCGGCGTGACAGAAAGAATGCGTGCGGCGATACCGTTCAATGTGACGTTGTTGTTCGAAAGAACGGGGCTGAAGTTTTGTCCGTTAATGGTGAGCGTGGCGCCATGGGGTGCTGCGCTTGGGTTAAAGCTGCTGGGTGGGCTCATTGCCAATCTGCACAATCGACACGAATGTCAGGAGCCCATGATTTGAGGATATCGTCACCTTGGCAGTTCGGGAATTTTCGCTGTCCTCGTTTCCAGAAACGCTCACCGTCACCGTTCCGTTGCCGCTGGCAGTACTCTGTGTCACGGTGCACCAAGGCCTATCGCAGCGTGTGCTCCAGCTCATGTTGGAAACGACATCAAAGCTCTGTACACCAGCTCCAATTTCGAAATGAAGGCTTGTTGGATGGGTGCTGAGCCTTTTTATTTGGCAAATGCCGTCAATACAGGCGTCTCCGCCTGTTCCAACGACTTCAACACACGCGTTGTCGTTGGTGCACGGGTATGGTGTTCGGCAAATACCTTCCACGCAGGCTTGTCCAGCAGCACGGCATTCGTCACTGTCAACACACCCGGCAGGGCCTGTTGCTTGACATTCACCACCGACACAAACGCTTTCACCCGTGCAGGAGGGGGTGCATGCAGCAGGGTTTGTATTTTGGCAAATACCTTCCACGCAGGCTTGTCCAGCAGCGCGGCATTCGTCACTGTCGACACACCCGGCAGGGCCTGTTGCTTGGCATTTACCACCGACACAAACGCTTTCACCCGTGCAAGCGCTGGAGCATGCAGCAGGGTTGGGTGTTTGGCAAAGGCCAACCACGCAAACTTGTCCGGCAGCAGGACAGGTGTTGCTGTCAACACACCCGGCAGGGCCTGGCATTTGGCATGCTCCCCCCACACAAACGCTTCCACCTGTGCAAGCGCTGGAGCATGCAGCAGGGTTGGGTGTTTGGCAAAGGCCAACCACGCAAACTTGTCCGGCAGTCGGGCACGTTTCACTGTCGACACACCCCATAGGGCCGGCTATGGGCTGACAGCGGCCATCAACGCAGCTTGTATTGCCCGTACAGCTGGGCGTGCATTCAAGCGTGTCTGAAGAGCTACAAGCCAACCCTAGGGTTAAAAATATAGCTAAACTCCATAGCTTCCATAATTTCATCCAGGTATCCTTCAGTCATAGGGGGGGATTATATTTTTACTATAAGTCTTATGCTACAACACCTACTTATGCTCAATAAGCGCGATAAAAGAATACAAGTAGTCCTCACAACGCTTTACACCAGCGCTGAGGGATATTTTTCGCCAGCTGGCAGCTTCCCCAGAAATATCTCTGGTTTTATAGGGGGGTTATTTCCAAGCCCCGGCCTAGCCCCCCTCAGGGCAAACCGAAAGCCTCCACCCGCTCCCCGGCCTCATAGTGGGGCTTGTATGGGCCAAGGGGCTTGCAAAAACGGGAACAAGGCCCATGCCTCATCCCCGTCTTTTGTTCATGGAGCGACGTTATTCAACGAAGCTCATTCTTCCCACGCTGTGACTTGGTAGATGCCGCCATAATTTCCCACATAGACATTGTCGGCCCCGTCTGTGGCAATGCTGTACATGGAGGAGGAATAAGGGGGGGAATAATAAGAAGGGGAATAGCGGTTTTGGTTTCCCTGCGGCGTCATTTTGAGAATTTGGCCACTTGAGACATATTCGGTGCTCACCACATAGAGATTGCCTTTTGTGTCTATGGCGATGTTGCCAGGGGAACCAAAAACAATCTCGTTTCCTGCGCCGTCAACAACGGTGTCGACGGTGGCAACACCATTCGACAGGGTCAACTTGCGAATACGGTTGTTGCCGGTATCCGCCACATAGAGGTCGCCTTGTGCATCCAGGATGATGCCGCTGGGGCTGCGGAACTGTGCGTCCGTTCCCTCGCCGTTGTTGAAGCCTGCCATTCCACAGTCACCGGCAAGGGTGGTGACCATTCTCAAAGTTCCCGAGTCAATCCTTCGTATGCAGTGGTTGTCGGTGTCCGCCACATAGAGGTTGCCTTGTGCGTCGATGGTGATGCCACGGGGGTAACGAAACTGTGCAGCGTCTCCCGGGACGTCAAAATAGCCGCTGCCCTCACCGCCTGTTGTGCCGCTGCCGGCGATGGTGTCGACAACTCCCTGCGGCGTCACTCTGCGGATGCGGTGGTTATAGCTGTCCGCCACATAGAGGTTGCCCGCCGTGTCTCTTGCAATGCCGTGAGGGGAAGAAAACTGTGCATTGCTTCCCGTGCCTTCAGCATAACCATTGCTGCTGCCGGCAAGGGTGCTGACAACTCCCTGCGGTGTCACCCTGCGAATGCGGTAGCCGTTTGTCACATAGAGGTTGCCCGCTGCGTCTGTGGTGATGCCGAAAGCGGAAATGTCGGCAACTGTCGCAAGCTCAGCCGCCAGCAAATAGACAAACTCATATGGCCCATATAAGAACGTGGCGGCTCGACCATTCACACGTACCTGCAGGGGACCTGTGCAAGCTTTGTTTTGAGGCACTTCAACGCTGAGCCTGTCGGGTGAAGCCCAAAGAACACGGGCGGCAACACCGTTCAAGCTGACGTTGTTGTTCGAAAGAACAGGGCTGAAGTTTTCTCCCAAAAGGTTGAGCGTGGCGCCGTGGGGCGCTGCGTTTGGCTCAAAGCTGCGGACGATGGGCTCATTGCCAATCTGCATAACGCGCACGATGCTTTGGAGCTTGCCATCGGCTGCCGTTATCTGCACATTGGCTGAGCGGGAGGCTTCGTTGTTTTCGTTTCCCGGCACGTGCACCGTCACCGTTCCGTTGCCGCCGGCAGCACTCTGCGTCACGCTGCACCAAGCCCTATCGCAGCTTGCACTCCAAGCCGTGTTGGATGAAACCAGCAGCGTTTTTGTGCCGGCTCCCAAATCAAAAGCAAGGTCGTTCGGAGAAACAACCAGTTGGATTGTCTGACAGATGCCTCCTTCGCAGACTTCAAGACACTCGCCGCCTTGAGAGCACTCAGCAGGGTCCGGCATTTGACATGCACCGTCGACACAAACGCTTCCGCTCGTGCAGGTGCTGGAGCATGCGGCAGGGTCGGGCGTTTGGCAAATGCCACTCACGCAAACTTGTGCGGCAACAGGACAGGTGTTGCCGTCAACACACCCGGCAGGGCCCGGCATTTGGCATTCACCCTCCACACAAACGCTTCCGCCCGTGCAGGTGCTGGAGCATGCGGCAGGGTTGGGTGTTTGGCAAATGCCACTCACGCAAACTTGTGCGGCAACAGGACAGGTGTCGCCGTCAACACACCCGGCAGGGCCCGGCATTTGGCATGCACCGTCGACACAAACACTTCCGCCCGTGCAGGTGCTGGAACATGCGGCAGGGTCGGGTATTTGGCAAATGCCCGCCACACAGACTTGTCCTGCAGCAGGACACGCGTCGCTGTCGACACACCCCACAGGGCCGGTTATGGGCTGACAGATGCCATCAACGCAGGTTTGGTCGCCCATACACTTGGGCGTGCATTCAACAGCGTCTGAAGGGCTGCAAGCTGCCAGGGCCCAAAACGCACCCAGAGCCCAGAGTTTCCATACTTTCATTGTGTTTTGCCTCTTTATTGAGTTTTTATGGGCCCCAAACGTGGTTTTTTATGTCACAATACACGTTTTTCCTCAAGCAAATTAGCAGAAAAGCCCGGTTATGCCCAACCGAAAGCCTCCACCCGCTCCCCGGCCTCATAGTGGGGCTTATTCAGCGGAACCAGGGCGTTGGCCAGGGCCAGGGGGAGGACGGCGCCGGAGGAGAAGTGGGGGGCTAGGCGAACGTGGGCCTCGCCGGCCACCCACTCCATTTGCGCGCAGTGTATTTCCAAACGCTCCGAGGAAGCCTTGGCCGCATGGCAGAGTTTAGCGGAGACAGGTTGAGGGAAGGGTTGGGGGACCCCCTGTAGGCCGTTAAGGAGGGGGGCTAGGAAAAAAACAAAGCCCACAAAAGCGGCCCCCGGGTTGCCGGGCAGCCCCAGCACATAGCGCCCCTGGAGGCGGCCCAGGCACAGGGGTTTGCCGGGCTTCATCGCTACCCCGTTGAAGGTGAAACGGCAACCCATCTCCCCTAATACCCCCCTTATCCAGTCATAACGGCCTACGCTGATGCCCCCTACCGTTACCACGACGTCCGCCTCGGGCAGCAGGCTTTGCAGACGCTCCCGCGTGGCCTGCGGCTCGTCCCGGAGGTGCTCGCCATATACCCGCGCCCCCAGGCTTTGGGCCCACGCGGCCAGCATGGGGGTATTGGCATCAAAAAGGCTGGCCTTCTCCGGGGAGGGTAGGGGCCCAGGGGGGTAGCCTAGGGGAGGAGGGGCCCCCAGCGGGGGGCATAACTCATTACCCGAGGAGAAGAGGACGAGCCTAGGCTGTTGAAAGACGGATACCTGGGCGATGCCTCCGGCGGCGAGGAGGGCCAAACCCCCGGGGTGAATACGGCTACCGGCCTTTAGCAGAAGTTGACCCTCCCTAAAATCCTCCCCCGCCCTGCGTATATGCCCCCCTACCCTCAACCCCTCCGGCAACAGAATATGCTCCCCCTCATAGGCCACCCTCTCCTGGGGGACGACACAGTCCGCCCCCTCTGGAATACGCGCTCCCGTAAAAATACGCGCCACCTGGTGGGGGGGCAAAGGCTGGGGGGGCATTTGCCCCGCGGCCACCTCGAAGGCGACGCGCGCGCGGCGCGGTACGGTTGAGGCGCAGAGGGCGAAGCCGTCCATAGCGCTGTTGTCAAAGCGCGGCAAGGCGCTGGGGGCATATACATTTTCGGCGAGCACCCGTCCGAAGGCCTCGGCGAAGGGGACGGTTTGCGTCGGCAGGGGGGTTATTTCGGCTTTTAAAACAGCTTGGGCTTCAGAGAAGGAGAGCACACAAAACCCCTCGGAAAATTTTGGCAAGGCTAGCCCGGTTCCACTTTGCCATGATCTCTTCGTTGGACTCGTTTTTGCTCAGGTCATGCACTTAAGTGCACTCCCATCGCAAAAGCCTCGTCCGCCTCGATCTCATGTCAAATTGAAACCGGTCTGTAGAATGACTTTAAACCAGAAGCGGTCTAGCAGCCGGTTTCCAAAAAGGCTAGCCTAGCCCTATGTATAAATTTGGTTTTGAGACAGAAATAGGGGAGGACTTAGCGTTGATACCCCTAGGGCTACGCCGCAAGTTAGACATAGCAGGGTTTAAGTTTCCCTTAGAGATGTGGCAAGCCCTCCGTTTTGAGGAGCGTTGTCGTTTATGCGCGGAGGAGCCGGACGCCACGGGGGTGGAGGCCTATGCGGCGCTGATACATGCGTTGGCCGAGGGCCGTCCCGGGCAATTGTCGGCCTTGCCGGCCCTACCCAACCCGAGGCCGTGGGTGACGGAGGAGGCCAAGGCGCGCGTCATGGAGCGCAGCCGAGGTGCAGGCCGGCCTCTTTCCGCCGAGGCCTGGGGGGGCCTAGGGGACGAGGCGCGCTATGTATTATGGCGGCTTTCAGAGGTGCGGCGTAGTCCCGAAAAGTTATTAGCGGCATTAGCGGAGTTTTTATGACAGGGGGTGTATTGGGCCTCTTTATAGGGGGCAGCGCCCGGCGTATGGGGGGATTAGCGAAGGGTTTGCTAAGGGGGCCTCAAGGGGGTTTTATACTAGAGGGCCACTGGCGGATGGGCCTAGAGTTAGGCTGGGAAGTGGTATTGGTAGGGCGACACCCTGCCTACGAAGCCTTTGCGAAGGAGAGGGGCCTCACGTGCTTGGAGGACACGCCGTCGGGCATAGGCCCCTTGGGGGGGTTGTTGGCCCTGTTGCGTTATGCCCAACCTCGTTTGTGCATTGCCTTGGCCTGCGACATGCCGCACGTGGTTTTGGAGGATTTGAGGGGGCTGGCGTTTTCGCCGAGCCCGGCTGCGGCGTTGATACCGCGCAGGGCCTATTGGGAGCCCTTGTTGGGCAGATATGCGCCCAGCCTGACGAGGGGCCCCTTGGAGGCCTTCATTGAGAGGGGGGGGCGCTCTTTCCAGCAATTTTTAGAGGAGCTGGGGCCGGAGAGATTTTTTCCTGAGGAAGCAGAGAGTTTGGAGGATTGGGATTGTTTTGAAGACATGAATAAGGCGGGCAAGCAGGGATAACCATTTAGAATTTTTAATATGTAGGCCAAGGTAGGCCCCTAAAACGACGAACGTATTTAGAATGAAGCTGTATTTTTTTGTCCAGAGTGTATATAAAGCTGGCACATGGTTTTCCATAGAGGTACGCGCCGGGAGTGAGCGTGGGTATCCGCTGGTGGGCATGGGTTTGGAAGGATTTTGCTGAAGAAGACAGCCGTCCACATATTTTAGGAGTCCTCATTTTTGGAGGAAGACACACATGGGAGAAAACGAGTCGGGAAGCAAGCTCGATAGACGTGAATTTTTGATGGGCCTTGCGGCCATAGGGGGCGTAGGGGTTTTAGGGGCAGGGAGTTGGGGCGTATTGGAGGCGATGGTGCCGCAGGCGAAGGCGGCCAGTTGGCACAAGAGTGTTTGTCGTTTTTGTGGGAATGGCTGTGGTGTAATGGTGGGGATGAGGGAGCAGAAGGTGGTGGCCATACGCGGCGATTTTGAAGCGACGAACAAGGGTTTCATTTGCGTCAAAGGCTCTCTGCTCAGCTCGCTGAACACAGCCGGCTATGGCGGCAATGGGAGCGGCAGGGCGCTCAAGCCCAAAATTCGCAGGGAGGATGGCCAGTTGGTAGAGGCGAGTTGGGAGGAGGCCATGGGTTTGGTAGCGGAGAAGTTTACAAATGCCATTAAGACGAAGGGCAAAAATGCGGTAGCCTTCTATGGTTCAGGCCAATTATTGACAGAAGAAACCTATACGGCGAATAAGCTTTTCAAGGGGGGGATAGGCACCAACAATGTGGATGGGAACCCACGGCTTTGCATGGCTTCTGCCGCGGTGGGCTACACCCAAGTTTTCGGCAAGGACGAGCCTGCCGGCTGCTATGAGGATTTGGACAAGGCCGAGGTATTTTTCATTACAGGCGCGAACATGGCCGTTGCGCACCAGCCCAGCTTTGAGCGCATGAAGCTGACGCGCAAGGCGAACCCCAACAGCCGCATTATTGTGGTGGACCCGCGGCGCTGTGAGACGGCGGAGGCTGCGGACATTCACCTGCACATTCGGCCCGGCTATGACTTGATGCTTTTAAACTCCATGGCCTATGTCATCATAAAAGACAAGCTTGTCGACAAGGCGTTTGTGGCCCAGCACTGCAAGTTTGCGAGAATGGTTCCCCAGTTGGACGCGGAGGGCAAGCCGCTGTTGGATGAGAAAGGCCAGCCTTTGCCGCCCAAGGAGGACAACAGTCTTTCGCTCGAAGAATATGGCGCGCTTCTTGAGGACTATGCGCCCGAGAAAGTGGCGGAGCGCATTGGCATTTCCCCCTACCAAATTCGCGAAGTCGCCCACCTCTTCGCGAAGTCCAACGGGACGGTTTCGTGTTGGACGATGGGCATTAACCAGTCCAGCCGCGGGACAGCCAGCAACAACATGTTGTCGGCCTTGCACCTGTTGACGGGGCAAATTTGCAAGCCTGGAGCAACGCCCTTGTCGATGACGGGGCAGCCCAACGCTTGTGGCGGTGTGCGCGACTGCGGTGCGCTTTCGCACTTGTTGCCGCACGGCCGTCTGGCAGCCAACCCCAAGCACCGTGAAGAGGTAGAGGAGATTTGGGGTTTGCCCAAGGGCACCATTGCCCCAGGGCCCGGCAAGCACACCATCGCCATGTACCGCGCAATGGAGACGAGTGAGATTGAATGTTTGCTTGTCATGTGCACCAACCCTGCGCAGTCGCTTCCGGCAGGCGAGCGCTATCGTCGCGCCATGGAGAAGGGCTTTATGGTGGTGGCAGAAGCCTTTGAAGACAGCGAGACGGCCAAGTTGGCCAAAGTCATTTTGCCTGCGGCGCTTTGGATTGAGAAAGAGGGCGTCATGGGGCAGACGGAGCGGCGCTATCAACTGATTGAGAAGTTGTTGGAGCCGCCCGGCGAGGCGCGCAGCGACCTGCAGATTTTGGTGGACTTGGCCGAGCGTCTGGAGGGGGCGGGGGTGATTCCAGCGGGGTTGATAAAGTCCAAAGTGCCGAAGGAGGTTTGGGATGAGGTGCGCAAGATGTCGGCGAAGAGTGTCTATAACTATGAGGGTATGACGTGGGAGCGTATGCAGAAGGAGCACGGCATTCAATGGCCGTGTCCCACGGAGAGCCACCCGGGGACGGCGCGCCGCTATATGAAGGGCGATCCGATGATGTCCAACCCCGACTTGGATATTGAATTCTATGGACAGCCCGACAAGAAGGCCAAAATTTGGTTCCGTCCTTGGGTGAATTTGCCCCAGGAGCCCTCTGAGAAATACCCCATCATCCTCACGACGGGGCGTATTTTGGAGCAGTGGCACACCGGCACCATGACGCAGCGCATAAAGGAGCTCGACGAAGCGTCGGGTCCTGCCACCATTGAAATCAACATTCAGGATGCGCACGAGAGGAACATTTCCGAAGGGCAAATGGTGACGATTGAGAGCCAATTCGGCAAGGTGCAGGGGAAGGCGAAGTTGTCGACGGGGCCGCGCAAGGGAGTTTGTTTTGCCGCTTTCTATGATCCCAAAGTCTTTGTGAATGCGGTGGTATCCGATGCTTTTGATCCAATGTCCTTTGAGCCCGAGTTTAAGGTGACGGCTGTGAGCATGTCTTTGGCAGAGGGTTCTGTGTCCCCGAGGAGTTAGCCCTAGAAACTTAAGGAATGGACTATGACAACGCTTATTTTAATATTGGGAGTTGGCCTTTCGTTGGTTGGGCTGTTGATATGCATTCGTTTATGGCTGATGTCGGCTTCACAACTGAACTCGAAGGTAGGGGCGATGGGGGTGAAGGTTGGAGCGGCGATAGGGCTAGGGGTGTTGCCTTTGCTGGCAATAGGGGTAGCGAACTACCAGACGTTTGAGGGGGTGAAGGAAGTAAGCTCCTGCGCAGGCTGCCATGTGATGAGTCCTATGGTGAATGACATGGTGAACAAGCAAAGCCGCTCTTTGGCAGCGCGCCACTATAACAACCGATGGATTGCGAGCCAGCAGTGCTACAACTGCCACTCGGACTATGGCCTTTCGGGGACGATGAAGTCCAAGGGCGACGGTTTTCGCCACCTGGCGCGCTATGTATCAAGCACCTATAAGGAGCCCATTGAGTTTAACCGCAGCGGCGGTTTTTATGACAACAACAACTGTCTCAAGTGCCATGCTTTGACGGAGAAATTCCAAGCGGTTTCTTCGCACAGCACGCTGAGGGAGCATTTGGCCTCCAGTGAAAGCAGTTGTTTGAATTGCCATGGCCCTGCGCACCCGACGGCCTTGCAGCGCACGCCGGGAAGCAAAAGCTATGAGGCTTTGATGCAGCCACCCGTTTTGGAGGCCTCTCGCTAGGAGAGGGAGGAAATGCCCATGACACTGCGTTTGCCGGCTTTGTTTAGTGGACTTGGTTTTTTGCTGACGCTTTGGTTTGTTTTTAACTTGCACTCGCCCATGGCTTTGGCGTTGTTTACTTTTGTGGCGCAGCCATGTTTTCTGGTAGGTTTTATTCTTTGGTTGGTGCGCGTGAAGACGGACCTCAAGCAAAAAGAAGTCCTCTAAGAGGGGGGGGTTGCCCTAGCGGGCGGCAATGGGGTTGGTCCAATGCCGCCCATGGGAAGGGCCTTTCTTCTGCCCTCCGGGCAGGGGGTTAAAAATATTTCTTTTCCCCTTCCAGGGGGGGGTAAATTTCTCACTTTGAGCGTTATTTATTAGGCCCTAGCGGGGTTGTTGCTGGGCCTGCGGCCCGGCTGTTTTCAGAAATGGTTCTCTTGCCCTCCGGGCGGGGTTGTTGGTGCTGGGCCTGCGGCCCGGCTGTTTCCGCTGCGCGGCGGCAGTAGGTTGAAACTCGCTTCGCTCGTTTAACTCCGCTCCACTTCATGAGTCGTGAAAGCTTTGCTTTCCCGCCTCACACGTTCCGCTCCGTTTCGCCTAC